>SHXR01000041.1 GCA_009693235.1 Betaproteobacteria bacterium | reverse complement strand
CGTCCAGCGTGAGCGAAATGCGGGGCATGGCCCCGCTTTCTGTCGCAAAACGCCCCGCAAGTTCGATGAATATTTCATTCGCTTCGCAAATTCGACAAAATCACACTCAGGGATCCCTCGTGCGGCTACTTGATCGGTGTTTTCTTAATGATAAATGTTCGAAGGAGCTGCAATGACAACTGACTTTCCTGTCGCGATTCGCCACATCGACGATATGCCGTGGGAAACGCTGCGTTTCCCCGGCCAACTCAGCAAGATGCTGTTCCATTCGCGGCCGGAATGTCCCACCGAGCCCAATGTCGGCTTTGTGCGCTACGAGCCGGGTGCGAACCATCCGCTACACCGGCATGATTTCGCGCAGATCTGGTATGTCCTCGAAGGCACCTTCAAGATCGGCGAGCGCGTGGTGGGGCCGGGGTCGATGCTTTTCTATCCTGATCCGCCCTTCGAAGAGTCGTTGTCGACCGCAACCGGCGGTCTGATGCTGTTCGTGCAGTATCAAGGGCCCACGATCGGCAAAGGCCCCATCTACGACGGGCGTTTCAATATTGCGGAGAGAAAGCCATTGTCCGAAGAGCGGCTGGACGTTTGAGCCAGCTACTCTGGTTCGATCCCAACCGTCTTCAGCACCTTCGCGATGGCGGGTCGTTCCACCCTCGTCAACTCATAGATGCGCTCCGGCGTGCTATGCGCCGTTGAGATGCCCAACGCGAAATAACGCTCCTGTATCTCGGGTAGTTTCATCACGCGGGCCAGCTCGGCGTTGAGTCGATTGACGACTTCGGCTGAAACGCCCCTTGGCACGACGACTGCCCACCAGGTATCCGCGGTGAATCCGCCGGTGCCAGCTTCGGCCATCGTTGGCACATCCGGTAGTACGCTCGATCGCGTCGCGCTGGTAACCGCCAGCACACGCAACCGGCCGCTCTTGATGTGCGGCATCGCCGGGACCATGTCCGAAAAAATCACATGCAGTTGTCCGGCTACGAGATCGGCGATCGCTTGTCCGGTCCCTTTGTACGGTACATGCGTGAGATCAGTCCCCGTCACGGTCTTGAACATTTCTGCGCTGATGTGCGAAATGATGCCGCGCCCGCCCGAGCCGTAGTTGATGTGCCCGGGTTTCGATTTTGCGAGGGTAATGAGGTCTTGCACGCTTTGCACCGGTACCGAAGGGTGTGCGACCAGCACTTGCGTGGCCATCGCGACCAACGAGATCGGCTGAAAATCTTTTTCTGGATCGTACGGCAGTTTCTTGAACAGATACGGATTGATCGTGTAGATACCGTTGTTGCTCATAATGATCGTGTAGCCGTCAGCAGGCGCCTTGGCGGCGATTTCATGGCCGATGTTGCCGCTCGCGCCCGGCCGGTTTTCCACGACAACGGTCTGGCCGAGTCCTTCGGTCATCTTGGCGGCCAGCAGTCGCGACAACACGTCCGATGTCCCGCCGGACGGGAAGGGCGCAATGAACTTGATCGGCTTGACCGGATACGCCCCCTGCGCGACAGCGGCAAAGGACGCAACCGTGCACACGATGAGGGCAGTGAGTCGATTGAAATGGGCGCCGAGCATGCGTTTCTCCTTCATTCCGGGTGAGAATTCAAGCGTTGAACGGAGCATGCCACAATGGCTGATCCGGTTTTCAGCCGCGCAATATCAACCACTCATCAAGGTACCAACATGAAAGCTGTCGCGCTCACCCGTTATCTGCCGATTACCGATCCAGAGTCGCTCATCGACGTGACGTTGCCCGACCCCAAGCCCGCCGGTCGGGATCTCCTGGTTCGCGTGGCAGCCATATCGGTCAATCCGGTCGATACCAAACAGCGCGCCCCCAGCAGCAAAGTCGAAGCGCAACCGCGCGTGCTCGGTTGGGATGCCGCGGGGACGGTCGTTGCAGTGGGTGCCGACGTGACGCTCTTCAAATCCGGTGACGAGGTTTATTACGCGGGCGACATCACGAGAGCCGGCTCAAACTGCGAGCTGCAACTCATCGATGAGCGCATCGTCGCGAAGAAACCGAAGTCGATGGATTTCGCGCAAGCCGCCGCGATTCCGCTCACTGCAATCACTGCATGGGAAGCCTATTTCGATCGGATGAAAATCGACTTGGGCGGCAAGCATCGCGGCGCGAGTCTGCTCATTATCGGCGGCGCTGGCGGTGTTGGTTCGATCGGCATCCAGATTGCGAAGATCGCCGGACTCAAGGTGATCGCAACCGCTTCACGTCCCGAAACGGTGTCGTGGTGCAAGGAACTCGGTGCCAATCATGTCATCGACCATTCCAAGCCGATGCGCCCACAGATCGAAGCGCTCGGTATGCAATTCGTCGACTACATCGCCAACTACGCCGACACCGATCGCTACTGGGAACAGATGGGCGATCTCGTTGCCCCGCAAGGCGCGATTTGCATGATCGTCGGCAATAAGGGGCCGCTGCCACCCGACGCTTTTCGCGCCAAGAGCGCCGCAATCTGCTGGGAACTGATGTTCACACGGCCACGATTCAAGACGGCTGACATGATTGAACAGCATCGTCTCCTCACCCAGGTGGCGGAATGGATCGACGCAGGTCGCATCCGCGGCACCTTGAAAGAAACCCTGCGCCCGATCAACGCTGCGAATGTACGGGCCGCGCACACTAAGCTCGAGTCGGGCAGGACCATCGGCAAGGTCGTCGTCGCGGGCTGGGGTAGTTAGCGGCGCCCCGTCCAAGGGTTGCCCGCATTTGTCAGCGTGATGTTTCATGGCGCTGATGATCACAAGGCTGAAGCGTTGTTGCGTTTCGCGGCAGTCAAAAACCGTCGTTTGCCTCACTTGGCACGCGATCAAATCGTTCTTGCGCCGTGATTACCCGTATGCATCTCACCGGTAGGATCAATTGAAATTGATCAAGGGGCTCGCCCCCTCGTAACTCCCCGTGATTCAGGTCATGCAGATTGCGCGGGATAGCTTAATCAGCATTGACGAAGGTGGGGACGTAGGTAGGGCTTGCTTTCCGGACGACTGTTTGGTCACCCGCATCAATTTCGAATTGAAGCTTTGACTACCAAACGAGGTGGACGATGAACACGATTACCCAAGGTTTGTCACACAGGCTGCTGGCACTGCCGGCTCTGGAGCCGACGCGCACGATGCCTGCATGGCCCGAGAAGACTTACCAATCGATGCACAGTGCGCGGCCCGAACAATCCGTCACCTGGGCATTCCCGAAATCCAATGAACCCCTTTCTGCGCATGATCTGATCGCTTAGTACGCAAGCAGGCAAGGCACGCAGAGTTGTGAAACGGCAACGAGATATGTTTAGACCCCGCACGAAACAACCTTCAGCAGCCGGGCATGGCGCCCGACGATGGCGACGCGAATCATGGTTGGTGGCAGCGCGCCCGCGACTGGTGAGCGAGACCCCTGCACCCGCGCAGCGCAGCACGATCAATCGGTCGGACGAGTTCGCCACGACCGCCGACGCTGCAACGGAACGCGAAGCCGATTTGGTGGCTTAAGTCGGTACTGATTTCCGCGCGGGCCTACCGCGCGAACATGCTACCAAAGCTTTTTAAACTGGGTCGCAACAACATCTTCGAATCGCGTCGCTCCAGTGAGAATCCCCATGTTCCTGCCGAACGCGTTCAGCGCTTCGATCTTCGCCGCGGAAATCGCCGGATCGTAGAACGGCGCATCCCGCCGAATGAGTTCGGCGATCAGGCCGGTCTCGAACGCCGGAAAGTGCTTCTGTGCCGCCTTAGTCGCGCAAGACGGATCCGCCTTCAACGCCTTTTGTGCCCCGATGATGGCGCGTGTTGCGGCGGCAACGACTTCTGGTTCTTTATCGATCCGCGCCTGCGTCGCCACGAATGCCGCGAATGTGTAGTCGAGTGCACCTTGCGGGCCGTCGCCGCGCCGAGCGTCGAGCAGCATGGTCCCGATGCCATTGCGGATCGCGATTTCCGCACCCATGCCGTTGGCCCAGAATCCGTCGAGTTTGCCCTCTTCCAACGCTTTCGCTGCGGCAACGCCAAACGACACGCCCGCGCCTGCGGTACCGGGTACCGGCCCGATCTTCACATCGCGCTCCGGGTCGATCCCCACTGCGGTGAGCATGCGCTTCAAGCCATCCACCGGGCCTGGTGCCGCGCCGATCCTGAGGCCTTTTAATGCGGTGAGATCGCCAAGCTTCGCATTGAGATTTTTTCGTACGATCAAGAACCAGTACATGTGCTGGGAAAGCGCACAGGTGATCTTGCAACCCGCCCAGTTCTTGAATGCATAGAGCGGTGCATGCGCCGCGCCGCCGACGAAGTCGACAATGCCATCGCGCAGGGCCTCATAGGTTTTAGTCACCGGAAACAACAGCTCGATCGTCGCATCGAGGCCTTCTTTCTTGAAGAAGCCAAGTTCGACGGCGGCGATCGCCGGAAAATACGAGGGTGAAACCATATCGGGAATGGCGACGCGAAGCGGCATGGGGCGGTCCTCAAGAAAGCAGACTATCCTACACGTTCAAACCACATCGGTCGCTGCCTTGGAGCTTCGATGAATCCCCGCATTGCAATTGTCAGCGCCGGCGCGGTCGGCGGCTATGTCGGCGCGCACTTTGCACGCGCTGGTCTCGCGCCGATTTTGATTGATGCCTGGCCCGAGCATGTCGAGCATGTGCGCAAACATGGCATCAGCCTCACCGGCACCACGCCCGAAGAGAGCTTCAATACGTCGATGCGGATCATGCACATCACCGATGCGCAGCAACTCCACCGGGAAGGGCCGATCGATATTGCATTCATCTGCTCGAAATCATACGACACCGAATGGTCGGCGATGCTGATCCGCCAGTACCTTACGCCGAATGGATTCGCGGTCTCATTGCAAAACGGCATCAACGAAGAACGGCTCGCGGGCGTGATGGGATGGGGACGCACGCTCGGATGCATCGCGAGCAAGATCATGGTTGATCTGCACGCGCCGGGGAAGATTCATCGCGGGGTGGCAAAGGGCGGCGCCGATTACACGATCTTTCGCGTTGGCGAAGTGCATGGCCGCGTGACCGAGCGCGCCGAGCAGATAGCCAAGCTGGTTGGTTTGGCCGACAGCGTCAAAGTCACGACCAATCTGTGGGGTGAGCGCTGGTCGAAACTTATCGCCAATTGCATGGAAAACGGCATGTCGGCATGCACCGGGTTCACCGGTAATCAAGTGACCCGCTCCGAGCCGCATCAACGCTTCAAGATTCGCGTCGCCGGCGAAGCAGTGCGGGTCGGTCAGGCGCTTGGCTACGCGCTGGAACCCGTCGTGGGGCTGGACCCGGAAAAATTCGCCCTGGCAGGCGAAGGCGATGCGGCGGCATTTCGCTTTATCGATGATGCGTTGCAAGGGCAGGCAAAGAAGCGGTCCGACACGCAAGTCGCCTCGATGGGGCAAGACATGCGCAAACGACGTCGCACCGAGATTGAATTCCTCAACGGTCTGGTCGTGGAGAAAGCGGCAACGATCGGCATGGACGTGCCGGCGAATCGCGCACTGGTGGACCTGGTGTCGCGCGTGGAGCGCGGACAGTTGGAGCCGGATCCGGCGCATATCACCAATTTAAGGGGTAACTGAACAAGGGGCTCGTTGGGGATGAAGGGGCCCCAACCCCTCCATTGCCCCTCGTAACTCCCCGAAAATATGGGCACGCTGATTACGCGAGATAGCTTAATCAGCGTTTTCCTAACACTCGCCTGAGTGATCTACTCCAACTTCACATTCGCATCTTTCACGATGCGTGCGAAGCGCGTGATCTCGGATCGAAGGTAAGCAGCGTATTCGGCGACGGTCCCGCCGAACGGCTCGGCACCTTGATTGGCGAGCTTGGCGCGTACATCGGCACTTTGCACCGCCTTGTTCACCTCCAAGTTCAATCGTTCAATGATAGCGGGTGGCGTTCCGGTCGGCGCCAAGACATCTTGCCATGCACTCATTTCGAAATTGGGCATGACGGTTTCATGGAAGGTGGGCACTTCAGGCAGGAGCGTTGAGCGCTTCGGCATCGCAGCGGCCAGGGCACGCAACCGACCTTCGCGAATGAAGCCAAGCGGGGTGTTGATGGTATCGATCATGAACTGCGCCTGACCGCTCACCACATCGGCAATCGCGGGCGCACTACCCTCGTAGGGCACATGAGTTGCGGCAATGCCCATTTCCTTGATAAACGCAGCGCCGGCCAAATGCGTGATGACGCCGGTTCCCGATAATGCATAGTTGATCTTGCCATTCTGGGTCTTTGCATAGGCGACGAATTCCTGCACTGTCCGCGATGGCAGGCTCGGGTTCACCACCAGGACCAGCGGCACGGCCGCGGCAAGAACGACCGGCGCGAAGTCCTTCAGTAGGTCGTAGCTAAGCTTCGGATAGACCGACGGCGCGATGGTGACACCCGACGTGTTGTAGAAGAGCGTATAGCCATCCGGTGTCGCTTTTGCCACGAGTTCCGCGCCGATGTTGCCGCCCGCCCCGGCACGGTTCTCGACGACGAACTGTTGGCCCATCTAATCGGTGAGCTTGGCGGCGATGATGCGACCGACCAGATCCGTCGGTCCGCCCGGTGGAAAAGCGATGACGACGCGAACCGGTTTGACCGGATAGCTTTGTGCACCGACAACGATGGAGAAGCTCGTGGCACAGACTGCGACAGTGAATGGGTAAAGCGGATGCATTGGCGAACCTCGGTTTGAAGAATAGGAGACGAGACGAACAGGTCGGCGGCACGGCGGGATTATCCAGCGAAGTCGGATTTCGGATTTCATTGATAATCTCGCCCTCTCCACGCAATCCGCCCGTCCGTGGGCTAACCAGCGAGTGCAACCATGCTCCGTACCAAGCCGCCCTTTCGCGCCGACCATGTTGGTAGTCTCCTTCGCCCCGCTGCGATCAAAGCGGCGCGGGAACAACTCGCCAAGGGCGAGATCACCCCGGCAGCGCTGAAAGCGATCGAGGATCGCGAGATCGCGCGCGTCATCAAACGCCAAGAAGACGTTGGGCTCCAGGCAATCACCGATGGCGAGTTCCGCCGTTCATGGTGGCATCTTGATTTTCTGTGGGGCCTGGATGGCGTCGAAAAGCACATCATGGATGGCGGCGTCAAATTCGCAGCGGTCAATACGCGTAGCGAAGGCGTGAAGGTAACGGGCAAGCTTGACATGGCGGGGCCTCACCCGATGGTCGAGCACTTCAAATTCGTGAAGGCGAATACCACCCGCACGCCGAAGATCACCATTCCAGCCCCTTCGGCGATCTACGGCCGTCCGATCGCCACGCCGATCGACAAGAAGTTGTATCCAACGCTCGATCAATTTTTCGATGAACTCGGGCAGGCTTACAAGAAGGCGGTGCGTGGGTTTGCCGATGCGGGTTGTCGCAACCTGCAACTCGATGAAGTGTTTATCGCGATGTTATGCGATCCAAAGTATCGCGCACAGATGACCGCGCGTGGCGACAATCCGGAGAAGCTCGCCGTGCAGTATGGTGATCTGATCAACGTCGCGATGTCGGATGCGCCGGCCGACATGACCGTCACGATGCACCTTTGCCGCGGCAACTATCGCTCGACCTTCATGGGCGCAGGCAGTTACGACGCGGTGCAGGAGATCCTCTTCAACAAGATCAACGTGCATGGTTATTTGATGGAATACGACGATGAGCGCTCCGGTGGCTTCGAGCCACTACGCATGCTGCCCAAAGGCAAGCAAGTCGTGCTGGGCCTGATGACCACCAAGACCGGCAAACTTGAAAGCAAAGACGAGCTCAAGCGCCGGATCGACGCCGCGGCGAAGTTCACCAGTCTCGATCAGCTTTGCATTTCAGGCCAGTGTGGCTTTGCCTCGACCGAAGAAGGCAATATGCTCACCGAAGATGAGCAATGGGCCAAGCTCGCGCGCATCGTTGAAGTGGCCAATGAGATGTGGAAATAGCGCCGAGCGGTTAATTAGCATGATTGAAGTCGAAGGCCTGAGTCACACCTATCGCACGCCAGATGGACGCGCGGTGTCCGCCCTCGACAATATTTCTCTGACGGTGGCCGAGCGCGAATTCGTCGCGTTGCTTGGGCCATCGGGTTGCGGCAAATCGACGCTGCTTTATCTTTTGGGCGGCTTTCTGCCGATTGAGCGAGGCGTAATCCGCTTCAATAGCACCCCTATCACTGGTCCCGGACCGGACCGCGGCATCGTATTCCAGCACTTCGCGCTGTTTCCATGGAAGACCGTGCGAGGCAATGTGCTCTATGGGTTGGAGAAGATGGGATTGCCGCGCGCCGATCGTGAAGCGCGTGCGCGTGAATTCATCGAGATGGTTGGATTGTCCGCGTTTGCGGACAGCTATCCATCGCAGCTTTCCGGCGGCATGAAACAGCGCGCCGCGATCGCCCGTACCTTGGCGGTTGATCCTGGCACGCTTTTGATGGATGAGCCATTCGGCGCGCTCGATGCCCAGACCCGCACCCAGATGCAGACGGAGTTGCTGCGTATCTGGCGGCGCTCACCGAAAGCGGTGGTGTTCGTGACGCATGATGTGCAAGAGGCGGTGTACCTTGCCGAGCGCATCATCGTCATGTCGGCGCGCCCGGGTCGTATCAAAGCAATCGTCGATGCAAAGTTCGATCGCGAAGATCCGCAGCTGGTTCGCACGCAGGCGTTTCGCGATCGCGTCGATGAAGTCTGGGCGCTGGTCCACGATAACACTGCCGAGGCACGGTGAGAGTCGCGGTCCATTACCTGCCGATTGTGTTGATTGTCATCGTATGGGAAGCCGTATCGCGTTTTGGCATCGTCCCAACACGATCGCTGCCTTCTCTCACGAGCGTCGTCAACGCCTGGATTGAACTGGTCGCAAGCGGTGAGATGCTCGCCAACGCCGCTGCCTCAATCTGGCGCGGTGGCGCGGGGCTTGCGATCGCCATTCTCGTCGGCGCTTCACTTGGCATTGCCATGGCATGGTGGCGGCCCCTTCGCATGCTGGTGAATCCCATGGTCGAGGCGCTCTATCCACTGCCAAAATCGGCGCTCATTCCGGTCACGGCGTTGTGGCTTGGCTTCGGCGACGCCTCGAAGATTCTGTTGATCTTTCTCGCCTGTATGTTGCCGGTCACGCTCGGCGCCTTCAATGGTGCGCGCGGCTGTGAGCATGTCATGGTGTGGTCGGCACGGGCGCTTGGCGCGGGAAGGTTGCGCGTGCTCTGGGATGTGGTAGTGCCGAGCGCTTTGCCTGAACTGTTGAACGGCATCCGCACCGCGCTCGCGCTTTCCTTCATTCTCCTCGTGAGTTCCGAGTTGATTGCTTCCCGCAACGGGCTTGGCTATCTCATCGGTTCGCTGGGTGAGGCGGGTGTCTATGACGCGATGTTCGCAGCTGTCCTGACGGTGGCGTTTCTCGGGTTCATCTCCGATCGGGTGTTTCAACGCTTCTCGCAATGGGTGCTGCGATGGCGCGCCTGAGCGTTCTGCCTTTTCTCGCGCTGCTTATCGTTTGGGAGGCTGTGGCACGGAGCGGCCTGTTCACCGCGTTCGTGCTGCCATCGGCCAGTACGGTGTTGCTGCGCATTTGGGCCGACGGGGCGACCGGCGAACTCTTCATCCATCTTGGTGTCACGCTGTACCGCGCGCTCGTCGGATTTCTCATCGCAGCAGCGCTTGGCATCCTGCTGGGCCTCATAATTACCCGTGTAGCGCTGGTGCGCTGGTTCTTCGAGCCGATCATCTCGATCGGCTTTCCGATGCCGAAAATCGTATTCCTGCCGATCGTCACGCTGTGGCTTGGCTTCGATGACACGTTAAAGATCACCATGGTGGTCGTCGATGCGGCCTTTCCGGTGGTCACCGCAACGATTGCGGGGGTTGCGGGCGTCGAGAAGGAACTCACCTGGTCGGCGCGCAGTCTTGGTGCGAATGAACGTCAGATGGTGCGCGAAGTTTTGTTCCCCGCGGCCCTTCCGCAGATCATGACGGGTTTGCAAGTTGCGCTGCCGGTCGCTTTGATCGTTTGCGTGGTGGCCGAAATG
Organism: Betaproteobacteria bacterium; assembly: GCA_009693235.1. Classification (GTDB taxonomy): domain Bacteria; phylum Pseudomonadota; class Gammaproteobacteria; order Burkholderiales; family SG8-39; genus SHXR01. Next base: position 30,199 of record SHXR01000041.1, on the reverse strand, counting down.
CTGACGGGCGGCAAGGGACTCGGTGGTGCCATGCTCGGCGCCTCCAGGGTCGCCGACTCACCAGGCATCTTTGCGGGTATCGTAGAGATTGCGGTGGCTGGATACGTGCTCGTGCAGGGCATGTCGGCCATCCGATCCAAAGTGTTAGCGTGGCATCCGGAGGCGTTACCCCCTGCCACGGTATGAATACTGAGGCAGCAGAAAGCGCACGGTGGAATGCGCGTTGCTTTTCCGCTCTGCGCTAAATCGATTTGAACCATTAAAGGAGTGACCATGATCGTTGCGAAATTCCTACTGGCCATCGTTGCCGCGGCATTTGCATTGCAAGCCCACGCGCAACCACCCCTCAAGGTGCGCATCGCTTGGATCGTGCCGGTCAGCAACATCGCGCAGTTCCTGTTTACTGCCAAGGATCAACTGCGCCATCACGGCAAGTCGTATGTGGCCGAGTTGTCCCGGTTTCAGGGATCGACGCCGCAACTGACCGCGCTTGGCACCGGTGATCTCGACATCGCGCTGCTTGGCTTCACATCGTTTCCGCTCGCTATCCAGAACGCGAAGATGGAAGACCTGCGGATTATTCTCGATGAGCTGCGTGACGGCACGCCCGGGTACTATTCAAACGAATTCATGATTCGCAAGGAAGGTGGCGCGAATGCGATCACCGAATTTAAGGGCAAGACGCTTGCCACCAACGCGCGTGGCAGCGCCGTTGACATCGCGATGCGGGCCGTCTTGCGAAAGAACGGTCTCGACGACAAATCCTTTACCGTCGTCGAAGCCGCATTTCCGAACATGCGCGCGATGCTCCTCGAGAAAAAAGTAGAACTGATTCCGGCGGTGTTGCCATTCTCACTCAATCCAGAACTGGTTGCGAACGCCAAGGCGCTCTTCACGCAGCGCGACGCACTTGGGCAAAGCTCGCTTGGCATCTGGGTGGTGCGGGCCGCCTTCCTGCAAAAGAACCGTGCAGTCGTCGTCGATATTCTGGAGGACTATCTGCGCGCACAGGCATTCTTGCTCGATCCGAAAAATCACCGGGCGGCGGTCGAGCTCGCCTCCGCGGCAAGCAAGATCCCGGTGCCAGCCCTTGAGTCGTGGCTGTTCACCAAGAAGGATTACTACCGCCCGGCCGATGGGGAACTCGATGTTGAGTCGCTGCAATCGAACATCGATGTCATGCGCGAGTTGGGATTTCTCACCGAGCGGGTCGAGGCGAAGAAGTATGTCGATATGAGTTACGTGCGCGAGGCGGCAAAGCGCGTCAAGTAGTTCACTGCAAGAACTTGTCCAGCAATTGCCCGGGGCCGGCCGCGAGCTTCGGGTAATCGTTGCCATCGAATACCTGTGTGCCATTGACCCATACGCCTTTCACACCGGTCGGTTTGCGAATCAATCGTGAGCCGCCGGCCGGCAGGTCGCCAACGCGGATGGACTTCGAAATCCCGACCGTCTGCGGATCAAACAACAATAAGTCGGCGTGCGCACCGACTTGCAGATAACCGCGATCGGGAATTCGATATTTCTTGGCTGGATCGCTGGTGAGACGGCGAATGCCTTCCTGCAACGTGAACACGCCCTGCTCGCGTACCCAATGGCCGAGCAGATACAGTCCAAATCCGGCGTCGCACAGAAATTTCAAATGCGCACCGGCATCCGATAGCGTGATGACGCCCGCCGGATGCGAGATGAGCGGTGCAACCGCCTTGTCGTTGTTCTGGAAAAATTTTCCGACGTAGGTCGTGCCAAGCGCATCGCTCAGTGCGAGATCGAAGAAGAAATCGAGCGGATCCTTGTCTGCTTCACGCGCTGCAGCACCGACCGTCTTGCCTTCGTATTTGGTGTTCTCGGTGCGGGTGGTCGCGGCGATCTCGATCAGATTCCAGTTGCCGTAGAAAATGATGCCCGCTTTCGGCTTGGCGAGATTGGCGCGAAACGCCTCGCGAAACGATGCGTTGCTATACACAGCGCGTAATTCGGCAGGCTTGCATTGACGCATCCGATCGAACGCGTCATGGCTGTAGAGGATGTAAGGATCCAGCAGATCGAACGTGAACGAAAGCGGCTGGCAGGTCGTTTGAATATAGACCTCGTTGCCGCGCGCCAGCGCACCGGCACAGTAGTCGTAGTAGGTCATCGCGCGTTCGGGCGCGGCTTCGTTGTACATGGTGAGCGCGGTGCTGATGAACATGGGCCGCTTGGTTTTCTTGGCCATGCCTTCCATGAATTGCGGCGTGGCGCGCGGGCCGGTCGCCATCATGAAGACGCCGCGCCCGACCTCACCCAGCACGCCAACGAGCGATTCCAGTTCGGCATCAGTCGCCATGCATGAGGGCATCGGCAGGCCACCCCATCCGGAATGATTGGGCGAGAACGATGACGCAAAGCCGATCGCCCCGGCATCCATCGCATCACGCACGGCGCGTTTCATCGTATCCATTTCGGCGGGCGTTGCCTCTGCGCGGGTGGAGGCTTCGGCCCCCATCACGACCGATCGAATCGTCGAGTGCTGCGCGAACACCGCGGTATTGATATACGGCCGTTGCTTGCGCACCAGGCCAATGAACTCGCGGAACGACTGAAACTCCCAGCGCGTGCCGGCTTGCAGGGCATCCAGTTCCATGCCTTCCACGACGGAAAGATTGCGCAGCAGCGTTTCGCGCATGGCGGGCGGGCAGGGCGCGATGCCAAAACCACAGTTGCCCATCACCGCCGTCGTCACGCCAAGCGAAGGAGAAGGGGAGAGCGTTGGATCCCATGTGACCTGTGCGTCGTAGTGCGTGTGCAGATCGACGATCCCCGGCGCGAGCGCGAGGCCATCGGCGTTCAGGCGCTCTTTGGCGGCATCGGTGATTTTGCCGATCGCGACGATGCGACCGTCCTTGACGGCGAGATCAGCGGATTGTGGCGCATTGCCTAGGCCATCGAAGACTTGCGCACCGGCGATGACGAGATCATGCATGGCTCTATCCTGTGATGTTGTGCGTTACGCGATCGGAATATAACAAGCGCGGAAACTGTAGTACGAGCAGATCAAGACCGCCGGCCCCGGCAACGATCAGTGACTGAGGCAACTCGCCTGCGACAAAGAGGACCGACCGCTCTGCAAGGAGTGTACCCGCGTGTACCAACGAACCGCCAAGCACCAACCAGTACTGACCGCTTCCATGGGAACGATCGGGCGCCGTGCATGCGCCACGTGCGGGCAGGCACGCGACGCTCACCATCAGGCCATCGGCTGCCAATGGTATGACGGTCTCGAACGTTGTTGCGCTCGCATGTTGGCGATCACCATCGCTCCGGATCGTGATTGCTGGGGTTCGAAAGTGACGTTTCGGCCCGCGCTTCATTGCCGCCCGGTCATCGGGCAGGTATAAGGCGCCGGCCTCATAACGGGGGCGTAGAGTGAAGTAACTGACCCCATCGGGTCCGGCTACCACCGGCCCGTAGCCTGTATAGCCGCCGGCGTAGTGAACACTCACGGGAGAAACCGGATTGCGGCCGATAAAGCCGCTTCCTGCGACCACCACCTGGAACTCATCGTTGTGATGAAAATGCGATTGCACCACCGAATCGGGGCCCTGCTCAATCAGGAACGCTACCGGTGCAAGGGTTGATGCGCTCGTCCGATCGCCTTCGACACATACCGGTCCACCGATCACCGGGCTTACCACTGGCGCGTCGATGAATTCGCTTTTGAAATACGTAGCGCCGCTTGGCAGCGGTAGTTCGCGCCGGCGCCGCAGCGCTTGATCTGGCGTTCCGATCTGCATCATGTCGCTTGCGCCATCGGTGGTGGGAGCCCTATCGTCTTTGCCATGCTCAATAACGCCGACCACGTCGGCCTCGGAATTGGAATGCCATTCGCTTCACGGCTGCGCGCGAGCTTTGCGCTTTGCTCACCCGGCAGGCGAATTTCTTCCCCGCCTTCGGCACGTGGTAGTTCTTTGATCATTGCCCCTAACGCCGCAACATCCTGCGCAAATGCGTCTTCCGATCGATAGGCACTCACCTTCATCGTGACGATGAGCGCGTTTTGCGTGTGCCGGTGCGTGCCGTGAGAAGGAATATGATCCGTCAAAATCGCATTGCCGACCAGCACGCTCGTCAAGAGCTCGGTCATCAATGACAGCCCGGAACCTTTATGCCCGCCGATCGGCAGCGGCACGAACGCTTGTGCCGGATCGGTCGTTGGCCGGCCCTCAACCGTCAGCGCCGCCCCGGCGGGGATGGGAGTGCCAAGCGTTCTTGCCTGGCGTAGCTTGCTAAAGGGAACGACGCTCGTTGCGATATCGAGCACGATCGGCTCACCCCCTGGGCCGGGGACGGCCATCGCGATCGGGCTCGTTGACAAGCTCGCCACACGGCTACCGTGATAGGCCATGAAAGGCGGCCCCGCGACCAATACGATCGCCGCGCACCCTGCGTTTGCGGCGAGCGCCGCGTAACGCCCGATCGGGCCGGTATGGGTGCAATCGCGAACAGACGCAATACACACGCCCGCACGCGCCGCGCGCTCGCATGCGACGTTCGTGGCGAACATCATGGCGATCGAACCCGCGCCACTGCCGCCTTCCACGACGATGCGAGCGGGCATGTCGATCGACAGATGCGGCCGTGCACGGACATTGAGAGCGCCCTCGTCGATGAGCTTCATCGTCACCGGCAGCCACGCGACGCCATGCGAAGCGACGCCATGGAGATCGGCCCACACGAATACTTCGGCGGCGGTGGCGGCATCCTCGGCGGACATGCCCTTCGCGGCCAAGAGTGCGCGCACGAAGGCATCGAGATCGGTATGGCGGACGCGAACCGGCTCAGTCTGCACGAATTGGGCTCACAAAAAAGCGGGTGAATACAGCATGGGAACAACGCCCAATGTACTATGAAATCATCGCGCCGGAACGGTCTCTACCGAAGGTTGCAAGGATGAAAGCTGCCGCCAGCGAATCGATGGATAAGTTGTTGCCAACCACTTTCTGGGAATGCAGCACTCTGTGCGGCGCCCGGGTCAGCTCGAGGTGGCTGGCAAAGGATCTCAGCAGCGAGATCAGCGGGAGTATTCATTCTGCGGCGATGAACGGGCACAATCCCCCGGGTATGCTACTTCGCTTGCCGGCTTTCCCTACAACACCATTGCCGCGCCGATTCTTCATGTTCACAACGAGAACGATGCTTGTGCGCATACGCCTTAGTCGATCGTGAAGGAATACGCCGGGGAAAATATGGTCACGGTGCGTGGCGGTGTGCCAGAGGGTGATCCCTGCGGCGACCGCCACCTGCACAGCTTCCAGGCGCGCGAGGAGGTTGTCGTCAGAGCAATCATTTTGTGGATAAAGGAAAACAAGGTCGATCGGCTGGTTGGGAAATGAAAGTAAAGAGGGTGACGTTGATGATGCCTAACCGCGCGCACCACCCGGACGCATGGGGCGCGGCACGTTTCCGTCACCCCTCGCGGCCGTGCGCCGGTGGGCGCGAACGTTGGGCTGCATTGGCTTTGCAAGGAAGACGACTCAAGGTTTCGAGATGTTGACGAAAGGAAGTGATTATGCTCACGCAGCTTGAAAAGGCGCGGTCGTTCCGTGTGCTGCATGAGCGATCCGGAATTTTCATCATGCCCAACCCATGGGATGCCGGCACGGAAAAGCTCTTTGCCTCGCTCTATTTCGAAGCATTGGCGACAACCAGTCTCGGGTTCGCAAGCTCCCGCGGGCGTGTCAATGGAACTCGCTCTATTGCTCGCGACGAATTGATCGCCAACTGCCGTGAGATTGCATCGGCTACGGAACTTCCCGTGAACGCGGATCTGGAAAACGGCTATGCAGATGATCCCGATGAAGCCGCCACGATTATCCAATTGGTCGCCGATGCGGGTGTCGTAGGAGGTTCGATCGAGGATGCAACGGGCGATGCCGCCGAGCCCATCTACGACTTCGACCTGGCCGTCGAACGGATTGCCGCCGCGGCCCGCGTAGCGCGCGCTCTACCGTTCCCGTTCACGCTCACCGCGCGGGCCGAGAACTACCTACACGGACGGCCCGACCTCGACGATACAATCCGTCGCTTGCGGGCGTTCGCGGCCGCGGGCGCGGACGTGCTATACGCGCCAGGCCTGCGTGATCTTGAAACAATCCGACGAGTCGTGGCAGCCGTGCCAAGACCGATGAACGTCGTGATGAGCGCGGCGGATCCGAAGATCACCGCGCAGCAACTGGCTGCCGTCTGGGTCAAGCGCATCAGCGTCGGAGGCGCGCTGTCCCGGCTGGCTTTCGCGGCCGTGCGCGAAGCTGCGGTTGCCATGCGTGATGCCGGCTCGTTCCGGTGGGTGCGCGATACGTTCCCAAGCAAGGATCTCAAAGCAATCTTCGAGCAGTCCCGATGAAAATATAGGATGAAGCGTTTCATGCAATGCTGCCCAATAAACCGTTGCAGTCTATTCTCGCAAACGGGCTTCGCTCGCTCGGCCAGCTAAACGGTAACGGTGTGCCGTGCATGGCAAAGAACGCGTCGGGATCGGTGCAATGCACAGGCGCGGGCGTCTCGGTCCAGGAAATAGAGCGCCAACTGACCGGCGCCGGAATCGAGGTACTGTCGTCGGCGTGCGGATCGGATGGCAGCATGCATCCGTCGGTATGCGGTGCGCCGGATGGTCGCATCGGTATTGTTCAGGTCCCCGAATCGCAGGCGCAGGCGCAGGCGGCGGCGAAATTGGGATTCGCGCCGTTGAGCGAATTGCCGGACGCGACGAAAATTGCTTGTCAGTAACAATCGACATGGTGGCATCGACGCGCTGATCGTGGTATCGGAGCGGTGCGCATGCTGCGACAGATATTCCTCAATCGAGACGCATCAACCGGCAACCGCCGGTAGCCGCTCAGGTACGCTCATCACCAGTTGTCGCGGCCTTGGCCCAAGCGCGCGGTGGATCGGATGGGGCCTCATTCGCGCTATTGCTTTGAGGGACTGCCGCATGAAATTATTCGCCTTGGTGTTGGTATTCGTCACATGCAATGCGTTCGCGGCGGAAGCTAAACCTGTCGGTGCTGCGGCAAACGCTTTCTTAGGCGATCTTACTCGTTGCGACAATACGTTTTTCGAAACACTGAAGAAAGAGCGCGACGCATTCTCTTCGGTTTTTCTTTCGCGGTGCCACAACCCTATCGTATTTTAGCGTGCCCGATCGGTCCGATTCGAAGCGCAACCTCCTGCGGTTCAACGCGCCGATTCGCGTCGGTGCGTTAGAAGTCGTCGGCTACTTTGATGAGGTGATGGGCTTCGGCAACGAAGGGCTTGCTCTTTTATGGGGATTTCTTCTGAGCGCGCCCCCGCGGAAGTTGTTGCCGCGACCGAACTTCTCATCTGGGAAGGGAAGCGGCTGCGTAAAGACAATGCTGTTCATGTGCGCTCCGAGATCTGGGATCACAAGAAGGCCGCAAAAGATTGGGTCAGTGCGATTGCGGTGGCCGACAGGGCGCCGGCTGCCGGGACGGTCGAGCGAGTCCTCCTGATCGAGCCCTTCGATGAGGATAAGTCGCTCACTCGCTTCGGTTGCTCGCTGCAAGGCGCGGTGACGCCCGAAATACTCCGCACCGTTCGGCCTGATCTCAGCGCCGAATAGCTGCCTCAAACAGCTTCCGGCCGCCGGCAGCCCGACGCTTCCCTTGGATCTTCTTGAACAGGTATTCTCGGCGTCATTCACTCTGAGATCCTGCCATGAAGAAGTCCAATTTCCACGGCTTTCATATCCGCAAGTGGTTCACGCAAGTTGAAGAGACGCTTGCCAATGAAACCGGCATGGCTGCCGATAGCAATCCGGTGGTGAAAATCGCGATTGGCTGCGCAATACAAAACCCATGCGCCGGCAAGTTCGTAAAAAATCTCGATCCGATCATCAAGCGCTCCGTTCATCTTGGACGTGAGTTCGGGCGGCGCATTGTTGCAGCGGCGAATGGGCGCGCGATCGAAAGTTACGGCAAGAGTTGTGTGGTCGGTACCGCGGGTGAGTACGAACACGGCAACATGTTGCTCACGACGGCGTTTGCCGATCCGGTGCGCGATGCCGTCGGGGGCGGCAAAGCGTGGGTACCGTCGACGGGCAAACGAGGCGGGCCGGGTACTGAAATCGATGTGCCGCTTGCCCACAAGGATGCACTGTACGTGCGTTCCCACTACGACACGATGTCAGTTACCTTTGGCGATGCGCCGGCACCTGATGAAGTGGTGATCGTGTTTGCATTTGCCACGCGCGGGAGACTCCATGCGCGTCTTGGTGGTCTACGCGCGAAAGATATCGCGGGGAAAGACGGTCTACGTTAAGGAAACGCTGATTAAGCTATCCCGCGGAATCAGCGTGCTCAAATATTCAGGGAGTTACAAGGGGGCGAGCTCCCTTGTTTAGCGATCCGCTAAAGCACGTCTCACCGTCTGGCTACTTTTGGCAATACGTCGGCGGCGAAACGCTCCATTGCTTCCAGTGATTCTGCGAGCGTACCGCGCTGGAAATTAAAAAGGCAATGCTGAACGCCGGCTTCTCCCAGCCGACCGATATCGTCGACCACCGCGTCGTTGCTGCCTGTCATCAGATGACGCTCGCCGTTGTCGGTGGTCGTGGTTTTATTTTCTCGATACCAATTTGCCCAGTAGGCGAGATCGATACTCGCCCCGTCGCGCCCATTCTGTTCGGTTTGCGCCCGCAGTGATGCAACCGCTGCACGATACCTGGCAATGGTGTTGAGGGGGTGCGACGGATTGCTGCCGACCGGATACCAGCCATCGCCGATCCGCGCGGCGCGGCGTATAGAGGTGGGGCTTTCACCGCCGATCCATAGTGGTGGATACGGCTTTTGTACCGGCTTCGGCAGGAAGCTGATGTTCGAGAAGCGCGCGTATTTGCCCTCGAACGCGGGCGCATCCTTCGTCCACAGCTCCTTGAAGATGGCGAGATACTCATCGGTCACTTTGCCCCGCTCACTGAAAGGCGGCGCACCGATCGCCGCGAACTCCTCGGCCATCCATCCGGCACCGCAGCCGACCGTCACTCTGCCACCGCTCAACACATCAATGGTCGCCAACATCTTGGCCGCTACAACCGGCTGACGATGCGGAATCACCATCACGGAAGTGAGTAGGCGTGCCGTACTGGTCGCAGCGGCGAGGTATGCCATGACCGATAGCGAATCCAGGCAATCACCGCTTGCGGCACCGGTCATCTTGCGGTCATTGGTATAGGGATAGGGCGAAGTAATGCTCTGCGGAATGACGAGGTGGTCTGCAACGGCAAAATATCGGAACCCCAATGCTTCGCCGCGCTTGGCGAATGCATCGATGGTCTCGGTGGTCGCGACGGCGCCGCGGGTGGGGATACTGAGGCCGAAGTCCATTGGGACGCTCCTAACGGCAGTGAAACGGGAAACGGGAAGGGTCATTACATCGCTGAACGCATCCGAAATTCTACGCCGACCCTTCGATGATGCCGCCATCACATCACGTGCTCCAAGCGTTGCCGTGATCGCCATAACGGAACATGCAATCCTTCTCCCTACATCGCTCTGTCGGAGGCGTCATCACGATCTAGCGCGGGTAACCTCTGGATTCAAGAGGCGTTACACACCAGCGTTCGAGGAATTCATCAGTGATTGCATTAGATCAAAGCTACGATGCCCCGGTGTTGGATCAGGTTAGTGCCGGTCCTGATCGTCGTCAACATAAGCGTTATTAGGTGGGGTTTTATGTGCGGGCGGTCGAGAAGGCAACCAACAAAGTGCTCGGACAGGTTCTTGACGTCAGTGCGGGCGGCATCATGCTGAGTTCAATGAAGCCGATTCAAGCCTATCGCCTCGTTCATTGCGCGCTCGAAGCGTCCCTTGAGAACGGCGCGGCGATCAACGTGTCGGCGCAGTGTCTGTCGGTGTGGTGCCGTCAGGACGAATTCGGCAGCGGCTATACCGCCGGCTTCAAATTCGTGGTCGTGGACAAACGGCCGCTCGAAGCGCTCATCGATACGCTCAGCTAACGGGCGGCGGCCCACGCAACGGCCCAGCACTTCTTGCAGGTAAGATAGGTTCATTCTTCACCATGGACCTTTCGATGAACGCTCCTGTACAGCGCTTGCCGATCAAATTCGGCCTCTTCCACGGGCCGCATCACGCGACCAATCTCGATCCGACTTACGCGTACCAGCGCGATCTCATGCTGATGGAGCATATCGATCGCCTCGGGTTTGACGAAGCCTGGATCGGCGAGCATCACTCAGGCGGTTTCGAGATCATTGCCGCACCCGAGGTGTTCATCGCCGCCGCCGCCGAGCGCACGCGCAATATTCGATTCGGGACGGGCGTCAAGTCGCTCCCCTATCATCATCCGTTCATCGTCGCTGAAACGATTGCCCAGCTCGATCACATGACGCGCGGCCGTGTCATGTTCGGCGTGGGCCCAGGGGCATTGCCAACCGATGCGCAAATGTTCGGCTTGACGCCTGCCGATCTGCGACCGCGCATGGACGAGGCGCTGGATTGCATCGTGCCCTTGCTGCGGGGCGAAATCGTCACCAAGAAGACCGACTGGTTTGAATTGAAGGAAGCGCGGCTTGGCTTCGGTTGCTACACGAAGCCCATGATGGAGCTTGCAGTGACCTCGATCCGCTCACCCGCCGGTGTCCTTGCAGCCGGCCGTCATGGTGCGGGCGTGCTGGTACTGGGTGGCATCGATGACGATTCGCTCGCGCATCATGCGAGTAATTGGCGCATCTATGAGGAAACCTGTGCCAAGCACGGGCATCAAGCCGATCGCTCGAAGTGGAAATTCACCTTAATGATCCATGCCGCGGAAACGCGCGAGCGGGCGAAGACGGATTTGCAATACGGCTTGGACCGATACATCGGCTATTCGAACGACATCATCCCCGCCTCCAACCCGATTCCACGCGGCCTGCCCGATCCGGTGCAATGGATCATCGACAATCGCCGGGCGATCGTTGGCACCCCGGATGATGTGGTCGCAGGTATTGAACGGGTCCGCGCAAAGGTGGGCGATTTCGGTGGGGTGCTGGTGTTTCAGCACGACTGGGCAAACTGGCCTGCGACCTTACGCAGTCTTGATCTGATCGCCGAAGAAGTGCGACCGCGCATCAACAATACCAATTGGTTGCGGCAAGACAGCTACGATCGCAATGCGCCGAAGCAAACCGCAAATCGTGCGTTGGCGAGTCAAGGCATCGCGGAGGCGCAAGCGCGTTTCGAGCAAGCCAAGCGCGCTGGAAGTAGCGAGGCGAGATAGGTTCAGTCTGGGGTGATGCCGCGCTCTTTGATGAGCTTGGCGTAACGCGACGTTTCGCGTTGGATGGATTCGCCCGTCCCTTCCGGGGTGGTGGCAACCGGTTCCAGCCCCTCGCGCGCGAAGCGCTCCACCATGGAAGGCGTCGCGGTCACTTGGTTGATCGCTGCATTCAATTTCAAAACGATTTCTCGTGGCGTACCGGCCGGTGCGAGCACCGCGAACCAACTCGTGAAGTCGTAACCGAGTACGCCTACTTCATTGATCGACGGTATTTCCGGAAGCAGGCTGCTGCGCTTCTCCGTGGTCACCCCGAGTGCCCGCAAGCGGCCGGATTTGATATGCGGAAGCGCGGCGGCAAGCGATGGAAAGCTGAGATCTACCTGGCTGGCAAGCGTGTCGGTGAGTGCCGGGCCGCCGCCGCGATATGGCACATGCAACACATTGGTATTGGTCATGTCCTTAAATAATTCAGCGGCCAAATGGAAGTTGGTGCCGGTGCCTGCCGAGGCGTAATTCAATTTGCCGGGCTGAGCGCGAATCATCGCGAGCAGCTTGGCAAGGGTGTTGGCCTTGAAATTCGAATGCACCACCAGGACATGCGGCAGGCGACCGACCAACGCTACCGGCGTGAAATTCTTTTGAATGTCGTAGGTAAGCTTCTGGAAGAAGGTGGTGTTGGTGGCGATCGGCGTGGTGTTGAGAACAATCGTGTAGCCATCGGGTTTCGCACGGGCCGCCAGCTCCATGCCGATGTTGCCTGAGGCGCCGGATCGATTCTCGACCACCACACTGCCGCCCAGCGCCTTGGCAAGCGGTTCGGCGATGATGCGGGACGTGATGTCGACGCTGCCCCCGGGGCGGGAAGGGCGCGATCATCGTGATGGGCTGTGCCGGATAACTTTGCGCATGGAGCGCGCCGGCAGCGGTGAGGAGCGCCCATTCGGTAATCACTTTACACAGCGAGGCGGCGCGCATTATGGGGGTGGAATCTGGGTTCGGCGGCGTTTGGTGACGGTGCGACTGTGGATAAGTGGATTCTACGCCTTGCCTAATTCAACCATCGTGCCGGAACGGGCGCAGCGGTAGGCTACACTTTGCGCCATCTCAAGAGCCCGCAGCGAGCGGCTCACAACAAGGTCATCATCCCCCATCACGAATGAGTAAAGCGCCGCACTCCGTCCGCATTACGCCGCTAGGCAGCTTGGAAGTCCTCTCGCAGCAGGAGGTCGCAAAGTTGCTGGATGCCGGGGCGAGCGGATTGTATCCGTTGTTTCGTCGCTGCGCGCTGGCGGTATTGAACACGGGTGCACAAACGGATGATGCCAACGAGCTGTTCGAAGCGTATGCGGATTTCGATGTGCAGATCATCAGCCGCCCATGGGGATTGCAGCTTGAGATCTTCAACGCACCGGCGAGCGCATTCGTCGATGGCGAGATGATTCAGGGCGTGAAGGAACATCTATTTGCGGTGCTGCGCGACATCGTCTACGTCGGTACTGAGATTGCGACTGAGCGCTTTCAACTGACCAATCCTGCGAATATTACGAACGCCGTATTTCATATTCTGCGCAATGCGCACATCTTGAAAGCGCGGGCGCGGCCCGATGTCATCGTCTGCTGGGGTGGGCATTCGATCAGTCGCACCGAATACGATTACACGAAGCTGGTTGGCTACCAACTCGGCTTGCGTGGCCTCAATGTTTGCACCGGCTGTGGCCCCGGCGCGATGAAAGGGCCGATGAAGGGCGCGACCATCGGACATTCCAAGCAAAGGATCACTGGTGGGCGATACATCGGACTCACCGAACCTGGCATCATCGCCGCGGAACCGCCAAATCCGATTGCCAATCAGTTGGTCGTGATGCCCGATATGGAAAAGCGCCTCGAAGCGTTTGTCCGCGTCGCACATGGCATTGTGGTGTTTCCAGGCGGTGCCGGCACCGCCGAAGAAATTCTTTACCTCCTTGGCGTGTTGCTGCATCCGGACAACGCGGACATTCAATTGCCGGTGATCTTCACCGGCCCGGCCGAAAGCGCCGAGTACTTCCAACAGATTCACAAGCTGATCGGCGCAACACTTGGCGAGAGCGCGCAGTCCCGCTACCAGATTCTCATCGACCAACCGGAAGCGGTAGCGCGTGAACTGCAGTCGACCATGCAACGCGTGTGCGGCCAGCGGCGCGAAGGGGGCGACGCCTGGAACTTCAATTGGCTCTTGCATATCGAACCGGAATTCCAGGCGCCCTTCGAGGCGACGCATGAATCCATGGCCGCCCTGACGCTCAGCATGGACCTCCCGCGCCATCTGTTGGCCGCGCAACTGCGCCGGGCGTTCTCGGGCATTGTCGCGGGCAATGTCAAAGTACAGGGCGTGCGTCTCATTGAAGAGCACGGGCCGTTCGAACTACGGGGCGATAAAGCGATCATGGAGCGGCTCGATATGTTGCTCCGTTCGTTCGTTGCACAACGGCGAATGAAGATCGCCGGGGACTATAAGCCGTCCTATCGCGTTGTGACGTAATGACCTCCTTCATGCAGGCCCAATCCCCTACATCGCACGCGCAACCACGACGGCGCGACGATCAGAGCGGACACCACGTCTTATCCGGTGAAGTCGCCGCGCCGCTTCATGCGTTGGTGGCGCCCGAGGCGACCCGCAGCACGACCTTTCCCGTCGATTGCCGGGCAATCAGAAAGTCCATCGCCGCGGGAAATTCTTCGAGCGGGTAGCAGGCTGAGGTATGGGGCTGCAATTTCCCTGCGGCGGCCCATGCGAAGATTTGCTGGCACATGGCGCGTGTTTTCGGCTCATGGCGATCGCGACCATCACCCGGCCCCCAGCCCATATACGCGCCATGGTTGTAGCCGACTACAGTGAGATTCTCGACCAGCAAAATATTGGCGGGCAGCGCGGGCAATCGACCGGTGGCAAAGCCGATGAGCACCATGCGCCCATCTATCTTCAGCAGGCGCAGCGCCGCCTCCGACTGTTCACCGCCGACGGGGTCGTAGACCACATCCAGACCGGTGCCATCGGTTACGCGTTGAACGACCTCGCGCAAGTCATCGCGTGAGGTATCGATGGTGTGGTGGGCGCCATGCGCACGCGCGAGGTCGCACTTGGCCGCACCGCCCGCCGCGGCGATGACGGTCGCACCGACCACGCGTCCAAGCTCCACCGCAGCAAGCCCCCCGCCCCCTGCGGCGCCCAGCACCAGCAACGTGTCGCCGGCCCGCAGATTCGCGCGCCAAAACAAGCTGCCGTAGGAAGTGCCGTCCTGCGTTGAAAGTGTTACCCGTGTACCAGTTTGCCAAGCGCGTGGCAAGCAGCGCGGTTTTGAGCGAAGATCGCAGGCATGTGGCTTGGCAGCCAAAGGAGACTCTGATGCGCACCCATATTCGCTGCGGCACCCTCTTTACTGGTTTGACTGATCGGGCTGACGCTGATCAAACGATTGTCATCGAGCGCGATCGGATCACGCAGGTCGTCCCCACCGCGGGGGCACCACGTGCTGCCCCGGATGACAAGGTGATTGACCACTCGAAAGAATTCGTGCTGCCTGGTCTCATCGATATCCATGTGCATCTTAGCTATGGCAATGCGCAGGCGAACGAGGACATCGATATCTACGGCTCGACTGAATTTCGTGCGCTGAGGGCCCTCCATGCGGCGCAACTGGTGTTGAAGGCGGGCTACACATCGATCGCCGATCCGGCTTCGACGGGTTATTGCACGGTGGGCGTGCGCGATGCGATCAACGCCGGCATGTTCCAAGGGCCGCGCATTACCACCTCCGGTCGCCAACTCACCGGCCATCAAGGCTTGGGCGATTGGTATCCAGACTCGATCGGCGTGCCCGACAGTTCGATCGGCGTTCTGGTGAGAACGCCGGAAGAGGCGATCGAGGAAATGCGACTGCAGGTGAAGAACCGCGTCGATTTCATTAAGGTCACGGTCGACGGTTTGCATCGCAATCCCGCGACGAGCGAGCTGATGGCCTCCTTCAATCAGGAAGAGCTCGATGTCATCGTCAAGGAGTCGCATCGCCTTGGCCGCAAGGTCATCACCCATGCGCGGGGTCGCGAAGCGGTGCTCTACTCGGCGCGTGCCGGGGTCGATATCATTTTTCATGCGTTCGAGATCGACGACGAGTGTCTGGATGCCATCGTGAAGTCCGGTTCGATCCTGTCGCCCGCGTTGACCTTTCTCGCCAACACGATCCTCTTTACCCGCCCGAGCGACCCCTGCTACAAGTGGCGTCCGTCGATGAATCGGCGGGATATCGAAGTGGCGTGTGAAGGGCTCATCAAGGCGCGCAAGGCGGGTGTGCCATTCATGGTCGGCACCGACTCGGGGTTTGCGATTACGCCGTATGGGGAATGGCATGCGAAGGAATTGGAGATCATGGTCGATTACCTTGGCTTTTCGCCGGGTGAATCGTTGCGCGCCACCACCAGCGTGAATGCCGGCTTGCTCCGCGAGGGCAAGAACGTGGGACGCGTCGCGGCCGGCGCGCTCGCCGATCTGACCGTCGTGCGGGCTGATCCTCTGCAAGACATCAAGTCGCTGCAGCAACGGGAGAACATCGCGGCGGTCTACCTTGGCGGGAAGGAGATCGCCGTCGATCCGCCTGGCAAGGTGACCACTTATCAGTGGGAGCATTCGTTCCGGCAGTGGAATGAAACCTACACCCGCGATCGTGTCGCCGAGTTGGCGCGCTAATGCTTTGATGAAATGAAATCCATTATTTAAGGAGTCGTTCGCAAATGAAACTTATGACCTTCGTGGCCCAAAATGGCCAACAACATATCGGCGCGCTGCAATCCAACGGGACGCACGTCGTCGATTTCACCGCGGCCGATGCGGCGCCCGCCTTTCGCGACATGCTGGCGTTGATCGATGGCGGGCCAGAGGCCTTGGCGAAAGCGCACGCTTTGCTGGCCGCAGCGAAGGTGGTGCATGCGGTCGGTGCGATCAAAGTGCTGGCACCGATTCCGCGGCCACGCCGGCTGCGCGACTATCTTTGCTTTGAAAAACATGTCCGCCAGTCGCGCGCCAATCGCTATCTGTTTGGTCAGGGCACGGCGCGGCTTGATCCGGCGACCATCGAAATTCCAAAGGCGTGGTATCAAAAGCCGGTGTACTACAAGGGCAACATATTCAGCGTCGTGGGTCCGGAGACGGACGTGCATTGGCCAAAATACTCGCAGACGATCGACTATGAGCTGGAGATCGCGATCGTCACGTCACGCCAGGGCAAAGACGTTCCGAAGGGGTCTGGCCTGCAATACGTATTCGGCTACATGGTGTTCAATGATTTTTCCGCGCGTGATGCGCAGTACATCGAGATGCAGACCGGGCTCGGACCGGCGAAAGGCAAGGACTTCGATACCGGCAATGCGATGGGCCCATGGCTGGTGACCGCCGATGAAATTCCGAACCCGCAGAATCTCACCATGCTCGCGCGCATCAATGGCGAGGAGTGGTCGCGCGGCAATACTTCTGAAATGCAGCACACGTTCGATGACATGGTGACCTACGGATCTGCCGACGAAACGTTCTATGCGGGCGAAGTGCTCGGGTCTGGCACCGTCGGTGGCGGCTGCGGCAATGAGCTTGGCCGCTTCATGAAACATGGCGATGTGATCGAGCTGGAAGTGGTCGGTCTTGGCGTGCTTCGCAATCGCATCGTTGCACCGCACGTGCTGCAACCCCCCGCGTTCCCGATCAGGATTCTCGGCTAGCCGGGCGCGCGAAGCAGTCCCTGATGCCGTAGCGTCCCAACCAGGCGGCTGAGTACGTCGCGACGATACGCAGCGACATCGGTACCACGCCAGTCGTAGAAGCCTTCGCCTTCGCGAAGGCCTTTCTTGCCTTCGTCCATGAGGCGTCCCACGATGGCAGGCGGCCGGTAACGCTCGCCCAATTCACCGGCGAGATAGTTCGCTGCATAGTGAAGGATATCGACACCGCCATAGTCGATGAATTCCACCACGCCAAGATTGACGTAGCGGATGCCCAATCCGTATCGCACGGCTTGATCGATCGCCGCGGGCGTTGCCACGCCTTCTTCGACCATGCGCGCCGCCTCGTTCATGATGAGCGATTGCAGGCGCGGCACGATAAAGCCGGGCGCCGGCGCGCATTCGACCGGCACCTTGCCGATACTCTCGAGAAGGCGTTTGAGGCGATCGAACACGGTGTGATCGGTGCCAGGATGAGGCGAGAGTTCCACCAGCGGTAAAAGGTAAGCCGGATTCAGCCAGTGGGCGTTGAGGAAGCGTTCTGGATGCGGGATGAAGCCGGCGAGCTGCGTCACCAGCATGGTCGATGTGGTGGAAGCGATGATCGCATCGTCACGGACCAACGGCATCATGGCTTCGAATGCCGCGCGCTTGGCTTCCATCACTTCTGGCACACCTTCGAAGATCACGTCGGCGGTGCGCAATGCCGCGGCCGCTTCGCCCGCTGCGATCACGCGCACGCGCGCGAGGATCTCTGGGCGCAGCGCATCATCAAACACGCCAAGGGACGACAGTGCGGCAAGACTGCCATCGATTTCGCTCAGCGCTGCGCGCGCGAGTTGGTCGAACTCAACACCGCTCCGCTGTTTCAGATCGATGAGCACAACATCGCGCCCCGCGTACGCAAAGGCATGCGCGATGCCCCGACCCATGCGTCCGGCGCCGAGCGAAGCAATGGTTTCAGGCATGGGTGTGACCGGTGCTGAGCAGGCGTTGCATCCCGGCGCGATCCAGTGATGCGAGTCCAAGCGATGCGAGCGTTCGCGGTCCGCGCGCAAGATCTTCGCCGACGATTGCGGAGGCGATTGACAGAAGGCCAGTGGCGACCGGCGTCGGCACCCCTGCCCATTGCCCGACCGATACGAGGAAGGCCAAGCCGTACGCGATGTCTTCACGCATATAGCGATGCGTGGCGAAATCGATCTTCTCGCGCCAATCACCGGAATCGACCAGACGATCATGCGCATCGCCATACATCCAGTTGCCGGTCGTGTAGTGATCGCGCAAGGGGAAATGGTAAGGACGGTAACCAAGCGTTTCACGCACCGCGATGCGCTCCATGTCAAGCGCGTCCGTCACGCGCCGAATCGACGTCTGGGTGCCTTCGTTATGGATGTCCCATCCTCCAAGGGCAAGCACCGGCGCCGGTACGCGCTTGGTAAAGCCCCGCTCACCTGGTTGCGCGAAGAGTTCAAGCGGTCCCGCATTCATGAGAATTAGCGGTGGATGAATGATGGGCCCTGCGTTCATCAGCGCTCCGGACAGGGCGTCTTCGATCGGTTCGATCGACGGATACGCTGCCCTGATCACTGCGAACGCCTGCTCCGCGTTGGCCGCCGGGAAAACACCGGTCGGCAGCCGCTTGGCGCGAATCGTGATCGCGATTTCGGTTGGCCCGTGTTTGCGGGTGAGGTAAGGCAGCGTGCCGGTTTCGGCAAACGCGACGCGCGCCTTTGACCCGGCTGCGCGAATCGCAGTGGCCATGACGTAACTGCCGAATGTGCCGGGTGGCAGAAAGACCACCTGGCCGTCCTCCAGATGGGGCGCGAGTTGGCGTGCGATCTCTACCTGGGCGAATGCGGGTGAAGGCGCAAAGAGCAACTGGGCACCCCGCACCGCGGCACTGATATCGGGAGTGGCCAAGGCAATGCGCACATCGCGCCGTCCGGCGAAATCCTTGACGGTCATCCGGTGCGACGCCATCAATGGGGCCAGCGCTTGCGCATCGCGCCGCCACAGTCGGACTTCATGGCCTTGCAGGGTGAGATCGGCGGCGGCGGCGTAACAGCCATGGCCTCCACCTAAGACAGCGATTTTCATGTTGGTCGATCCCGTGGCCGCGAAATGGCCGTCGCTCGATTCTATCGGAGTGAGTCGCCCAAGCTTTACACGCCTTCCGGCATACTCTCCCTTACTTGACCTGGAGGAGATGAAGCATGCAAACGCGCTGGAAGCAACGTCCACCCGGCTCCAACTGGGGCGAATTCGGCCCGGATGATCAACGCGGACGCATGAACCTCGTCACCCGCGAAAAGGTGCTGCAAGGCATTCGTGAGGTCCGCGATGGCCGGACCTTCTGTCTTTCGCTGCCGCTCGATTATCCGGGCGGCAATGTACTGAATCCGCGCCGTCACCCGCCACGCGTGTGCGCCACCATTCGCGATGGCAAGAGCGCCGGCCAACAGAATTTCTGTTGGCCCTTGGCGACCGACAATCCCCTGCATACCGATGTGGTGTGCGATGACATCGTATTGCTCACGCTGCAATATTCAACGCAGTGGGACAGCTTCGCTCACATCGGCAGTCGCTTCGATGCGAACGGTGATGGTGAGCCCGAGATGGTGTTCTACAACGGGTTTCGCGCGGGTGAAGAGATCAAGCCTGCCACACCCAAGCCGAATGCCGAGCCGTGGGCCATCTACGAAGGTTCGCGTGCCGAGGCGCTTGGCATTCAGAATCTCGCCGAGCATGGTGCGCAGGGCCGCGGCGTGCTGATCGATCTGCACCATCACTTTGGCCGCAAGCGCCATGCGGTGACCTATGATGATCTGATGCGCGTGCTGGAAGCCGATCGGGTCGTGGTGGAGAAGGGCGATATGGTCTGCCTGTACACTGGGTTCGCTGATGTGATTATTGAGCTGGCGAAACGACCTGATCCGCAATTGTTGCATCACACCTGCTCCGGCTTGGACGGCCGTGATGACAAGCTGCTAAACTGGATTTCCGATTCCGGCTTGGCAGCACTGATCGCTGATAACTACGCGGTGGAGATCATCGCAACCAGCATCTTCAAGCCGATTCCCCATGCGGCGATGCCATTGCATGAGCATTGCATCTTCAAGAATGGGATTCACCTGGGTGAGATCTGGTATCTGACGGAGCTTGCCAAGTGGTTGCGGGCCCACGACCGCAACCGGTTCTTGCTGACCGCCCCGCCGTTGCGGCTGCCCGGTGCGGTGGGGTCACCGGCCACGCCGATTGCGACCGTCTAGCGGTTACTGTGCCGCGTTGGTCGCATCGACGCTGATCTGGATGAGAATTGCGGGCTTCGGCGGTGCGCATCCACCGGTCGATATAGCGCACGCATCTTGATGCCTGATCGAGGAACAAATTGGCGCGGCTTCGGTGTCGTGCGCCGCTGCCCTGGCAATTAGCTTGCATACGTAGCGGGCCTGCGTGAGTTCGTGATTGCGGAGCCGCTATCCGCATGCTGTGCATCGAGCCGCTCAGGTGGGATCGGGCCAGACGCATGTCGTCGAACCCGAACACCACTACCCCTCTCCTGGCACTGTGCGTGAGCCCAGTGGTATGCAAGATGCAAATTTAAAAGACACTTATCGCAAATCTGTTGGTTATTGTTTCTTCGGCTGCCTTTGGTGCCGGCCTCGGCCCCATGACGGTCAAATCATCGTTTGGCGAATTGCTGCATGCGGAGATTGATCTCCTGGCCGTCTCGCAAGACGAGCTTGCCACACTCGAGGTCCGGGTTGCGAACCCCGCCGCTTACGCAGAGCGCAACATCGCGTTCGATCCGGCCCTAACCGGTGCCCGCGTCGAAGTGCTGCGCCGTGCCGACCGTCAGCCTTACCTGAAAATCACCTCGGATCGGGCGATCAGCGAGCCGGCACTTGATCTGGTGGTGGAAGTCACCTGGAGCGGCGGACAGCTGCTGCGCGAGTACGCCACGTTCATGGACTCACCCGGCTATGCGGCCGATTCACTCCCGGCCAAACATCATCGAGGTGCGTCCCGGTGGCGTATGACGTAATCGGCGAGACCGCTTAAGGTCGACAGATTGTGTTCGGCGAGGTCTTCGGCCGGCATCCAAAATCCGAATTCACTTTCGATGAACAAGAGAATCTTGAGGATGGCCATCGAATCCACGCCCGCCGATTTCAATTGATCGTCCGGGCCAATCTTCTTTGACGCCGCCATGATGTTGGTGTTGACAAAATGTAGCAGCGATCCGGTAATCGCCCCACTATCCTATTTTCGCGAATTCATTTGCCCAATCTACCCTACATCCGCGAATACATCGCCTGCGACGACTGCAACTGCGTAGGTGTTGAGGCGCACCACACAGGGTGAGAAGGTCGGCTCCCCGGTGATGATGTTGAAGCGGCCGCCATGCCAACCGCATTCGACTTCGTCTCCTTCGATCTGTCCATCCTTCGCAAGCGACGATAGGCCGTGCGTGCAATCATCGTCGGTCACATAGAACTTGCCGGCAATATTGAAGACGGCAATTGGCGCTCGATGGTCAACCAGCACACGTTTCGCGCGCCCTGGTTCAAGATCGGCGACCCCGCAGACTCTGATACGCATTACGGACGGCACATTACGTACGGGGAAACGGCTCCTGAAATTCCCAGGTATGGCCTTCCGGGTCGACGATAAACAACTGCGCGCTGCCGGTGCCCAACAGGTTTTTCCGCTCGCCGTATTCGATATTGAGGGCGACGAGCCGTGCGCGAAAGGCCTCGATGTCTTTGACTAGCCAGGCGGTGTGACGGCCGGTTGGTGAATACTGTGCCTTCGGGCCAGGCTTGAAGTCAGTTTCGGTTGCGATGAGATGGAACTGCACCTTATCTTCCTGATCGCCCAGCCACGCCCCGCGACCGAGGGCGTCGAGTGCTTTGGGGCGGGGCAGTACCTTGAGGCCCAGCACTTCGGTGTAGAACTTAATACAGGCATCAAGATTCACGTTGTCAACCGGGACCCCCTCATGCATTGAGCGGATAAACGATACGGCGGGAATCTCTGTTTGGACGGCGGTGGCGGGCATGGCAAGGCTCCTTGGACTGCGACGGTTCGGCCGCTACGGTAAATCAGTGCTCCCCGCCGGTCAATATTCATCGTGATTAACAATGATCCATTTGATTCCCTGCGCAGTGGGTCCGTGCGCCGATAACCCAGCTGCTCGCATAGAATCACGCATGTTCTATTGGAATTGGTGCATGGCCGTTGTGGCCGGCGCATCGTAGGGAGCGTGTCAATGAGCACAAAGGATCGTCCGGTCTTGGTTGTCGGCGGCGGTATCGGCGGCTTTGCCGCGGCGCTGGCGCTGGCCAGAAAAAATATTCCAGTCCATTTGCTGGAGCAAAGTAGCGAACTGAAGGAAATCGGAGCCGGCATTCAACTTGGGCCCAATGTTTTCCGGATGTTTGACGTGCTGGGCGTACGGGACGCCATGAGCCATTGGGCGGTGTTTCCGGACAACCTCGTGATGCGGGACGCCCTGACCGGCGATGAAGTCACCCGCCTGCCGGCCGGCGAACCCCTGACCAACCGATTCGGCTTTCCCTATGCAGTGATTCATCGCGCCGACCTGCATCAAGTATTGGTGGATGCAGTCAAACAGTTGCCGATCGTAAAGATCTCCACCGGCGTCAAGGTGACCGGCTACGAAGACCAGGCCGATCGCGTCATCGTCGCGAGCGAAGGCGGCCAGCAGTTCGAGGGGTCAGCGCTTATCGGTGCGGACGGACTGTGGTCAGTGGTTCGTTCGCAATTGCGGGGCGACGGACCGCCCAGGGTCTCGGGTCATATCGCTTATCGCGGTGTGATTCCCACGCCGAAGGTGCCCGCCCATCTGCAGGAGAACAACGTCGTGCTGTGGGCCGGGCCGAAGACGCATCTGGTCCACTATCCGCTGCATCGCGGTGACGTGTACAACCTGGTCGTGGTCTTTCACAGCGATCGTTATGAAGAGGGTTGGGACACCTACGGCGACCCCGAGGAGCTGCATCTCAAGTTTCGGGATCATCATCCCAAGGTGCGCGAGTACCTGTCGATGGTGAATGAGTGGAAGATGTGGGTACTCTGCGATCGGGAACCGGTTCGCGTTTGGACGCGCGGCCGCGTGACGCTCTTGGGTGATGCAGCCCATCCGATGCTGCAATACCTTGCGCAAGGGGCGTGCATGGCGGTCGAAGATGCCTGCGTGTTGGCCAAGCACTTTGCCGAGTCGCCCGCCGATCCGCATGCGGCATTCCTTCGCTATCAACAGGCCCGCTATCTGCGCACGACGCGTGTGCAAATCACGGCGCGACTCTATGGCGAACTCTACCACGCGGCCGATGCAACGGCGGATTTTCGCCGGCAGATGCTGCATGGGCGGTCGCCCGAGCAGGCGTACAACGGCATGGCCTGGTTGTATGACGGCGTCACCGTGTAACGGTGACCGGCGCCGGATGATTGATCGCTGGTAGCGGCGCACCACGGCTGCCATGCCGGCCCCTACACCAATGTCACTATACTCTTCGACGTCTGCGGGTGCGGAGCAGCTTGTTCAATAGGAGGAGGCATGGCCGACAACAAGAAATCGCCAGCATTGCAAGCCGGAAAAGCGCGCGGTTCGAATGCAAAAAAGCGCGCCTCGGCGCGCACCAGCGCGGCGGCGGGCCGGCGCGTCAGCAAATCTGCAAAACCGGACAAATGGGCAGGCCTGGAACCTTCGTCGGTGAATCGCGTTGCGTTATCGCCCATCCCGTTTCTGCCGCGCGCGGCCGAGATCTATCCTGATCGCATTGCCGTGCTTCACGG
Source organism: Betaproteobacteria bacterium (assembly GCA_009693235.1). Lineage (GTDB taxonomy): Bacteria > Pseudomonadota > Gammaproteobacteria > Burkholderiales > SG8-39 > SHXR01. Next base: position 6,355 of record SHXR01000041.1, on the reverse strand, counting down.
CGACCGTCAGATCAGTTATCGCGAATTTCATGAGCGGGCCAAGCGCCTCGGTTCCGCCCTCAAGAAACGCGGCATCAGGAAGGGTGATGTGATCGCCGCGATGTTGCCGAACATCCCCGCGATGCTGGATGCGCATTTTGGCGTGCCGATGATCGGCGCGGTATTGAATACGATCAATACGCGGCTCGATGCCGACACGATCGCCTACATCCTCGAACACGGCGAGGCGAAAGCGTTGATCACCGACCGCGAATTTGCCGGCGTGGTGGCAGCCGCGTTGGCGAAGATCAAACGCAAGATCCTCGTCATCGACCATGATGATCCGCTCTATACCGGGCCGGGTGCACGGGTCGGGTCGATCGAGTATGAGGCGTTGCTCAACGAAGGTTCATCGGACCTTGCGTGGTCGTTACCCGGTGACGAGTACGCGCCCATTGCGCTGAACTACACATCGGGCACCACCGGCCGGCCGAAAGGGGTCGTCTACCATCATCGGGGCGCGTTCCTTGAATCGGCGGGCGCTATCATGGGTTGGCCGCTGCCGGCGGCACCGGTCTATCTATGGACCTTGCCGCTCTTTCATTGCAACGGCTGGTGTTACAGCTGGGCTGTCACCGCAATGGCCGGAACGCATGTTTGCCTGCGCAGAGTGGATCCGGTCATGGTGTTCGATTTGATCGGCAAACATGGTGTCACCCATATGTGCGGTGCGCCGACGGTATTGTCGATGCTGATCAATTTGCCGGCCGACCAACGCCGCGGATTCACGCATAAGGTCGCCTTGCAGACGGGCGGCTCGCCACCGCCTGCGAAAGTCCTGAAGACAATGAAAGACTTGGGCTTTCATGTCCTGCACATCTTCGGCATGACTGAACTCCACGGCGCGTCGACCACCTGTGCGACACAGGAAGCCTGGTGCACCCTCCCCGACGAGGAACGTGCACAACGCATGGCACGCCAAGGCGTACGCATGCCGATGATCGACGGGCACATCGTCGGTGATCCGCGCACCTGCAAACCGGTGCGGCAGGATGGTGCAAGCGTCGGCGAGATCTTGATCCGCGGTAACACGGTGATGCTTGGCTATTTGAAAGATCCGCGCGCGACGGCCGAGGCGTTTGCAGGCGGCTGGATGCATTCAGGCGATCTTGCGGTCTGGCATCCGGACAACTATGTAGAGATCAAAGATCGCAAGAAGGACATCATCATTTCCGGCGGTGAAAATATATCCAGCGTTGAGATCGAAACCGCCTTGTACCGGCATCCGGCGGTTGCGCTGGCGGCAGCGGTTGCCCAGCCCGACGACAAATGGGGCGAGGTCCCCTGCGTGTTCGTGCAGTTGAAGCCCGACGCCCAGGTCACCGAGGCTGACATCATCGAGCATTGTCGCAGTACGCTCGCACGCTTCAAGCTGCCGAAGCGCGTCGTGATCGGCGAGGTACCGGTCACGGCAACCGGAAAAATTCAGAAATACGTGCTGCGTGAACAGGCGCGTGCGTTGGGGCAGGTGGCCTGATGGGTTGTCGCCTGCCATCGCGTATCGCTTCGCCGATGGCGTTTGCTTTATGCGCGACGTTGGCAGCGAGCGTGCAAAGCCAGCAGGATTATCCCAATCGCCCGATTCGGCTGATGACCCCCGCTGCGCAGGGCGGCACGACCGATATCCTCGCGCGGGTGATCGGCGCGCGTCTTGCCGAGGTCTTCAAGCAGAATGTGCTGGTGGAAAATCGCGCCAGCGCATCGGGCGTGATTGCAGGCGAGATGACCGCCAATGCTCCGGCCGATGGTTACACGCTGCTCCTTGCGTATCACCAGCACACGGTGAACGCAGCGCTGAATCCGAAGTTGCCGTATCACGCGGTCAACAGCTTCACGCCCATTACGCAACTGACGACGGCGGGGCTCTTGCTGGTGGTGAATCCGGCCACGCCCGCCAAGGATCTTGAAGGCTTCCTCGATTGGACGAAAAATTTCAAGGGCGCCCTCAATTTCGGGTCGGCCGGTAACGGTAGCGGCGGCCACCTCGCCGGTGAGTTGTTCAAACAGATGACAGGCGTAAAGGCCGAACACGTTCCCTATAAAGGCATGGGGCCCGCCCTGATGGATCTGGTGGCCGGGCAGTACCAGTTTTCGTTTGCCGGGATGCAGGCGGCGCAATCGCTCGCGCGGGGTGGGAAACTGCGGGCCATTGCCGTAACGACACCGAGGCGTATTGCCGCGCTTGCCGATATTCCGGCGGTTGCTGAGCGGCTGCCCGGCTTCGAGGTGGTTGGTTGGTACGGCATCATCGGACCCCCGAAGCTCCCGCCGGCGATCGTTGCACGCCTGCATTCCGAGCTGGTGAAAATCCTGCAGCAGCAAGAGGTGCGTGATCGCATCATCGCTGACGGTGCGGAACCGGTCGGCAGCGCACCCGAACTATTTCGCCAGTTCATGCTTGCCGATCTTGAGAAATGGGCCAAGGTCGCGAAGGAAAGCGGCGCGAAACTCGACTAGCTGGCGCGCTCCCGCAACTTGAAACGCTGGAGCTTGCCGGTTTCGGTGCGCGGCAAGCTGGCCACGAACTCGACTTCCCGCGGATACTTGTACGGCGCGATGATTTTCTTCACATGCGATTGGAGCGTCTCGGCCATCGCGGCGTCGCCTTGGAATCCAGACTTCAGAACGACGAACGCTTTCACGATCATGCCGCGCGCTTGATCGGGTTTGCCGACCACGCCGCATTCGGCCACGGCCGGATGTTCGAGGAGTGCCGCCTCCACTTCCGGGCCGCCGATGTTGTAGCCGGCCGAGATGATCATGTCATCGGTGCGCGCCTGATAAAAGAAGTAGCCGTCGGCATCCATCAGGTAAGCGTCACCGGTGACATTCCAACCGTTCACGACATACTGCCGTTGGCGGTCGTCGGCCAGATACCGGCAACCGGTTGGCCCCTTGACAGCGAGTCGACCGACGGTACCCGGTGCGCATGGGTTGCCCTGCTCATCGAGGACCGTTGCTTGGTAGCCGGGAATCGCATGGCCGCTGGCGCCCCGCCGCACGCTCGCTTCCGAATGCGAGATGAAGATGTGGATCATTTCGGTGGAACCCAGGCCGTCGAGAATCTCTATGCCGGTTGCCTGCTTCCACAACTGCCGCGTCGCATCAGGCAGCGCTTCGCCGGCAGAAACCGACTTGCGAAGCGTTCGCAGGTCGTGTTGATTGACGAGCCCCGACATCATGCGAAAGAACGTCGGCGCGGTGAAGACGATCGTCGCCCGGTAATCCTGAATCGTTTTCAGCAACAAATCAGGTGAGAGTTTCTCCATCAGTACGGTCGAGGCGCCATGCCGGTGCGGAAAGCAGAGCATCCCACCCAGACCGAAGGTGAACGCAAGCGGTGGCGTTCCGCAAAAAATATCGTGCGACGTGCACTTCAATGTCGAACGCGGAAAGAGATCGCACATCGCGACGACATCGCGATGGAAATGCATCGTTCCTTTCGGCTGACCGGTCGTCCCTGACGTAAACGCGATCAGCGCGACGTCGTCGGTCGCGGTATCGACATTCTCGAAACCGGTGGATTTGCCGGCGAGCAATGCTTCGACCGAACCGACACCACCGCCGTTGAAGGTTAGCGTCCGTGTGAGGGCAGGGCACTGGCCGCGCACAATGTCCAATTCTTCACGCAGATTGACATCGCAGAGCGCGGCGGTCACCTGCGTCTTCTCGATGATGACTTTCAGCTCGCGTGCCCGCAGCAGCGGCATGGTCGCCACCGCAATACAGCCCGCTTTCATCACCGCGTACCAGCATGCCGCCATCATCGGATTGTTGGGGCCACGCAAGAGTACGCGCGTGCCCGTGGGGAGGCGCAGATCGTCCCGGAGCACCTGCGCAATCTGGTTGGCGCGTACCAGTAATTGCCGATAGGTCGCAAACATGGGTTGGCCGTCCGGCCCAGGCGCCCAAATGGCGGGTCGATCGCCGTGGCCGCTCGCGGCCTGCCGATCCAGCAACTCTACCGCGCAGTTCATGCGCTCCGGATACCGGACTTCCGGAACGTTGAAGTTCAGTTCAGGCCACCACTCGCGCGGCGGCAAATTGTCGCGGGCGAAGGTGTCGACGTGGGCGGTAGTGGTCATGACGGATCCGGCGCCTCTCGAAAGGGGAGGGACTGTTGAGGTGCGAGATTAGAGCAGCCGCGGCCATGTTGTCGATGCGGATGGTCGATGCCGCAGGCTTAGTTAGCAAGGCTGCGCGCCACCGCAGTCACCGCGGCAGCCATCGCCGCAGCCATTGGCTTGAGCTGTGAGCCGGCGCGCGTGAACAAGGCCACACTGAGCGGCGGCGCGCGCTCGGCGACCTTGATTTCCTGCAACACATCGCGGGCGAAGGACTCGACGAGTAGCAGCCGTGGGAAAATGGACATCATGTTCGACTTAGCGATCATCGCGAGAATGGTGTTGTAGGACTCCAGTTGGACAACCTGCCGCGGTGCCGGCAACCCGGCCGCTGCAAACATTCGTTCCAGCGGACCGTTTGTGTCAGTCACTTTCGCGAGATCGAGCCAGTCCACATCGACCAGGTCCGCGATCGAACTTGCCTTCGTCAACGGATGGCCTTTGCGTGCAACAAGAGCATGCTCAACCCGAAACAGCGGGCGAAATGTGAACGCCGGATCGGCCTTCGCGGGCCGCGGTCCCATGCCGAAGTCCAAGGTCTCGTTTCGCACCAGTGGCATGAGCGCGGGAGCCATCCCTTCCTGACACGCACTTGGGCCAGTGGAAATTGCTGGCGGAAACGGGATACCGCCTCGGGAACCACCAAGAATGCCGCCATCGGTCCGCCGCCGAACGCCACCGAGCCTTCGCCGTCGTGTTGCGCGGCTTCTTCCACTGCCTTATTCAATTCAATCTGCGCGACCCGCGCCCGCGCGAAAAAGGCGCGGCCGGATCGCGTCAGCGCGATACCGTGCGGCATGCGTTGCACGAGCTCTACCTGCAGCTCCGCCTCCAGGCTTCGAACGCTCTTGCTGATCGCAGGCTGCGACACCCCGAGCTTGCGGGCTGCCGAGCGGATGCTCCCCGCGTCAACGACGGCGAGGAAATCACGGATCTGGGTCAGGCGCATAGGATATAACCATACGGTTATCTTGATCAAACCGCGATTATCTTACGGCCTTGCGGTGTTCCGTGCTCCACTACGATCGCGTTGAAAAAGGTTATCCGTCACGCCAGGAGCTATCCAATGAAACTTTCACGCATCGCAGTGATCACGGGCGCGCTCGCACTTGTTCCGCTTTTTGCCGCATCAACCACGATCGCGCAAACCTATCCATTGAAGCCGATCCGCTTGGTCGTGCCGACTTCGGTGAGCACGCCCATCGATATTGTGTCTCGGATCGTCGCAGATAAGATGAGCGCAGCCCTCGGACAGCCGATCGCCGTCGACAATCGGCCGGGTGCCACCGGCATCGTTGGTGCGCAGGAAGTCTTGAAGCATCCGGCCGACGGCTACACGTTGCTGACGATCATGATGCCGATGTCGGTGGGGCAGTCGATCTATGCGAATGTGCCATTCGATCTGCGCAAGGACTTCGAGCCGGTCGGGCAAACGGCGTTCTCGTACAACGTACTCGTCGTACATCCTTCGGTGCCGGTGAATTCCGTGAAGGAGCTTGCCGCGCTAATGCAAGCCAAGTCCGGCAAGCTTAGCTTTTCGTCGGGCGGCCCCGGTACGCCCGCGCATATCTCGGGCGAGCTTTTCAAGCAGCAGACCGGCGCCGATGCCCTGCACGTTCCGTATCATCAGTTTCCCCAGGCGATCGGCGATCTGCTCGGCGGGCAAAACCAATTCATGTTTGCTGCCACCCCGCCCGTCATGGGTCACATTGCCGCCCGCAAGTTGCGGGCGCTCGCGATCACCGGTCCGCATCGAATCAGTGCGCTGAAGGATGTACCGACGATGATTGAAGCGGGCTATCCGGACTTCGTGGTGCGCGAATGGCAGGGGTTCGTCGTGAGAACCGGCGTGCCGAGGGATGTCATCACCAAGGTCAACGCCGCGATCGCGACGGCGCTCGCCACTGACGAGGTCAAGCAGCTGTTTGCGAAGCTTGGCGCCGATGCTGCCGCGGGAAGCCCGGAGACATTCGCGAAGCTCATCGGATCGGAGATCGATCGCTGGGGCAAGCTCACCAAGGCAGCCAATATCACCGTGCAGTGACAGCCGTTTCCAATTCAGGTTTGATCCTGAACGAGTCGAGCGGGAAGTCGATGGTTGATTGGACCGGCAGTGTAACCGGGACCGATTGTGCGGTGGCTGAGTGCCGATTGGTCGAGCGCGATTGAGGCGATGGCGTGTGTCTTTGGGT
>SHXR01000096.1 GCA_009693235.1 Betaproteobacteria bacterium | reverse complement strand
TCACCCACACAAAGTGATACTCGATCTGAAATACTGTGTGGCTACCGTACCTGTATTCCATGCCGCACCTCCCTTGGTACGACACATTTTCGCAGCTAAAGCTGACCGGCTAAAGCCGGTGGTTTAAACCTTATGATGGACAATTAATCATGTTGAATTGCAGAGTGGAACATACCATCCGACCGCTCCGGCGCATGCGAGTGCGCGCGCCCAGTGACCACAGCCCCCCACGAGCGCGCCACGCAACCCGGTTTGCAATGCAGGGGGCGAAGTATGCGTCACTCCACCAAACGGCGCGCTCGATCGCCGCCCCTTATATTTTGTCCGCTCGTAGTCCTCGATGAAATGGATGATCCGATGCCGGCAATCCGCGATCCAATTGCGTTCGAACTCTTCAAGAACGCCGTCTTTTCGATTGCCGATGAAATGGCGTTGACCGTGTTTCGCACGACCTACTCCGGTGTGCTGAAGGACAACATGGATTATTCGACCGGCATCGCCGATGCAAACGGCAAGCTCGTCGCGCAGGGGTTGACCTTGCCGGGGCATCTTGGGTCAGTGCCGACCGCAATGGCTTCCATCATGCGTCACTACACTGAAGACATCCCCAAGTCAAAGGTGCCATCAACAGCACCCTGTCGTTCACCAAAGCAGCCGCGTACACCGGCGTGCGTTCCGTGCTCCCGCAGGGGATTCCCAATAATGAAGGCGTCTTTCGTGCCATCGAGGTCATCTGTCCGCCGGGAACGATCGGCAATGGGGTCCTGCCGGCGGCCTGCGCCGCACGAGGATTGACTGGATTTCGAATGGTCGATTGCATGTTCGGCGTCCTTGCAATGATGCTGCCAGATAAGGTGATGGCCGCAGGCGACGGCGGCAACTCTGGCATCTCGATCGGGGGCTATGACGCCGATCGCAAGCCCTTCGTCTACGTCGATTTCACCTGTGGCGCATGGGGTGGCAGGCCATGGGCAGATGGGCTGGACGGCAATTCCCATATGTTCGCCAATATGGCCTCGCAGTCGATTGAAGTCACCGAAGCGGAGCAGCCGGTCTCGCTCCTTGCGTATGAGTTCGTACCGGATAAGGCCGGTGCCGGCAAGTATCGCGGCGGTGTACCGTTCCGACGAGACTATCGGTTCAATGAGGTGGAAGGTGTATTGCAAGTGCGATCCGATCGTCGCGACCATCTGCCCTTTGGCCTGTATGGCGGCAATCCTGGTCGTCCCTCCGAGAACTATCTCAATCCGGACACTGAGCCGCGCCCATTGCCCGGTAAATTCACAATGACAGTAAAAAAGGGTGATGTCCTGCGGCATGTATTGGCAGGCGCAGGGGAATGGGGCGATCCGCTCAAGCGCGATCCGCTCGCTGTGCTGCAAGACGTGCGCAATGAGTTCTTGTCGATTGCGAAAGCCAAAGAGGACTATGGCGTAGTTTTGGATACTCAACGGTGGGCCGTCAACGACGCGGAAACATGAACCCTCCGTGCGGCGATCCGGCATGCCAGAGGATGGACGCACGTGCCGGCGGTGCAGCGCCATGAACCTCGCAAGCCGATTCGCTAATCGCGTGATGCCATGACGACTTATCGCGTGGGCGTCGATATCGGCGGCACCTTCACCGATATCGTGTTGCTGGATGACGACGGCACTATCCACACCAAGAAAATTTCATCGAGCGTCGATGACTATGCCCGTGCCATTGTGGACGGGCTTGCCGAATTGTTTCGCGAAACAGGCTTGGACGGTGCGGCGATCGAGGAAATTCGCCATGGCACCACCGTTGCTTCGAACGCTATCCTCGAGCATAAGGGTGCACGCGTGGGTCTCATTACCACCAAAGGCTTTCGCGACATCCTGGAAATCCGCACCCTTCGAATGCCGCGGCTCTACGACATGGGATGGACCAAGCCGGTCCCGCTGGTTGAACGTTATCTGCGTAGGGTCGTCGATGAACGGATCGATGCACGCGGCAATATTGAACGCGTGCTTGATGCAGCGGATGCGGAACGACAAATCGATGCACTGCTCGCGGAGCGGGTCGAAGCCATTGCGATCTGCCTGATCAACTCGTATGCGAATCCCGTGCACGAGTTGGCCATCAAGGCCATTGTTCGCCGCAAAACACCGGGCTTGCCGCTCAGTGTCTCGGCTGAAGTCCTGCCTGAGATCAAAGAGTACGAGCGCACGTCGACAACGGTGGTGAATGCCTATGTCATGCCCATCGTGGCGCGCTATCTGCAGTCCCTCCGCAAAGGATTGGACGACGCCGGCATTCACGCACGGATCCTCCTCATTCAATCAAACGGCGGACTCACTACCGATCTCGCTGCGATCGAACGCCCGATGAATATCATCGAGTCCGGTCCGGCCGGCGGCGTGGTGGGGGCACAGGTGCTGGCAGCAGCGAAAGGGCTCCCAAAGATCATCACCTTCGACATGGGCGGCACGACTGCGAAGGCCGCCATGATTGAAGACGGCGCGGTGAGCCGTGCAAGCGAATACTCGGTCGGCGCGGGCATCATGATCGGCGCACGCTTGCTAACGGTGCCGGCTACACACTCAAGGTGCCGGCCATTGATCTTGCCGAGGTGGGCGCAGGCAGCGGTTCCCATGTTTGGATCGATGCGGCCGGCTCCATGCAGATCGGCCCTGAAAGCGCTGGGGCAGAGCCTGGCCCGGTCTGTTACGGCAGGGGCGGAACGATTCCCACCATCACCGATGCAAATGTAGTGCTGGGATACATCAATCCCGATTATCTCGTCGGCGGGGCGCTGAAGTTGGATGCGGTGCTCGCCGCCACGGCGTTGCAAACACGAATTGCGAACCCGCTTGGCATGTCGATCGGGGCGGCCGCCTACGGCGCGCACCAGATCGCCGCATCAAACATGATCCGCGCCATCAAGGCGGTTTCCACCGAGTGCGGGCGCGACCCACGCGAATTTGCGCTGTTTGCATTTGGCGGCAACGGCCCCTTGTTTGCCTGTGGCATGGCCGCATCGCTTGGCATGTCGCGCGTGATGGTGCCACCATCGGCCGGCTTGTTTTCCTCGTTCGGGCTGCTCTATGCCGATGTTGCCCACCACTATGCGCGCACGTTCAGGCGTTTGCTGCGCCGCTCCGACCTACGCGAAATTGAACTTGCGTGGCATGGGCTTGCCGATCAGGCATCCGAGCAGCTTGCGACCGCGGGCTTTCGCGGGAACGCGGCCCGTATCCGCCGCACTGCATCCCTCCACTATGCCGGTCAAAGCTTCGAGTTGACGGTGCCGGTACCGGACGGTCGAATCGACGCAGCCATGGTCGCGTATTTGGAAGAGGCCTTCGGCCAGGAGCATGAGAAAACATACGGACATCGCGCCGGGGCGGATGAACCGGTGGAACTCGTCGCCATACAAGTCGTCGGCGAAGGACTGCGGGCGCGTCCGAACACGATGGAAAAGATTCGATCAACGCGGGTAGAGCCGAGCGCGCAAGCGCCCCGCCGCGCCTATTTCGGCCGCCATCATGGATGGCAAGCAACGCCCATCCTGCGCCGTGCCGACCTGGGCACGGCTCGTACAGGTCCGATTATCATCGAGGAATACGACGCAACGTGCGTGATTCCGCCCGGTGCGCGGGCGACTTGCGATGCGGCCAGCAATATCGTGATTGATCTATTCGATCATGCGGCCGGTTAGGGCTGTGAGCCTCGCTCGTGGAAAGCCTCTACCAGGGGCCTTAACAGGGCTGGGCCCCGCCCGAATCGATAAATCGCCCCTGCCCCCCGCCCTCAATGAATGGCTAGCGTCGGCGCGGGCGCCCGCCGGTGCGCGATTGCGCTTCGTTGACACGCAAAGGTTGCCCGCGCAAGTCTTTTCCATTCAGGCCGTTGATGGCCGCGATGGAGTGGTACTTACCCGGCATATCGACGAAGCCAAACCCTTTGGAAATGCCGGTAAACATTTCGCGTTTGATCTCGGTTGATTTCACCTGTCCGAACGGCTTGAAGATCTCAAGCAAATCCGTTTCGGTGACTTCAGGGGCGAGGTTGCCGACGAAGATTTCCATCAGTGGCTCCTTTTGCTTTAATGGCACGAATGATACTCGTGGGCCCACTACGCGCGCGCGTCTCGGCACCGCGGCTAGATTTGCGAGGCTGATTCGAGCGGGGAATCTGCGGCCGGCGTTCAGCCGATGGTTTTTCATGTGCCGCGACTTCAAACCCAGGGACGACCTCGCTGTCAATGCGCCGTGCGATGAGGCGCTCAATACCCGTCAGCAAGCGTCGCTCGTCCGGTGCGACAAAGGAAATCGCTTCGCCCGACATGCCGGCTCGCCCGGTCCGCCCGATGCGGTGTACGTAGTCTTCGGGCGCATTCGGCAAATCGAAATTGACGACATGCGGCAGCGCTTCGATATCCAATCCGCGTGCGGCAATATCAGTGGCCACAAGAACGCGAACATCGCCACGCTTGAATTCCGCGAGCGCGCGCGTGCGTTGTGATTGACTCTTATTGGCATGAATCGTGGCGCTGTTGATACCTTGCTTTTCAAGCTGCTCGGCAAGACGATTGGCGCCGTGTTTGGTCTTAGTGAAGACGAGCACCTGCTGCCAGTCACCTTTCGTTACTAGGTGGGCCAGCAACTCCCGTTTTCGCCCCACCGCAACCGGATGAACGCGCTGCTTAATGAGATCGGAGGTGTCGCGGTGTCGCTCTATTTCGATGACTGCGGGATTGGACAACAGCGTATTAGCGAGCGTGCGAATCTCGTTCGAGAAGGTCGCGGAAAACAGCAGCGACTGCCGTGGCTTTGGCAAGAGACTCAAGATGCGACGGATGTCATGGATGAAGCCCATGTCAAGCATGCGATCAGCCTCATCCAGCACGACGATCTCAACCCGACTCAGATCGACGGTGCGCTGCTGCACATGGTCCAGCAACCGACCCGGCGTGGCAACGAGAATTTCGACGCCCCGTTTCAAGGCTTGAATTTGCGCCCCGATGCTCACGCCGCCATACACCGCGGTGGAGTTCAAGCGCAGATGCCGGCCGTAGCCTTTGAATGCGGTGTCGACTTGCGCCGCCAGTTCGCGGGTCGGCGTCAAGACCAACACCCGAACGCGTTTGGGCGTACGAGCAATCATGTTCGCTGCCAATCGATGCAATATCGGCAGCGCGAATCCGCCCGTCTTACCCGTTCCAGTTTGCGCGGCGGCGAGTAAGTCGCGGCCTTGCAAAACGATCGGGATGGTCTTTGCTTGGACTGGCGTGGGTTCCGTGTAACCCTGATCGGAAACGGCACGCGTCAACTCGACCGATAGGCCGAGGTCTGAAAACAACTGAGTCAAAAAAATCTCCTGAAATCAGCCTGCGATGGCAATGCCATCCGTACCGGTTCAGGCAGACAAAACTGCTGAGTGGAAAAAATTCGGGGAGTTCGAGAAGGAAGCGAGAACGACCGCGAGGGGACTTGGGCGCTAACCGGATGCCGCGACTGAGAGTCCAGGGGCGGCACTATACACGGAATCAGTCAGCGAGTTCTGATTTCTGCGACGAACATTGTATTCAGCGGGTAGATTTCGTTGATGTCAGCCACCGTCTGATGGATCGATGTGATCGTTAATTTTAAGGCATTGACAAACCAACAGATCCTCCTTGAATCGGCTGGGCGGTCGAATTCCAACGAGAACCCTATTGCGACCTGGAGACGATCATGATCACGAGTCCCGTCGATATCGACGCTGAAACCGAAAAGATCGTCCGTGCGATCGGCATTCCGCCGTGTCCGAAGATTGTTCTTGAGTTCATGCAGGAAATGCGTAAGGACGATGCCGATATGCGGCGTCTTGCCGATCTGATCGGATCCGACCCGGGATTGGCCGCGGCAGTATTGAAGACCGCCAACTCGTCGATGTTCGCGCTCAAGTCGAAGGTGAGCACTGTCCAGCAGGCTTTCGCAGTGTTGGGCATGCGGGCGACATCGATGCTAGTATCGAGCCTGCTCCTGAAGGATCATTTCCGGTCAGTCAATCCAAATCCATCGAGGAGTTCTGGCGCAACTCGGCGACGACCGCGGCGTACAGCGCCGCCCTTGCGCCGATGGTGGTACAGGTCGACCGCTATGTCGCCTACACCTACGGGCTATTTCGCGATTGCGGGCAGGCGATCATGCTCATCAAGTACCCTAATTACCGCGGCCTCTTCACCGGCGAGGCGGTGCCGCCGGGCAAAAGCATGGTGGAAGTCGAAAGTGCATCCTTTCCCACCAATCACGCGAATATTGGTGGGGTGTTGGCCAAAAACTGGCAGTTGTCTGATGTGATTTGTGAGGCAATTTTCGCTCATCATGACGCGCCGAATGTGGCCACCGGTCGACCGGCGCCGTCCAAGGCGGGCGCTCGACTAATCGCCGTAGGGATACTCGCCGATCAAATCCAATCGATACATCAATCCGGTAAGCCGCACTGAGAGTGGGGAGTCGGCAAAGCGCTCGTCGCCAATGAACTTGGGATCGACGAGGCGGGCTTGGCGACCGTCGCTGCAATGCTGAAATCGTCAGATGTCGCGATCGCCGCTTAAATAATGACCCTGCACTTAGTGTGCAGAAGGGGTTGTCACGCCGCAACTGTTCGTTTCTCTTTCAAAGTGACGAACTCTTCGGCTGCGGTCGGATGGATCGCGCAAGTCGCATCGAACTGCGCCTTGGTGAGTCCGGCCTTGACTGCGATCCCGATTCCTTGAATGACTTCCGGCGCATCGGCACCCACCATGTGCGCACCCAACACACGCCCCGATTTTGTATCGACGATCAACTTCATCATCGTTCTCTCATCGCGACCCGACAAGGTGTGCTTTAGGGCCTTGAAGTCCGTCTTGTAGATATCGACCGTGCCGTGGCGCTTGAGCGCGGCCTCTTCGGTGAGTCCGACGGTGCCAACCGGCGGCTGACTGAACACGGCACTGGCGATCGTTGCATGATCGACCGGAATCCGCGTACTGCCGAATTCAGTGGTCGCAAAGGCCTGTCCCTCGCGAATCGCCACGGGCGTCAACGCATAGCGATTCGTGACATCACCTACCGCGAAGATATTCTCGACGCTTGAACGAGAGAACTCATTGACGCGCACCGCACCGTCTTGCGTGAGCTCGACGCCTGCTTCCCGCAGCCCAAGCTTTGCGGTATTCGGGGCACGACCGGTGGCAAACGTGACGGCGTCGCATTCGAGGAGGCGCGTCGCCGTGTCGGTGCACAGCGTGACCGATAGCGCGCCGTTCGGCTGCTTCACGACTGACTCGACCACGCTGCCCATCGCAAGGTCGAAACCCTTCTTGGCAAGTTCGGCTTGCAAGGTCGCACGAATATCTTGGTCAAACCCCCGCAAGACGCAATCGCCACGATATGAAATCGTCACCTGCGAACCCATGCCACGAAAGATGCCCGCAAATTCGACTGCGATGTAGCCACCGCCCACGACCAACACCCGCCGCGGCAGATCTGGCAATTCAAATGCCTCGTTTGAACTGATGCAGTGCTCGATGCCCGGAATCGCCGGCATCACTGGCCATCCGCCGGTGGCGACAAGAATGGTCTTTGCAGTCACCTTATCCGTGCCGACGGCGATCGTATGCCGATCGAGCAGTCGAGCCCGTGCCTTATGGAGCTTTACTTTGGAGCCCTCGAGCAGGCGCCCGTAGATGCCTTCGAGGCGCGCAATCTCGCGATCCTTATTGGCCATCAAAGTCGGCCAAGAGAAAGACGGCTCGTCGACTGTCCACCCATAAGCACGCGCATCCTCGAAGTCATCCCGAAAATGGGCGGCATAGACGAACAATTTTTTCGGGACGCAGCCGCGGATGACACAAGTGCCGCCGACCCGGTAATCCTCGGCGATGCCGACGCGTGCGCCAAGGCCAGCGGCCACGCGCGACGCCCGCACGCCGCCCGACCCGCCGCCAATCACAAACAAATCGTAGTCGTAGGTTTCCATGTGCCACGTCGTCCTTCGCGTTGACCTAGTTGAATGTTACCCGCGAGGGGGCTTGCGCGAGCGCGTGGCGGCGCCGGCAAGCGCTCGGTAGTCCGGAACTCCCCCACCTGCAATCGGGATAGGTGCAGTCAGGAAATCTGACTGGTCCCCTCCCACACCACCTGGCATGCGGGTCCGCACCGGGCGTTTCGAGAAGTTGAGGTCATAAAAGCCGGGAGACGCCAAGTCGGTCGAAGTAGGCAATGGGCATGAGCCGGTT
>SHXR01000095.1 GCA_009693235.1 Betaproteobacteria bacterium | reverse complement strand
TCGGCGCATTTAGCGCCCGGCCGTTGAAAAGTCCGGCAAGGATGGTGCTCTTGCCTCAAGGCGTTTGGAGTCTCATCTCCCACGCCGCTGATGCTGGGTGTGCCACTGATCTCGCAGGCGGGTGCGACGGTCGGTCTCAAGGAGCTTGACTCGACTTTCTGGTGGGGCCTCGTAGCGCCCGCGGGAACTCCGCGCCCGATTATTGACCGGATGCAGTCCGAGGTCGCAAAGTACGCGCAAAGCGCCGATGGCCGCAGGGAGCTCGGATTGCGGGGCCTCGAACCTTCGGGAAGCACGCCCGAGCAGTTCGGCGCGCAGATCCAGAAAGACATTGACCGCCTGTTTGCACTGACCAAGCAATTGGGCATTCAGCCACAGTAGGAGAAGGGAGGTACTCGATATGAACGCAGCCGATCTACCCAAGCTCAAGACGCGCCGCCTCGCCTATGCATTCGGGGTCGAGATCATGGACATGGATCTGCGCGAACGGTTGGACGACACGACGATCGCCTCGATCCGGGCCCTGTGGAATGAATACGGGATCG
The DNA here is from genome assembly GCA_009693235.1 of Betaproteobacteria bacterium. Classification (GTDB taxonomy): domain Bacteria; phylum Pseudomonadota; class Gammaproteobacteria; order Burkholderiales; family SG8-39; genus SHXR01. Next base: position 8,005 of record SHXR01000095.1, on the reverse strand, counting down.
TTCTCATGCGCAACCAGGACATCACGCCCCGACAGTTGATCGATTACAGCCGCCGCTTTGGACACGGCCCGCCCGCCGCTGGGCTCGATCTTTCACGCGCAGATCCTGCCCGAAGTCGGTGGAGACACGTTGTTCGCGAGCACCGCGGTGGCTTACGACGCGCTGTCCGATGCGATGAAAAAGATGATCGAGCCGTTGTGGGCAGTGCATGATTACATGCAGGTCGAAAGCATGAAAACGCGCGATCCCGCGATCGTTGCCGAATTGAGAAAAAACAATCCACCAGTCGCTCAACCCGTCGTCCGAGTCCACGAGGAAACCGGCCGCAAGACGCTCTATGTGGGCGATCAGCTGAGCAGGCGGATCGTCGGCATGACCGAGCGCGAATCGCTGCCGCTGTTGCGTTTTCTATCCGCCCACATGATCGATCCGCTGTTCACCTACCGGCAGAAATGGCAAAAGAACGACCTGATCATGTGGGACAACCGCAGCACGATGCACCTGGCGCTCGCGGATTTCCCGAAGGGTGCTCACCGCTATTGCGTGCGCACGACCATTCTCGGATCGCCTAGCGGGTACTTGTACAAGAGGTAGGTGCAGCGTTGCCTGCGGGATTGCCTCGGGCAATGGCGATCGAGGCGCGTGCTATTCCATCTTGGGTCCGGCAGCAACGGCAATTTCCTTTCCTGCAATTATCTGACCGAGTCTGGCAAGACTGCATATGGCTGCCAGCGCCGCACCCGCGGCGACTGCGAATTTCGAGGGGTACATTGGGAAGGGCACCAGGCCCATTGAATATTCCCGTATCGCCCAGCTTTCGAGCGCCAACACCGACGCTTGCCAGGTCAGGGCCGCGAAGAAACACAAGGCAACGCACTGCGCCACCGAATCCAAGATTCGTCTGCCCTTAGGCCCGAATCGAATGCGCAGCATATCGATCGCGATGTTGCCGTCCACCATTTGCAAATGACCGAGGCAAAGAAAGACTACGAGCACCATCAAGACTTCGGTTGCTTCGTGCACGGCCGGTATCGGCCAACCCACCGCCGAGGCCAGCACGTCGGCCCCGCCAAGCAGTGTCATGACGAGGATGCTGAATCCGGCGATCGCCATGGCAGCCACAATCAGCCGATCAAGAAATCTCATTCGGCCACTCTCACATCTTCATTTGGGCGGGTAGCCATGTCACAACCTCGGGAAAAGCCACTAGCGCTGCTAGTATCACGAGGTTCAGGGCAACAAAAGGAATGATTCCTTCGATGATCTCTTCCATGCTCACGGCGCCCTCCGATGCACTGACCGTGGCGTACAGGTTCAGTCCGACCGGGGGGGTGATCGCGCCGATCTCCAGCAATTGCACGCAAATGATTCCGAACCAGATCGGGTCCAGGCCTGCGTGCATCACGATCGGGAAGACGAACGGCAGCGTAACGATAAGCATGGAGATTGCATCAGTGATGCATCCGAGCACGATGTACATCGCGCAGATCGCCGCAATCAGCGAGAGTTTTGAAAGCCCGAGCGAGGAGATCCAGTCGACGACGCTCGTCAACGCACCGCTCATCAGCAACATGCGCGAGAACATCAACCCGCCGATGATGATTATGAACAGCATCGCGGTGGTTACGGCTGCGTTCAACAAAGAATCCCAGACTATGCGAAAGGTCAGTCGACCGCGAAGCAACAAAATGACGAGGGCTCCGAACGCACCCGCGGCGCCCGACGCCGTCGGCGAGAAAAATCCGAGATAGATTCCACCCATGACGACCGCGAACAGCACAAGAATCGACCAGGTGCTCCCCAATGACACGAAGCGCTCGCGCCAGCTTGCACGTTCGAGCCGCTGTGGCGCCAGTTCGGGGCGTAGTCGTACCATCACGATCATCAGTAAGCAATACGCAATGGCGGCGAGAACGCCTGGAATGATGCCGGCGAGCATCAGCTTTCCAATCGACTGTTCGGTGATGATGCCGTAGACAACCATGGCCACGCTCGGGGGGATCATCGCGTCCAGCGTGCCTACCGATGCAATGCAGGCGGCAGCGGTTTTCTTCGAATAGCCCAGCCTGAGCATTTCCGGCAGCGCTACACGCGTGAAAACGGTCGCATTGACGATGGTCGAGCCGGAGGCGGCGCCGAAGGCCGTCGACCCCGCGATCGTAGACAGGTAAAGACCGCCTCGCATGTGGCCGAACCAGCGATCTGCGGCGACGAAAAGTTCCCGCGCCATTCCGCCGTTCATTGCAAGATTGCCCATGAACACAAACGTAGGAACCACCGCGAAGGCATAGTCGTTCGCAAGGTTGTATGGAAGGCTTTGCAGCTGCGCGAGCGCGAGCGGCAGTCCACCGATGTACGCCAGGCCAAGAAACCCTGCTACGCCAAGCGACAAGCCGACCGGGATGCCCAGCATCAACAGTGTCAACATGCCGCAGGTGGCGAGAAAGGCCATTAGATTGGTGCCCTAAGCGGCATGGCACAACCCGTCCTGATACGGGGGCCACAGAAAATGCTCCAATGGATCGCGCAGTACGCCGTCGCGCCCACATACTCGAAGATCATGGCGCAGCCCGGCCGAGACGCCAGAGGAGAGCGCAACCTATCTAAGCGCCTTCCAGCGTTTTGCCATCGCCTCCGCCTCCGTGCCCTTGCCGAGCTTTTGCATGGCACCCACCCATTCCCCGATGAAATCAGGCATCAGTGCTTCAAATTTGGCCTGGTCGGGAAATGCAATCATCTCGACGCCGGCCGCCTTCATGACACTAAACGCATTGCGTTCCGACTCCTCGGCTTTGGCGAGGTCTATCGCAAGCGCGTCCTTTGCAACCTGGCCAAGAAGGTCACGCACGTTTGCCGGAAGTTGTTCCCACTTCTTGAGGTTGTACCACTGAGGGTTCGAAATGAGCGCTCCGAGGCTGATCGTCGTACCGAATTTCGCGACCTCATGCAGCTTGAATGCGACCATCAAATCCCATGGCAGGACCATGCAATCGACACTACCGCGCTGCAGGCTTTCGTAAAACTCTCCCGGCAGGACGTTCACCGGCACGGCGCCCACGGCGGCGAGCATCTTCGGGATGTACTCGCCTTGCGAGCGGATCTTTTTCCCCTTCATGTCCTCGATCGTTCGCACCGGCTTGCTGCACAGAATGTGGTAGTTGTTCAACGTATGGAACAGGAGCGGCCAGACGTTGTTTTTCTTCGCTTCGTCCTGCATGGCTGGCGTGGATTCCCAAAGGTCGTACACAATGCGCTGCGCTTTTTGCGGCGAAGGTAGCGCCAACGGCAGCGCGCTGGGGGCTGCGAGCAGCGGCAGTTGCGCCGGAAAGTAACTCGCCGGGACCGCCGCGATATCAATGGCCCCGCGCCCCACCAGATTCAGAAGCTCTGCAGGTTTTCCGACGGCGCCTGCCCAGAAGATCTTGATCGTGATCTGTCCGCCGCTGCGCTTGGCTACTTCGTCGGCGAACCACTGGTCTACCTGACCGTGTGCCGTCGTTGCGGGTGCGAAGTGCCCAAATCGCAATTCCATCTTTTGATATTGCTGCGCTTGGACCGACGGCATTGCACCGAAGGCGAGCACAGCTACTGCGGCGTGCATCCATGCTCGCCACGTGCCGTCCATGCGAGGCTTTGTCAAGCGCTCAGTCATCGATATCTCCCCTTATTCAAATTTCCTGCGGTAATCTTATTACATTTTGCCTTCGGGAACGACTAAATGCTGAGAACCATGATCGTAGGCAGTTTGCCCCGGCCAACCTGGCTGGTACCTTCAGGTGAAATGTATGTCCAGTGGAAACTCGACGGCATGTCGCTGACTGAAGGGCAGGACGATGCGGTGCTACTCGCACTTACCGATCAACGTGAGGCTGGGCTTGATATTGTGACCGACGGAGAGCAACGTCGCCGTCATTACATTTGGGGCTTCGTTGAGGGGCTCGATGGCATCGATTTCAAACAGCTAGCGAAGATCTCCACACGCGGTGGACGCTACGGCAATCAATTGGATGCCGCCCGCGTGGTTGGCCCGTTAAAGCGGCGAAATTCAATTGTTCGCGACGATGTTCGTTTTCTGAAACAACACACCGATAAGCCGATCAAGGTGACGCTTCCCGGACCGATGACGACTGCGGACACTTTGGCCGATGAATACTATCGAGACCGCCGCACGCTGGCTGGCGAGCTTGCGAAGCTCCTCAACGAAGAAGCACACGAACTCGTTGAAGCCGGCGCCGACATCGTCCAGTTCGACGAACCCTGCTTCAACATCTATCTCGATGAAGTTGAAAAATGGGGCATCCGCGCCTTGGAAGATGCGGTAAAGGGAATCAAGGCAAAGACGGCCGTTCATATCTGCTACGGCTATGGCGTGGGGATCGTCCTCAAGTGGAAGACCAAGAACACCGATTGGAGCCACTACTGGCGAACCTTGCCGCTCCTGCGCACCAGCGCCGTCGACATGATTTCAGTCGAGTGCGCTGCATCGGGCGTAGACCCTGCTGTGCTCGCCGAAGCGAAAGGCAAGGATCTGATGGTCGGCGTGATCGATGTCGGTACCGAAGAGGTGGAGACGCCGGAAAAAGTTGCCGCGCGAATTCGTGCCGCCTTGCGATACGTCGATCCCGATCGCCTCTACCCGTGCACCGATTGCGGGTTGATTCCCCGCTCGCGAGCCACTGCGCGTGGAAAAATGAAAGCGCTCGCAGCTGGCGCCGCGATCGTCCGGGCAGAGCTCAATGCGCAACGATAGCCGTGTGCGGCATTCAGTCGGTATTGCCATGCTTCTTATTCGGCGGTGCTTAGAGCGGATCTCCAGCAAGTCCTGTAATTACTGCCACAATGCACTAACAAATATTTCCTGAAGCGAGATACGATGGCATTTGCTGCCATCGTATTCGGCGCCATCTGAGGGTTCCGGGCACCTCGCCCTATGCCTCGAGCATCCCGTGCAGGCTGCGCGCGCGTTCCTGCGCGGCGCTCATCAGGAAGCGCAGATCGTTTCCGCCCAGCACAAAGCGCATGCCCATGCGGACGTATTTTTCGATCAACGCAACCTCATGAATTCCACCCATGCCGGGATGTACGCCGTGCGCGCGGCAGGCGGCAATCACCTTTTGGTACGCCTCTTCGATACGCGGATGGGTCAATTGCCCGGGGATCCCCATCTCCATCGACAGGTCTCCGGTGCCAATCAACAGCACGTCGACCCCGGGCGCCGCCGCGATTGCGTCGGCGTTTTCGATGCCTTTGGGTGACTCGAGCATCAGAACGACCAGCGTCTGCTCGTTCACCTCGCTGACCGACTGGCTTTGCGGTACGCCGCGAAAGGCAAATAGGGGTTGGGCGCCCGCAACCGAGCGCGAGCCTTGCGGCGGGTACCTGCAATTGGAAACCGCCGTGCGTGCCTCTTCCACGGTTTCGACATGCGGCACGACGATTCCCTGTGCTCCGTTGTCGAGCATGCGCGAAGCATGGTGGTGTTCTTTTCCCGGAACCCGCACCAGCGGGGTGATACCCAGAGGCAGGGCTGCGCAGGCAATGGCCGAAGCCGTGTCCAGGTCGAGCGAACCATGCTCCATGTTGATGAACAGCCAGTCGAAGCCGCAAGTCTTGCCGATGGCTGCAATGTCGATCGTTCGCGCCTGACGCACGCCGATGCCGATGGCCAGTTTTCCCTCGGCGAGCCTGCATTTGGTATGGTTGGGATAGGCGATCACAAGGTTCCCTTTTCAGTTGGAGTAAAGGCGCGCCGGGTTGTCGACCAGCACCTTCCGGCGTTGAACTGCTTGCGGGAGATAGCGGTACAAGAGTTCGAGCAGATCGGCCGCGCTCGGGAGATTCTTTTTTCCCGACAGGCCGGGTGGCCAGTTGCCGGCCCATAGACACCGGTCAGGGGCCGCGGCAAAAAGCCGCTGCGCGATAGGCGTCATGTCGTCCCATGGTGGCCCGGACACCGAGCGTCGATCGCCGTTGGACAGCATGATCCACCAGTTGTCCTGGCGAAGAAATTCGAGCAGCAACAGGAATCCGGGTTGCTGCAGACCGCGTCCGGGGTCGGTGCCGCCCAGATGGTCAACCACTACGGGCAAGCCCAGGCCGCGCAGCCAGGGCGCGTGCTCGACCAGATCGTCGCTGCTGCCCACCAGGATCTTGGCGTGCCATCCCAGAGGTTCGATCCTCGCAACGGTGCGCTTGAACTCTGCCCGGTTGGCCGGTATGCGCGAATCGGCACGATAGGCGCCCGACAGGTTGACGGGGTTTGGCGCTGATTCACCAAACGAACGGCTGATTCAGGCGATTGGCGCCCCCTCCCGGGGCTTGCTCTGTTCGCTGGAAAACATAATGTGGAAAAACTTACCCCTGGCCACGCAGGTCGCTTGAACGAAGGAAAAGAAGGCAGACCACCAAGTCAATCCAGCCTGTCAGTGTGTGGCCCGATAGCCGCGAACAATCAGCGCACCTTGAATACCAGTTTGCCGCGCAGGTGGCGCCCCTCGCTCACCGCATGGGCTGCGGCGGCTTGCGATAACGCATAGAGCGTGATCTCGGGGACGCGAACGGCGCCGCCGGTGACCCTCGTGGAACCGACCAGGCGATCAGAGTGTCAGCGACGACCTGGATTTGCGGCGGGCAACCTTAACGAGATATCATGATATCTTTTTAGTCTTACGAGGAATCCATATGGCCCAATTCATCGTTCGCCACCTGGAAGATGACGTGAAAGCGCGTCTCAAACGCCGTGCCGAGCGCCACGGGCGCAGCATGGAAGAGGAAGTCCGGCACATCCTGCGCAACGTGATGAAGGAGGAGAACAAACATGTGCCCAGGCTGGGGTCGCGCATCGCGGCACGCTTCAAGAAAGCAGGACTGACGAAGGACCTGCCGGAATTGCACGGCCAGCCTGTGCGGTCGGCGGACTTCGGGAAATGATCATTCTCGATACCAATGTGCTCTCGGCGTTGATGCGCCAAGTGCCCGAGGCGCCGGTGGTAGCATGGCTTGATCGCCAGCCGGCCGAATCCGTCTGGATTACCAGCATTACGCTGTTCGAGGCCCGTCTCGGTCTGGCTCTGCTGCCCAAAGGCCGCCGGCAGCAGACACTGGAAGCCGCGTTTGCCCGACTGCTGGAGGAGGACCTGGAGAACCGGGTACTGGATTTCGACAGCACCGCTGCAACCGAGGCGGCATCATTGGCCGCCGAACGGCAAAAAACCGGGCGGCCAGTAGACATGCGCGACACGCAGATCGCCGGCATTGCACTGGCGCGGCACGCCACGCTCGCTACCCGAAACGTGCGGCATTTCCAGGATCTGAACGTGCCGGTGGTCGATCCCTGGAAAGCTCAGGATCGGTAGTCCGCGCCTTGCTGCCGAGACCAGCAGGAAATATGCCACGGCGCGCGCGTCTGAAGTTTGCAGACGCCCGGTTTTGTTGAAGTAGCGCCAACACCGCGCGGCTGCTCGCCGAGGCCGGCTATGCGTGGTACGGCGACGTGTTCGACGACGACTTGCCCTACGTGCAGACGTTCGGCGAACGCAAAATCGTGGCCATTCCGCTCTCGACCGATATCAACGACATGCCGTCGATGAAGTACGGCAATCCGCCGCGCATGATGCTCGAGACGTTCGAAGAGCACCTGCAAAGAATCGCGGAGCTGCGCGAAGGCCCGGTCATCATCGACGTGACCTCACATGTCCATATCTTCGACCGGCCACACGGCGCGTATTATTACGGGAAAATCATCCAGACCGCAGCCGGCACGCGCGGCATCTGGATCGCGACGCGGCTGGATATCGCGGAATTCATTCTCGCGCGGAAGTAGCCACCCGTTCACCGCGGCGCCTTAGCGCGCGCTGTTCATCGACCTCCATTGCGGCCGCGATCTTGCGCCACGGGAAATCAAGCGTACGACACATCGGCCAGAAAGATGTCCGCAGCGGTGAAGGATAGGCATTTCAACCAAGTGAAGCGGAGTATTCCCTCCCGGTACGGATAGGTCAAGTCA
>SHXR01000040.1 GCA_009693235.1 Betaproteobacteria bacterium | reverse complement strand
CAGCTTTGGCCTCCCTTGACGCGCTTCACCGCCAGTTGCTTGAACTCTGCCGTGTACTCCTGCTTTGGTAGCTTCTTCATCTTCAATCCCTCCAGTTCGTCCAGAATAAACTCCTACTCTTGGAAGACGAAATTTCGGGGGAAGCTCAATTGTAGAAACAGCGAAAAAAGCACTAAACAACGCCCAAAGTGTGTGAGCGGTGTGTAAGCAAAATACAACACCCAAAACACGCTACAAGGCGCTATTTTATTAGCTTTTTGGCCTACAGCTTGTCAGAGTGATTGGATTATGGGACGAGCGACTGACCGACCACGATGCGTTCTCGCAACTTGGAACGGAAGACGATTCACGGCGCGAAGCGTATGCGGCATTGCTTGGCGTGCCGATCGAGGACGAGCACATGGAGTCGATACGCGCTGCGGCCAGAATAAATCTGCCGTTTGAGATTCGCGGTCGGCGGGGCGAAGCCCCGCAATTGCCACCGCTCTCAATGGATCGTCGTCGTCTCTTCGAGCGGCGCGTCGTACGCCTCTTTGACTGACGGCAGATGCGGATGAATCCGCAATGCTTCGGCCAGGGCGAAGAGCGCGGCTTCGCGGTCGCCGCGTCGTAGACAGATCTGCGCGAAGCCGCACAGCGCGCCGAAATGACGGGGCTCGAGTGAGAGCGTGCGTTCGATATCGGCCATGCTGAGGCCGTCCTGTTTCTTGAGAAACCGCAGCGTTGCGCGTTTGTTCCAGGCTTCGGCGAAGTCCGGGTGCACTTCGATCACCTGGTCCAGCAGGCGTTCAGCACTGCCAAATTCTTGGGAAGCCAACGCTTGCGTGGCCTCATCGAAGGCGGCGGAGGCAGCCGGGTCTTGGTATTCCATCCACGCCGCCCAGATTTCATGCTCGGTGAGACTGGCTTCCACCGAGCCGTTCGCCGCACGTAGTTTGGCGAAGAGCCCTTCCAGGCGAGGCGCCAAGGTGCCGGCCGGGTGGGCGCGCTGGAGAGCGGTGATGCGACGCAAGGTATCGTTCATCATGGTTAGGCTCACTTGGATCTCGATCGGTTCATGGTTCCAGAGCGGCAGCGCGTTCGAGTCCGGTGCGCGCTGCCTCAAGTCGGGGGTGAATCCTCAATGCCGTTCGAAATGCCAGGGCAGCGCCCGCCGATTCGCGCTGGGTAAGACAGATCTCGCCGAAGCTCAGCAAGGCTGGAAAATGCCGTGGTTCCAATTCAAGGGTGCGATGCAAATCGTGCACGCTCTCGGCATCGTCTTCCCGCATGTAGTGAAGGGTCGCACGCTTGTGCCAAGCCTCGGAGAACTTAGGCCGGGCGCGCAGGAGCATCGCAAGCCGGGTTTCGGCGATTGTCGTATCGTTGTGCGGCGATGTCGCTCACCGCGCGATCAAGCGCCACGGCGGCGCGGCTGTGGGGGTGATACATCCAGACGGTCTAGATCGCATCTTCGATGGCCGTCGCATCGCCTTCGCCACGCCCAAGACGCTCAAAGAGCATGGCTAAGTCACTTGGCAGATGGTCGCTTGGGCGGCGATCCGGCAGGCTTGCAATGAGGCGACATGTATCGGTGTACATGGGGACACTTTCCGCCAGTTTCGTCGGTAGAGCAAGCTGTGAATAAGTTTGGCGGGTGGCAAGGTACACGGTTTGCAATGTTGAATTGCCTTGTTCCGCTGATTGGTTGAACGGGAGGCCCAGATGGCGGTCTTGGCGCAAATCCCCCATGCGATGCACGGCTAATGAAAATCGCGTGATCGGGTATTCAGTCGACCGAGCAAGGCGCTCTGATCCACAACGCGCTTGGCGATCAAATGGACGACATCGCCCGCGCGATCGATCACCCCATAGACCGCCATGAGTCGGGCGCCCAGAATCTCGCGGCGCTGGGCCTCCAGGAGTTTTGGCCAGACGACCACATTCACATAGCCGGTTTCATCTTCAAGCGTAATGAACACGATGCCCGCTGCCGTGTCGGGTCGCTGCCGTCCGGTGACCAGACCGCAGGCCCGTGCCAGACGGTGCTGTGGCATGGTTTGAATATCGCTCGCACGGGACAGCCCTTGCAACCGATCGCGTAGCAATGCGAGCGGATGCCGGCCAAGCGAGAACCCAAGGCTTGCGTAATCGGCGATCAATTCCTGGCCTTCGGTGGGCGCAGGTAAGGGCGGGGGCGTTTCATTAATTGCGCTGGCCGTCAACATCGCAGTGGGATGTCGCTCGATGCCCGCCACCGACCAATAGGCTTCGCGCCGATGTTGCGTCAGGCCGCGCAACGCACCCGCGGCGGCGAGTGCTTTCAGGTCGGCTTGGTCGAGCTGGGAGGCGGTGGCGAGATCACCGATGTTTTGAAACATCGGTGAAGGGAGAAGAGAGAAGGGAGAAGGGTGCGCCGATGTTCGGCGCTTTCGTTCATGCGCAATGCGTTCGCCTGCCACTTTGGAGAGGCCACGCACCATGCAAAGACCGAGCCGCACCGCTGCCCCCTTCCCCCTTCCCCCTTCTCCCTTCTCGGCGCTGGCGTCAGCAAGCTCCAATGAACACTCCCAATCGCTTACCAGCACATCGACTGGCCGTACTTCAACATCATGCCGGCGGGCATCCTGGATCAATTGCGCAGGCGCGTAGAAGCCCATGGGTTGGCTGTTCAACAATCCGGCGAGAAAGGCCGCGGGCTCGTGACGCTTGATCCAGGCCGAGAGGTAGACGAGCAGCGAGAAACTGGCGGAATGCGATTCGGGAAAGCCGTATTCGCCAAAGCCCAGGATCTGCCGGTAAATCGATTCAGCGAATGCTTGTGTATAGCCGCGCTCGAGCATGCCTTGAATCAATTTGCGCTCGAACGGTTCCAGCCCGCCTTTGCGTCGCCAGGCGGCCATGGCCCGGCGGAGTTGATCTGCCTCGCCTGGTGTGAACCCGGCGGCGACCACCGCGAGCTGCATCACTTGCTCCTGGAAGATGGGGACACCCAGCGTGCGCTTGAGCACTTTCTCCACGGCAGGACTGGGATAACTCACCGGTTCATCGCCATTGCGTCTCCGCAGATACGGATGGACCATGCCCCCTTGAATGGGGCCGGGCCGCACGATCGCCACTTCGATGACCAGATCGAAGAAACAATTAGGCTTGAGACGGGGCAGCATCGACATCTGCGCGCGCGATTCGATCTGGAATACGCCCATTGTGTCGGCGCGTTGGATCATCGCGTAGACGACCGGGTCTTCAGGTGGCACATCGGCAACAGTGAGCCGTTCGTGCCGGCATTGCCGGTACCAATCAGGCTGCGTAGTGGGTGCAAGGCGCGTATAAAAATCGTCGATGAGGTCAATCGAGCGCCGGATTGCGGACAGCATGCCAAGCGCCAGCACATCCACTTTCAAGAGCCCCAGTGCATCGAGATCGTCTTTGTCCCATTGGATGACCGAGCGGTCCGGCATCGCGGCATTTTCGATCGGTACGAGCCGTGTGAGGAGCCCTTGCGTGATCACGAAGCCGCCGGTGTGCTGCGACAGGTGCCGTGGAAAGCTCACCAGGGTTTCGAGCAGGCGCAGCAATTGCAGCATGACCGGGCTCTCAGGATCAAAGCCGATTTCCTGCATGCGCTCGGGCAAGGCCTGCCGGCCATCCCACCAGGCCATCGATTTCGATAAACGATCGACTTGTTCCAGATCGAGCCCAAGCGCTTTGCCGATGTCGCGCACGGCGCTTTTGGCGCGATAGGTGATGACGGTGGCAGTGAGCGCGGCGCGATCGCGGCCGTACTTGTTGTAGAGGTACTGGATGACTTCTTCGCGGCGCTGATGCTCGAAATCGACATCGATATCAGGCGGCTCGTTGCGTTCGCGCGACATGAAGCGCTCGAACAGCATCGACATGCGGGACGGATCGACCTCGGTGATGCCAAGTACATAGCACACCGCCGAGTTGGCGGCCGAGCCGCGGCCTTGGCAGAGAATCCCTTGGCTGCGCGCAAACCGCACGATGTCGTGCACGGTCATAAAATACGGCTCGTAACGCAGCTCAGTGATGAGAGCAAGTTCATGGTCGATGAGCGTGCGAATAGCGGGTGGGGCGTTGTCGGTTTCGTTGCATGCGCCATACCGCCACCGCATGCCGGCTATGACGAGGCTGCGTAAATAGGCGGCGGGCGTTGTGCCGGCCGGGACTAACTCATTCGGATACTCGTAACGCAATTCATCCAGCGAAAACATGCAACGAGCGGCGATGCGGAGCGTCTCATCGAGCAATTCGGTTGGATAGAGGTTGGCCAATCGCATGCGCAGACGCAGATGCCGTTCGGCATTCGGAAACAGCGCATGACCGCATCGTGCGATCGGCGTGGACAAGCGGATCGCGGTGAGCGTGTCTTGCACCGGCCGGCGGGAGCGCACATGCATATGCACATCGCCCGCCGCGACCAACGGCAGGCCGGTGGTTTGCGATAGCGCGCGGAGCCGCTGCAACTGCTCGCGATCACGGGGTGCGTGCAGGAGCTCGACGGCAATCCAGGCACGGCCGGGAAAGTGCGCGGCAAGCCAGCGGGCGGTGTCGAGGTCGGCATGTAGTTGAGAAGCCTCCCCATTAAACGGTTGTTGGTTGTTTGGCGTTTCTCGTTTCTCGTTTCCCTTTTCCCTTCCCGCTTCTCCCTTCTCGGCGGGCAGCCATAGCGCCAAGCAATCCTCGATTCCGGCATCGAGATCCGCGCGGGTCAATAGATAGCTGCCCTTGTCGCTTGCCATGCGCCCACGCGTGATGAGCGCAGCAAGATTGCCGTAGCCATTGCGGCTGGTGGCGAGCAATACGAGCGTGGGGCCACCAGCAAGACGAATCTCGGTGCCGATGAGAAGTTTGATGGGGAGTTTTTTATCTCTCACCGCGAGATGGGCACGGACGACGCCTGCGACCGAACACTCATCGGTGATGGCCAGCGCGGTGTAGCCAAGCGCCGCCGCCCGTTCGACCAGTTCCTCCGGATGTGAAGCCCCGCGCAGGAACGAGAAGTTGCTGAGGCAGTGCAGCTCGGCATACTGCGGCGGCTGGTGGGACGGCATAGGAATAGGGTGGGTGCAAGATGCTTAAAGCGCGCGACATCCGCGTTACGCAAAGAGCCCTTGCAGGAACCAACCCCTGGCGTCGCTGCGTTCCCGAAATACCCAGAGCAGCGAGCGATCTTCGTCTTGCGCGATGAAATAGTCGCGCGCGACATCGTTGCCATCCCACCATCCGGATTCGATGCGCTCTGGCCCCGCCATGAGGGCGAGCCGTCCGCGTAAGAACGGCTTGGCATCGATTTCCAGCAGAGGACGTGGCGTGGTAAAGAGCCATAGCGGCCGTTCGCCGAAGTGCAGTGGCGGCGGTTGCGTACCCGGCTCGGCGGCGCGCACCACGTATTCCGGGCGATGCTCGGCCACTATGGTGAGGCCGTGGACGGCCGCCGCGCCAAGGCGGGCGCGTAAGCGCTCCACCAGTCGTGTCCAGTCGGTCGAGGCCTCGTTCTCGTCAGGAAATAGAGTGAGATTGACGCCGCTCACCGGTGTGAGCACGGGGGCGCGCAAGGCGATGGCGTAGACCGGTGCGGGCAAGGTCAGCCGGTCGAACCGTTCACGGACCAGCAGCGTGAAATGGGGTTCATCACGATGCGCGGTAACAAGATTGATCGTGATGACGGTCGGTGGCAGATCATCATGTTCCAGCAACAGGTCAAAGTGCTGCACGCCGCTCGCCCGGGCGACCAAAAACCCGGCCAGTTCGGTCAACAGGCGTTTGGCGGCAAAGAGAAGGGCGCTCGCGGCTTCGACGGCAGCCGGCAGTTCCAGGCGGGCCTCGAATTGCTCAGGTGGCGTGAAGAAGCGGCGTGGCTCGGCGATGCGTCCACACGCTTGATCGAGTTCGGTGAGCAAGGCACGGCCAAAGCGTTTCGCAAAGCCCGCACGCGGCAGCGCCATGACTTCACCCAGGGTATTGGTGCCGATGGCGGTGAGCATGGTGAGCTGATCGCTTGACCAGCCAAGCGTATAGATCGAGAGCGCGGCGAGTTTGGCTGCCAGAGAATCATGTTCCCGGATCACGGTTTCCTTGCCGCTCAAGGCAAGCCACCAGGCGGCGCGGGCCGTCGGTGCGCACGCCATCGAAGCGGTGAAGCCAAGTGCCAGGATGCCGGTACGCAAGCGGGTCATGATCGGCTCAAGACCGCCAAACAACGACAAGCTGCCCGATACTTCGAGCAGCAACCCGGCCTGGTTCTCCAGCACAACATTGGGGGTGAATTGCCCGGCCCAGGCGGCCAGATGTTCTATTGCATCGGCCTCGCGCAGGCGGTCGCGTTGTTTGACATGCATGGATGGGGCGAGTGCATAGGCAGCAGAAAGCGCCATGCCGGGTCGTATGCCCTTGGCAAGTGCGACGTCATTCGCGATCCCGACGCGATGGGCGTCGGTCACGATCCATGGCTCGCGCTCGCTTTTAGTTGATGGGCTCCCCCGTTGGAATACTTCGAGCGGGAGTCTTGGCAGGGTGACGGCGATCCACAGCATGGTGGCGATTCAAGTTGAGGTGAATGGGCGCTTCAGCAGGCAGACCGCGACGTTTCAGGATGTGTACGGTGAGGTGCCCCGCTGCAGCCGGCTCGATGGACAAACGCAGCACCGCAGGCGACGATTCCCGGCCGGCTGCCGCAGGGCGAAACAGCAGGACCACCACATCGTTGTCTTCGGCGGCGACTTGCAAACGACGGAGCGCGGCATAGGGAACAGCGCGCCTTGCAGCGGGCAGCCAACCCACCACGGCACCGCATACGCTGGAACGTAACGCCTGCTCTATGGCCCACAAGGCGTCACACTGGTGTTCCGGTGTGACGACGATCAGCCGTGCGAGCGCGATACCGGCTTGGACGAGCGTAGGCGCATAGGGTGCATGCGGCGGGGCGATCCAGATTTGCCAACGGCCGGCGCTAGACAATCGCGCGAGCGCGGGCAACAACATGCTCACTTCGCCGATGCCATGCCCAGCGACGAGAATCTCGGTCAGCGCACCGGTTGGCCAGCCACCCCCTGGCAACTCGCGATCCAGCCGTGGAAACCCGGAGGCGACACTCGCCGTGCGCACCGGTGCGAGCGTATTGCCCCGCCACAGGGCGGGATGTTCGAGGAGTTTCGCGAGGGCAGACACGGGGACGGATATACGGCAGGGGTGCAGTAGGCGGTGTGAGGCACAACGCGCTACAACACCTTGTTGTTGCGCACCAAGCCCACCGCGAGACCTTCGATCGCGAACGATTCTTCGCGCGTATCGACGGTGATGGTCTTGAAGTCGGGGTTTTCGGCCACGAGTTCAACGATCGAACCGCGCCGTCGCAATCGTTTCACAGTGACCTCGTTGGCCAACCTGGCCACGATGATCTGCCCGGAGCGCACTTCGCTCGTGCGATGGACCGCCAAGAGATCCCCATCGAGAATGCCCGCGTCTCGCATGCTGAGCCCACGCACTTTCAAGAGGTAATCGGCGCGCGGAGTGAATAAGGCGGTATCGATCTGATAGCGCCCTTGTATATGGGCTTCAGCCAGAATCGGCGAACCGGCGGCGACACGACCGATCAGCGGAATGCCCAGCATTTCGGTGAGTCGGATACCGCGTGCGGCACCGTCTTGGATTTCGATGGCACCTTTGCGGGCCAGCGCACGCAAATGTTCTTCCGCCGCGTTGGGTGAGCGAAAACCGAAAGCCTGGGAGATTTCAGCGCGCGTCGGCGGGAAGCCGGTGCTCTCGATGGCATCGCGAATCAGCGCGAGGATTTCGGCTTGTCGTGGGGTGAGATCGTTGTTGGGCATTTTGTGGAATGTGAAGGGTGAGGGTGAAGGTGAAGGTGAAGGTGAAGGGTGAGCCCCTCATTCCAGCCTTCTCCCCCGGTGACGGGGAGAAGGAGGTTTTTACCCCTTCTCTGTTCTTTCAGACATGAATACGGTAACCAACCCGCGCCGCATCGCGAACACCGTACGGCGCATGCGATGGCTCTTCCATCGCCCTATGCGGATCGCTGTCGGTGCGCAGACCATTCATCGAGCGGACGCCGGCCGGCATCGGCACTCTGCCATGGCGGGCGAGGCGCGCCTCGACACCCAGGCGGCTGCGCTGATGGGTGGCGGCCAGGGCTTCGTTAGTCTGCCCGGCGTCGTAACCGGCCAGCAATTCATCATCTTCCGCCTGCGACCAAGGTTTGCCGGCCTTGCCCGGGCGGTTGGGTGCACCGGTGCTGGTGGCCGGGGTGGCGACAGGACGTGCGACAGACGGCTCGTCACGCGCTGCTTCGAGTGCGCGGACCGCCAAAAAGAGTGCGCGCACGATATCTGGATGCTGATAAGGACTCTCCGCTGGGAAGGCTTCCGCGGTGATCGGATTGATGCCACTGGAAAGGGCGGTGAGTAACTTGAGCGCCTGGATGAATTCCATGTGTTCTCCTCTGTGACTGCGCGAACCGGGGTCCTTCGTCCCGGACCGGTGGATCGATCACCGGGATATGTATGTTTATACAGTCCTCATAAAATGGCAAGAGGGGCGGTATAATGTTTTACAATTATTTAAGGAATAACTGAACAAGGGGGATCGCCCCCTCGTAACTCCCTGAATATATGGGCACACTGATTGCGAGAAATAGCTTAATCAGCGTTTCCTTAACTTAACAGAACTGTGATTATTACCAGTGGATTAGAAAGGAGGGGAGAAGGGTCCTCAGCCGAGCTGAAGTCGCATGAGTGTATCGATCCTGGGCGGACCGGACATGAGTGCGTGCGCAGCGTTCGACTCGTTATACTGCGGGCTCTCCAACGGGCAGGATTTCCCCATGCGTTTGTGGTATCAAAGCCTCACTCGACCGACCGCGTGGGTCGCCTACAACGAAGCGTTGCGTGCGGTGCTCGATGCGGCGAAGGACGCGGGCACGACGATCGAGGTCCACGGCATTGAGCGCCGCGGCGGCATAGGCGATCAGTACCGCTATCTGGAATTCATCGAAACCGGTGAGGTGCTGGAGAACGTCGAGCGCGCGACGCATGAAGGCTTCGATGCGTTTCTCATCGGCAACATCGCCGATCCGGGTCTGCGCGAAGCGCGCGAGATCACCGATATGCCGGTGCTGGGTCTGGGTGAGCTCTCCGTGCATCTGGCGAACATGATGGGGGGGCAGCTTCGCGATCGTGACCGGCAACGCGAAGCACGCCCCTAAAATTATCGAGAACATCACGCGGTACGGTTTGCGCGAGAAGCTGGTCGGCGTACGCCGCATGAGCGTGGATCGTCTGGTCGATCTGAACGAGGGATTCGCTAATCCGGCTGCTGGGCGTGCGCTGATCGACGAGTTCCTCGCCGCGGCGTCAGCGGTGGTTGACGAGGGGGCCGAAATCGTCATTCCGGCGGTGGGCGTGCTGATGACGTTACTTGCACGTGACCGCATCCATGAGGTGCGGGCCGGCATTCCGATCCTAAATGGTGTGACCGCGCTCGTGAAGATGGGTGAGGCCGCGGTAAAGATGCGCGCGCTCTGCGGTGGCAGTTGGACCTCGCGGCGTGCCACGTATGCAGCCCCGCCACTCAATCAGATCGCGGAACTGCGATCGTTCTATGGGCCGGTCTATCCTTTCTTGCGTTGAGGCGCACCGGACTGTTTCGGAGACACGATGACGAACACCACGACCCGCACGCGGATTGCCCGACTGCTCTGCGTGGTATTGGCTGCCGGAGCGCTATTTGCCGGTGCGGCGGCGAACGCACAGACCTATCCCTCACGTACCGTGTCCATCATCGTGCCGTATGCGGCGGGCGGTAGCCTCGACCTGGTGACGCGCGTGCTTGCCAAATCGCTCGCGGCGCGTCTCGCCCAATCGGTGATCGTCGAGAACAAGCCCGGGGCCGGCAGCAACATCGGCGCGGCGTTCGTTGCGAAGGCGGCGCCAGACGGGCACACGCTTTTTCTCGCATCGCCGGCCACCGCGATCAATGTGAGTCTGTACGCGAAGCTCGCCCACGATCCGGAGACCGATCTGATTCCGGTGTCGCTGCTTACGGCAGTGCCGAGCGTCTTGATCGTGCATCCCGCGCAGCCGTTCAAGAGCATCGCCGAGTTCGTGGCTTTCGCGAAGGGTAATCCCGGCAAGCTGAGTTATGGATCGGGTGGCGCCGGATCGTCCGAGCATCTGGCCGCGGAGATGTTCAAGATGATGGCAGGGATTGACATCGTGCATGTCCCGTACAAAGGTGGCGCGCCGGCGATGACCGATCTCGCTGGCGGCCAGATCCCCATGATGTTCACGAATCGCATCGGTGCGTTGCCGTTCATCACGAGTGGCAAGGTTAGAGTCCTCGGCGTGGCCGACGCGGCGCGCTCGCCGCAACTGCCCAATACGCCGACCTTCGCCGAAGCGGGCTTCCGCGACTTCAAAGTTTTGGTGTGGTCGGGGATTATGGCCCCGGCGGGTACGAGCGCCGCGATCGTGAACCGGCTGAACGCGGCGATCGCCGCGTCGATGCAGGCGACCGACACCAAGTCGACGCTCGACGGCATGGGGGTCACCATTGTCGGCGGCGGTCCCGCCGAATTCGGCGCGTTTCTGAAGAACGAAGTTACGCGGTGGCGGCCGATCGTGAAGCAGTCTGGAGCAAAGGTGGATTGACGCTTAGCGACAGACCACCCTAGAAGCGATCGGTTCGCGATCCGGGGCAAAAGGAAAACCAAACCCCGCCATCATTGCAGGATCGGTTCTATGCTGATCTGTGCTAGAGGATTCACCCGACGCCAAACGTCGTGCGCGCTTGCTGCAGCGCGTCGGCCGGCGGCGTACGAAACGGCGCATTTGGATGTTCACTTTTGGTGAGTCCGATGTTGCGTTTCAGGGCTACCAGTGTTTCCGCCATCTTGAGGCCGCATGCCGCGACTTCCACGACCGGCACACCGGTATTGGGTACGGCAAAATATCGGTAGCGTTGAAACACCGGCCCAAACAGTTGTCCGCCGGCAATGATGACGTCGGCGCCATCGGCGATGCATTCCCTGGCAGTCTTGGTGAATTCCTCCAAGAATGCGTCACTCTTGCCGTCGAGGGCCGCCACGATATTTTCATACGTCATGCCGAAGCGACGGACGGGGCGATGAGCAATCGCTCGCGCCTCGCATCCGTACAGGCGCAGATTGCGCTCGATCATCGGCACATAGCCTTCGTGCACCGTAAGTACAGCGAACCGCCGACCGAGTGTTTGCGCCAACATCACGGCAGCTTCAAGCGGACCGGCCACCGGGATGGAAGCCGCTTCACGCGCACCATAGAGGCCCGGGTCCCAATGCGGTCCGATCATCGCCGCGTCAAAGCCCTCGCGTTGCGCTTGCAGGATATCGCCGATCACATACACGTCGTTCAACATGCCAAGGAATGTCGATGAGAGCAATGAGGTGGTCTTCTGCATCCACCCGATCGTCACGGCGGTGCCCGGCGAAACCACAGAGCGCGCGTAATCGCCCAGCAAAGTCTCGAGCATCGCGCCTTGACCGGTGCGGCCGGGCATTTCGCGGGTGAGGCCGATCGGCCAGTAGATTTTTGTCGACGATGATGGCATGGTGAGCTGTCCGCAGTTCGATTCATTCCGGCTGGACGCCGGCCTCACGGAGTACGCGTGAATACAGGTCTACCTGTTCCTTAAAGAACGCGCTGAATTCCTCGGGTGTCGAGGTGTTGCCCATGAACTGCAACTGGTCGAATTTTTCTTTAGTCTGCGGCCGGTTGAGGGCGGCCATGACCTCGCGTGAGAGCCGGTCGACCACTTCCTTCGGTATGCCTTTAGGGCCCATCAGGCCGGCCCAGGCTGTCATCGAGAACTTTGGAATGAATTCGTTGACACTGGGCACATCAGGCGCGAACGGAGCGCGCTGTGGCAAGTTCGTTGCAAGCACCCGCACCTTGCCGGTCTTGACGAAGGTGTCGGCCGACGAGGGCGTTGAGAACATCAGCTGCACGCGGTTCGCAGCCAGATCGAGCACGCCGGCGGGCTCCCCTTTGTAGGGCACGTGCACGAGACGCAGATTGCCAGCCAGGCTGAATAGTTGGGCGCTTGCTGCGATACCGACCGGATTGCCGGTTGCGTAATTGAGTTTGCCCGGATTGGCGCGCGCATAGTCAAACAGTTCGGGCAACGTCCGGATTGGCAGCTCCGCATTGATGTAGAGGAACAACGCGAAGCGGCTCAGCGTCGAAATCGGCACCAGGTCCTGGAGGGTGTCATAGGGTAGCAATTTGACCAATGCAGGAAGTGCGACCGTCCCTGCGGTGGCCAATAACAACGTGTAGCCATCGGGCGGCGCGGATGCCACTGCTGCCGCGCCGATTGCACTATTGCCACCGGGCCGGTTCTGGACCACGACGGGCTGCCCCATTGCCGAGCTCAATTCCGTCGCGAGGATGCGGGCGATCAGATCGCTTGCCGTGGCGGTTGGAAATGGCACGATGATCGTGATCGGTTTCGCGGGATACTGCGCGACGGCAATGGCAGCTACGACTAGCAAGGCAATGCCGCCAACGACACGCCCAATCCAATTGCGCAACCTGTGTCTCCCCGAGCTTTGTTCAACCAATTTGGTGCGATGTCGGCCCAGACATTGACAGCACCCGATGGAGAACCATTATCAGGCTGTCCTCAGCGGGTGTAAAGAATCTTGCCCAACGGCGCCGGTTGAAGCGAATCCGCCCAATAGCGATCAACGGTGTTGCGCTAAGCGGCGCGCGCCTTCGTCCCAACGCGCTTGGCGACCGCGGGCATCACTTCATTCGCGAAGAGTTCCATCGAGCGTTCCACCAGCGTGGGTGGTAGCGCACCGAAATTCTGTAGCGTGGCGATATGCCGCACGCCCATGGCGTGCAACTGGCAGACCTTCTCCGTCACCGTCTCCACCGAACCGAAGAGGCAGATGCCGTTGGCGATGATGTCGTCGTATTGATGCTTGGCGGCGTAGAGGCGCGTGTCGACATAGAGGTCGTAGGCCGCTTTGCATTGCGCTTTGGCTTCTTCATCGGTGCGTGCTACATAGGTATGGAGCGTGACGATGTGGTCATCATCATCGGCGGTAAGGCCGGCTTCGGCGCGGCCGCGCCAGTATTCGTCCATCATGCTGCCGATTTCGACGAAGTTCTTGCAACTGGCATAGGGAACGGTAAAGATCCGGTTGCCTTGCTTGCCCACATGGTAGGCGCCCGCGCGGACCAGCGCCGCGACATGGATCGGCGGCACGCGGCCCTGATACGGCAAGACGTTGAGGACGACCTTCTCGCTCTTTGAGAACTGCCCCTGATAGGTGATCGTTTCGCCCGCCATGAGGCGCTTCACCAGATCGAGGTTTTCATTGAAGCGGTCGCGCTTTTCTTTGGGATCGCGATCAAAGCCGGTGAATTCATGGCTGAGATAACCCGAGCCGACGCCAAAAACCAGCCGCCCACCGCTCATCATATCGAGCATCGAATAGGTTTCCGCGATGCGCCTTGGATCGTGAAAGGTGAGAACAGAAATCGCGGTGCCCAGCCGAATGCGTCGTGTGCGCTGCGCCAAGGCTGAGAGCAGCACGGCCGGATCAGGCACCACGCCGTATTCATGGAAATGATGCTCGGCACAAAAGAACGTGTCGTAGCCCAGGCGTTCCGCGAGTTCGCCGTTCTGCATCACCTGTTCGTAGAGCTCAGGCACGGTGCGGGGCAGACGCGGATGATGGTCATTGATCGAGAGCAGCGAATAGCGAAGCGGGTGCGACATCAGCATCATTCCTTCGGCAATGAATGAATACAGCGGGAAAGCGGGTAGCCGGCGAGCGCGCGCCCTATAATGCATGCTGACGATAGCGACTGCCCCGGAGCCCCATGGTTTTCTTTCGCAAACACTACGAATCCGATCTGACCAAGATGATGCGGGAACTGCTGGATGCGAAGCCGCAGATTGTCCTCGAACAACGCAAAGGCCGTGCGCTGTGGTGGGACAAGACGCTCGATCGCGATGAGCTGGCCCGCGGTCAGGCATCGCGCGTGAAGCAGAAGTCCTACGTGTATCAGACGGGCGATTGAGGGGATGCTGCCCTGTCTGAGGTAAGCGAGCTCGTGTGTCGTCTCCTTGCAGTATTCGGCGCGATTGTCGTGGCTGGTTGCACTCTGCCACAGCAGCTCCTCTGGTCGTTGATCCCGGATGACACCATTCCGGTTTTCTCGCCAACCTCAAGGGGCTGGAGACGCCGGTGCAGGAGCGCTTGGCGGCGCTCGAAGCCAAACGCGATTGGACGGGCATCCTCACCATCGCTGACGAGGCGCTTATCAAGGACGCGCGCCGGCCCGAGTGGTGGCTGGTGAAGGGTTATGCGCATGAGCAACTAGGGCGCTGGCCTCTAGCCGCGACCGCTTATGCGGGGACGGTCCAGTTCAATCCACTTGATCTCGAAGGCTGGTTCAGGCTCGCCGAAGCCGAACGAAAATACGGAAATAAAAATAAATAAATCAATACGTTGTAGAGATCTATTCAGGTATAGCGTGAGTCGCCGGTGGCCTTCTTCATGCTGGGTGAATTACACCGGGAGCAGGGCAATTTCCGGTCCGCAATGCTGGTCTACCGGGAATCCCTGCGGCTCAATCCGGACCAGCCATTGGCCTGGTATGGCCTTGGGCTGATCGCGACCGCCGAGGGGCGGATAGATGAGCGGAATGCGATCGCCGAGCGCTTGCGAACGTCAGCGCCCGACCTCGCGAAGCAGCTGGCGGAAGAACGGTAGGTACCTACGCCGCGGCCATTCCATCATCGGCCGAAATGATCGCCCCATTCACGAAGTGCGAAGCGTCCGATGCGAGGTAGACGATCAGGCCGTCGAGGTCACTCGGTTGTCCGACCCGTTTGCGGGGTAGCAGGCTGACGAGTTTCTTGCCGCCTTCGGTGGCCCAATAGTCGCGGTTCATGCCGGTTTCGATATAACCGGGCAGGATGGCATTCACATTGACGCCGCGCCGCCCCCATTCGACGGCCATCCCTTTGGTCATCTGCACGACGGCGGCTTTGGTCATGCCGTAGGCACCGATGCCTGGCACCACCTTCACCGCGGCGACCGAGGCGATGTTGATGATGCGGCCCTGGCCACGGGCGAGCATGCGCCGGCCGACCGATTGCGCGACAAACAAGGCGCCTTTAGCGTTAGTGTCCATCATGAAATCGAAGTCGGCCTCAGTGTAGTCGCCGAATCGCTTCTGTACTGACACGCCTGAGTTGTTGATGAGAATGTCGATCGGGCCGAATTCGCGCTCAATCCGTTCCACGGCCGGCTCAATCTCCGCAACCTTGGTGACATCGAGAGCAATCGGAAACGCAGCGCCGCCCGCTTTGACGATGGTGGCGCGCAGTGCGTCGAGCTTGTCGAGTTGACGCGCCGCGAGCGCCACGCGTGCGCCGGATTCTGCAAGCGCGGCGGCGAAGCGCTCACCAAGCCCGGATGAAGCACCCGTTACGAGTGCGACCTTGCCATCAAGTTGGATGTCCATGGTCGGTTTCCTAGCCTACACAGCCGTTCGCACGCGCTTCAATCCCGGCCGGCAATGGCGGATCCATTGTGCGGTCAGCTTCTCATGCAACGAATTTTGCTTCAGGCGATCAGCCAGGACGCCGAAATCGACGCAATCGAGCGGTTGGTCCTGGTTGAAACATGAATACACATAGGTGACTTTGCCGGTCGCCGGATCCTTATGCGCTTGCAGACATTGCGCGCAGATTTCTTTCATCATGCATTGCATCGGTGAATTGATCGAACCGATCGCGAAGTGATGCGGCTTCAGGTAGGGCTCCAGCACGCTGTGTCGCGCGCGTCCCACTGCGGCCATCATCCGATCCGAGCCGATGGCGATGATTCGATCGACTTCACGCAAATCGATAGCAGAGCGGCCGAGGCGTCCGGATGCATACGCTTCGATCGCTTGCACGATGTTGCCGACAAACGCGCGATCCTGTGGGCGCTCGGGTTGGAAGCCCGGCTCTTCGTCGCAGCACCACACCACGACGTCGGCGGCCGCCTCAATGTCGGCTTTCTTATAGCAATCGATGATTTTCTTGTAGCCGGCGAAATAAAGCACCTTGGAACCCGCGGCACGAAATGCCTGCCCAATCGAGAACAGCACCGCATTCCCTAGGCCGCCTCCGGCGAGAAGAACGGTTTCGCCGGATGCAATATGGGTCGGCGTACCGGTGGGGCCCATTAGGATGACCGGTTCGCCGGGTACGAGCGTGGCGCAAAGATCGGAGGAACCGCCCATTTCCAGCACGATGGTGGAGACGAGCCCTTGCTCACGATCGACCCACGCACCGGTGAGCGCGAGCCCTTCCATTTGCATGCGGGTGTTGCCCACGCGTGGGGCGAGCGATTCAAAATTCTGCAGGCGATAGAACTGCCCAGGACGAAAGCTGTCCGCGGCGAGCGGTGCTTTCACGATCACCTCGACGATGGTTGGCGTCAATCGATTAACGGCGTGAATGGTCGCACGCAGTTGTCGATTGATCGTGCCGATGAACTCGGTCGCCGGTAGAGGCAGCGCAGGCGGGCGCTTCGCCAGCACGCGCGAAATCACCGGAAAGCCTTGCTTCGTTGAGCCAAGCGCCTTCACGACGTTGCCAAAATAGGACGGATGCAAATCGCCGAAGAAAGACACAAAACGCCCATCTGCTTGCATCGACAAGAGGACTTCCGCTCGCTCAGGCTTGGAGATCGAAAACTGCGGTTTGATCGGTTGACCGGCTTCGTCGCAGGCGCGAAAGTATTTGCCGTCCAGCACGAAATGCGGCGCGTCTTCCCGCGCCAACACGGTATTGGGCTGGGTGCCGGCCGCGACGAAGACGGTATTGGCGGGCAGCCGATGTTCACCTGCGGCAGCCCACTTGCCATCAGCGCCAAGCGCTTGCTTTGCAAAGCGGATGCCGCTCACCGCGCCGTAACCATCCACCTCGATCGCTAGCGGCGACAGGCCCTCGATGAAGGTGATGCCTTCTTCCAGGGCCTTCTCGACTTCTTCATGATTCAGCGTGTAGGACGGGCTGTCGATCAGACGGCGCCGATAGGCGATCGCCACGCCGCCCCAGCTTTGCAGGAGTTCGACGATGCGGGGTACGCGATGTTCTGCTTTGGCCTTGGCCCGCGCGACACGGATGGCGCGGCCGTGGGCGAGAAACTCTTCGGCGATCTCGCGCTCTTCGCCGTCCCATTTTTCGCGAATGGCGTCCTCGCCGATTTCTGCGGCCAGCGTGTCATAGCGATGCAGGAATTTCTCGACCTGCACCACATAGTAGGCCAGCGACTCGGTGGCGGTATCAATCGCGGTGAGGCCGCCGCCGATCACGACGACCGGCAGACGCAGTTGCATATTGGCAAGCGATTCTTCTTTCGCCGCGCCGGTCAGTTGCAATGCCATGAGAAAGTCGGAGGCAGTGCGCACGCCACGCGCCAGACCATGCGGGATCTCGAGCGTGGTCGGTTTGCCGGCACCCATACAGAGCGCGACATGATCGAAGCCCATCGCCATCGCGTCGGTGAGGGTGAGCGTGCCGCCAAAGCGGACACCACCGATCATCGCAAACTGGTCGCGTCGCTCGATCAACAAGCGAATGACTTTGAGAAAATTCTTGTTCCAGCGAACGGTGATGCCGTATTCGGCGACCCCGCCAAAGCCTGCCATCACCCGATCATCGAGGGATTCATAAAGCATCGTGATATCGCGAATCGGCTCGAACGGGACGCGCGTGCCGTCCGGGCGCACCCCTGAGAACTCTTCGTCGAGCGGTTCGATCTTCAGTCCATCGATGCCCACGACGGTGTGCCCGTCGTTCATCAGATGATGTGCAAGGGAAAATCCGGCCGGCCCTAAGCCCACGACCAAGACCTTGCGTCCGGTCGCAGCAGTTGGCATTGGTCGCTTGATACTGAGCGGATTCCAGCGGGTGAGCAGACTGTAGATCTCAAAGCCGTAGGGCAGTTCCAGCACATCTTTCAAGGTGCGGGTTTCGGCCTCC
This sequence comes from Betaproteobacteria bacterium, assembly GCA_009693235.1. Classification (GTDB taxonomy): domain Bacteria; phylum Pseudomonadota; class Gammaproteobacteria; order Burkholderiales; family SG8-39; genus SHXR01. The sequence continues at coordinate 23,805 of SHXR01000040.1, read as the reverse complement.
GGAATATTGACGGGTTCTTGTTTCTGGTAGATGCAGGCCTTCATGCAATCGTTGCAGATGCGGTGCCCGGTCGCTGCGGCCATCGGATTGTCGATGGTGATGATCGCAAGGGCTGCCATCGACAGGCCGCTCGCCTTGGCGGAATGGAACTCCGAGATCTTTTCTTCCAGCGGACAACCGGCCAGCGTGACGTTGAACGGGCTTTTCTTGAAGACGATTTGCTGCGGCGCCGCGGGATTGGCTTTCTCTTTGAGGCCGGTCGAGCAGGAATCCTTGCCCTGCTTATGACACCAGATGCAGTAGTTGATGTGATCCAACGCGCCGACGAGATCGGTACCCTCGTCGGTGAGCTTGAAGCCGTTGGCGGCACGTTGCCGGATGTGACCGTCTTCGATGCGGTGTGTGGTGACGCCGCCTTCGTCCCGTTGGTCATGATGCTTGACCAGATTCAGAGGATCGACCTTCTGCGGTACCTTGAAGAGCACGCCCGCGTGATTGCGTTGGCGACCGGCCGCGGTGTTGAGCGCCCAGGAGGCGTAACGCATTGCAAGATCGAGCTCAGCCGCATGGCTGGTTTCGTCTTGCAGCCAGGTGCTCACCTGACGCGCAAAGCTCTGCTCGGAAAAGGGTTCGCCGAAGACCTTTGCAAGGGCTGCTTCGAGCGCCGGCCCATCGAAGGTGGCGGCCTGATCGGGTTTGTATTTGGCGCCGGCCTTGCGTTGCACGAACGCGCGTTTGACTTCGTAAAGCGGCGCCAGCGCATCGTGTTGGGCGGCGAGCGCGAGCGATTCGCTCGTGATGCCGAACAGCTGCGAAAGAAAACGCTCAAGAAGCGGCGCGACCGCCAGGATCAGCGCCGATTCGTCTTTGGCCGCCAGGTCGGCTGACTTGGTGCGCGCGTTCTTTAACTGCTGGGCGAGGCCGTCATCGGCGGTTGTGAGAAACGCTAGAAAGCGTTCGTCCAGTCGCGCCAGGCCTGCCTGCGAGTAGAGATCATTGAACGCCAGACCGAACCGGCCGAGCGCCACATCGAGAGAAGACATAGCAGGGGAGCGCGCGGGCGATCGCTTGATTCGGTCAGCGAACGGTCAGCGTTCCAGAAGTCCGCGCTTGTTCTTCATATCCTTGAATTGGTCGGCATCGGGCGGACCTACTTTCGTTTCCGTGATCGACGGCCACACTTTGGACAGCTCGGCGTTGAGCGCCGTGAAATCGCGCTGATCCGCAGGCACGTCTTCTTCCGCATAGATTGCATTGACCGGACATTCCGGAATGCAGACGGCGCAATCGATGCACTCATCCGGATCGATGATCAGCATGTTCGGGCCTTCGCGAAAGCAATCGACCGGGCAGACATCCACGCAGTCGGTGTACTTGCACTTGATGCACGTCTCGGTAACGACGTGAGTCATCGCCATTCCTCTTGATTAATGAACCTGGGATTTTATGCGATTCGCGGTACTCCGTCCATACGCGTTCATGGCATAAGTTTATTTGGAATGCAGTGATCCATGAATACGGTGTCGGCGCGCAACCTTGGCCTCGCCAAAAAGGAAAATGGATGCGAATGCCTAGACCGGCGTAAAATGCGGGGTTGACCTTAGCTGAACGCTTGTGACGCTGCCCGAAATGGGGTGGGACAGACGGACGTGCGAAGGTCGCTGACAGCGTCGATACGACATGGAACCGTTGGGGCCTTCGGCAACACACCGAGACACCGCGGCTCACCGGCTGTCACCTAATCCGAACTTCTTAAATCTAATAGTAAATGGAGGCGAGCCTTGATCAAAGTCGATCACGTGACCAAGACTTTTGGCCCGAAGCGGGCGGTCGATGATTTATCGTTTGCCGTTGAGCGTGGGGAAGTTCTAGGATTTCTCGGACCCAACGGGGCGGGGAAATCCACGACGATGCGAATGATTACCGGATTCATTCCGGTTGATGCGGGCGGCGTGAGTGTGTGCGGCTTCGATATCGCCGCGCAGCCGATCGATGCGCGACGTCGCATCGGCTATCTGCCGGAATCTGCGCCGACCTATACCGATATGTCGGTCAATAGTTTTCTTGGCTGGGCCGCCGAAATGCGCGGTTTGAGCGGTGATGCCAAGAAAAAAGCGGTGCACCGCGCCATTGAACTCTGTTCGCTCGGATCGGTGGTGTATCAGTCGATCGACACTTTGTCGAAAGGCTTTCGGCACCGGACCTGCCTCGCCCAGGCGATCCTGCATGATCCGGAAGTGCTTATCATGGATGAGCCGACCGATGGTCTCGATCCGAATCAAAAGCATGAGATCCGCTCGCTTATCCGGAGAATGAGTCCCAATAAGGCGATCATTTTCTCTACGCATATTCTGGAAGAGGTCGAGGCGGTGTGTACGCGCGCGATCATCATCGATCGTGGCCGCATGGTTGCCAATGGCACGCCAAGTGAGCTGAAAGCGAAGTCGGATCGCGCCGGGGCGGTGTTGGTCATGGTGCGTGGCGCTGCGTCGCAAGCCGTGACCGATACCTTGGGTCGCGTGCCAGGTGTGGCGCGGGCCGAGTTGGTCGCCACCGAGCAAGACTGCACGACGGTCCGCGCTTATCCACAGCAGGGCAGCATGAACGGTGCGCTCGCCGCGGTCATTACGAAAGGCCTCTCCGCCACGGGTTGGGCGATCGATGGATTGCAGACCGAAGAGGGGCGTCTGGATGATGTATTTCGCTTGCTCACGCGTCCGGATACGCCCGCGACTGTCGCCAAGTCATAACGCACGCCTAATCTCGGATTGAAGAGGATTTCATGAGTGCTTTGAACACCATTAAGGCGATCGCAAAACGCGAATTATTCGCTTATTTCGACTCGCCGGTAGCCTATGTGTTTCTGGTTATTTTTCTCTTGTTGGCCGGTGTCTTCACGTTCACCTTCGGTGGCTTCTTTGAACGGGGTGAAGCGTCGCTCGCTAGCTTTTTCGGCTGGTTGCCTTGGCTCTTCTTATTTCTGGTGCCGGCCGTCGGCATGCGGATGTGGGCGGAAGAACGGCGAAGCGGCACGATCGAGCTTCTGCTTACTTTGCCGATCGCACCCTGGGAAGCGATCATCGGCAAGTTCCTCGCGTCGTGGATTTTTCTTGGCATCGCGATGGCGCTCACGTTTCCGATTTGGGTGACGGTCAACTTGCTGGGTGTGCCGGATAACGGCGTGATCGTTGCCGGTTATGTCGGCAGCATGCTGCTCGCCGGGGCCTACCTGGCGATCGCATCGATGACTTCGGCCATGACGCGTAATCAGGTGGTCTCGTTCATCGTTGCAGTAGTGCTATGCTTGGCGCTGATCCTGGTCGGGTTTGTGCCGATCACCGACCTCCTAGCGCGTTACGCAAGCCCTGCGAATGTGGAACGGGTGGCCGCCTTTGGCGTGCTCACCCATTTCGACGGATTCCAGAAAGGCATCCTCGATTCGCGCAATGTGCTCTTCTTTTTATCTATCATGACCTTTGCGCTCTTTGTCACCGCGGTGCTGGTGCGCAATCGTCGCAAGAACTGAGCAGGAATAGCCATGAAGAAAGGTCTTTATACATCCGCAGGCGTCATCGTCGTGTTGGTTGCGCTGGTGCTGGTCAATTACGTGCTGGGTCTTGGCAAACAGCGCATCGATCTCACCGGTGACGCGCTATTTAGCTTGTCGGAAGGTACCAAGAAGGCGCTTGCCAATTTGAAAGAGCCGGTCACGATCAAGTTCTACTACACGCAAGGCGATGAAACGATCCCGATTCAGGTTCGAACCTTTGCCAAGCGCACCGAGGATTTGCTGACCGAGTACAAACAAGCGGCCAACGGCAAGGTCATCATTGAGAAACTGAACCCGCAGCCGGATTCCGATGCCGAAGATGCCGCCACCGTTGATGGTGTGGACGGACAGGTCGGGCCCAATGGTGATCGTTTCTATCTCGGGCTGGTGGTGGTGCAAGGCGATCAGAAATCCGCGCTGCCATTGCTATCGGCGGATCGCGAGCGACTGATGGAGTACGACCTCACCCGCGCCATCACGCGTATCGCCACCAAAGAGAAGCCTGTCATCGGCGTCATGACACCGCTGCCGGTGACCGGTAATCCGATGGCGGCGATGATGGGGCAGGGCGCGCCACAACCACCGCAGATCTTCTACAGCGAGATGGAAAAAGACTACAAAGTGGAGCGGGTCAGCCTCGATGTGGAAGAGATCAAACCCGAGATCAAGACGCTCCTTGTCATCCATCCGCGCGGGATCTCCGATCAGGCGCAGTATGCGATTGATCAATTCATCTTGCGTGGTGGCCGGTTGATCGCATTTGTCGATCCGCATGCGTATCTCGATCAGATCCCGGGCATGCCGCAGTTTCAAGGTGGTACTTCATCATCCCTCGATAAACTGTTCAAGGCATGGGGTCTGGAAATGGATACGAGCAAAATCGTGCTCGATCTTGAGAATGCGGCGGGCCAGGGCCAACGCATGATGCCGACGGTGCTCGCTCTCGACGGTCCGTACATCAATCGCACCGATGTCGCGACGAGCCTCATTCCCAACTCGCTCATTCCGATGGCCGGTGCATTCAGCGGGCAACTGGTTGAGGGTTTGACGCAGACGGTGCTGTTGAAGTCATCGAAAAATTCGCAGTTGATCGATGGGGCGACCGGTGCCGACAAGCGCGGACGCGAGGCCATCAGCAGCTTTACCGCGGGTGGCAAGGAGTTGTCGGTGGCGATCAAGGTGTCGGGCAAGTTCAAGACGGCCTTTCCGGATGGTCGGCCGGTGAAAGAGGCCGATAAAAAGGACGATAAGAAGGGCACCACCAAGGCGGACGCAAAGTCCGCCAAACCAGCTGCCGCGAGCGATGCGAATCGGTTGAAAGAGGCGGCCGAAGTGAATACCGTCGTGCTGTTCGCCGACAGCGACTTCTTGCAAGATGGCGCCGCAGTGCAAATTCAGGAGATGTTTGGCCGGCGCATCGTCATTCCGGCGAATGGCAATCTGCCGTTGTTTCAAGCGGTCGTTGAGCAAATGGCCGGTGACCCATCGCTCATCAACTTGGCGAGCCGGTCGGTTGCGGCACGGCCCCTTACCGTTGTGAAGCGGATGGAAGCCGAAGCGCAGCAAGTCTATCTTGGCAAGTTGAAAGAGCTGGAAGACAATCTGAATCAAACCAAGGAAAAGCTCGCCGCGCTGGAAAAGAAGCCGCCGCCTGGACAGAAAGCCGATCCTGCAGCGAAGTCGCAACTCACGCCCGAGCAGCAGCAAGAGGTCGATAACTTCAGAAAGCGGGTCGTCGATACGCGCAAAGAACTGAAGGAAGTGCGGCGCGATCTGCGTGCTGACAGCGAGGCGCTGCAATTCTGGACCAAGGTGTTCAATATTGCGTTCATGCCTATTGTCGTGATGATCGTTGGCCTATTGATCGCGATCTGGAAGCGTCGGCGGCTTGCTCGCACGATGACGATGGCCACAGCGTAGGCGCCGTGCCGCGCGATCTCAATTCGAGGGGGCGAAGCAGTGCAGATCCAAAATAGTGTGTTTATCGTCACCGGCGGGGCCTCTGGATTGGGCGAAGCGACGACCCGGATGCTGGTCGAAAGCGGTGCTCGAGTCGTCATTGCCGATGTGCAGGCCGAGCGCGGGCAAGCGCTCGCCGCCCAACTTGGCGCCGCCACGCGCTTCGTCAAGTGCGATGTGACCAGCGAAACCGATGGACAGGCTGTGGTGCAGGCGGCGATCAAGGAATTCGGCGCGTTGCAAGGGCTCATCAATTGCGCAGGCATCGCGGTGGGCGAGAAAACCGTCGGCAAAGACGGGCCGCATAATCTCGCTGCGTTCAGTCGGGTCATTCAGGTGAATCTGATCGGCACCTTCAATATGATCCGGCTGGCCGCGACCCAAATGGTCAAGGGGCAACCGAATGCGGCGGGCGAGCGCGGTGTGATCGTCAACACGGCATCGGTGGCCGCGTTTGATGGCCAGATCGGGCAGGCGGCCTACTCAGCCTCGAAGGGCGGGATTGTCGGCATGACCTTGCCGATTGCACGTGACCTGTCGCGCGACGGCATCCGTGTGTGCACGATTGCGCCCGGCATATTCGAGACGCCGCTGCTGAAGGGCCTGCCGAAAGAGATTCAGGATTCACTTGGCAAGCAGGTGCCGTTTCCGTCGCGTCTTGGCCGGCCGGCAGAGTACGCGATGCTCGCCAGACAGATCGTGGAAAACGAAATGTTGAACGGTGAGACCATCCGCCTGGATGGGGCCATTCGCATGGCCCCCAGATAGACCGGTTTGGGGCACAGCCGATGAGCGGGCCCGGTCATCCGGACAGTGCCATTGCCTCATTCGCATCCGTGCCGGATGCGATCGATCTTAACAAGCTGAAATCCCTCGAACAGCTCGCGCCCGGAACGCATTTCCTGGAGAAAGTTGTTGCAGGCTTTTAGAGGATGCCGAAGAACAACTGCGCGTGCTGCATAGCGCGGTGGCTGCAGGCGATCTCCCGGGGTTGGGGGACGCGCTGCACGCGGTCGGGGGATCATCCGGCAATATCGGTGCGGTGCGCATCATGCAATGGTGCGCGGCGATGCGTGCACAGACCGATGCGCAATTGCTTGGCCACGGACCGCGCCTCGTCGAGCGAATGGCGCTGCTGATTGCCGAAAGTCGCGCCGTGCTCGATCGTTATCTGGGCGATGCACAGCGCACGGCGCCAAGACCGTAAGGTCTACTAGCCTTCCTTGAATTCCCGCTGATATTGATGCGAGCGATTGACATAGCCTGTGGCGATGCCCGCGATCCACGCGATTTCATCGGGGCGCACATTGCGCACCACCTTGGCGGGCGAGCCCAACAACAACACGCCATCGGGAAACTCTTTGCCTTCCGGCACAAGGGTGCCGGCGCCCACGATACTCTGCTTGCCGATCCGCGCGCGGTTCATGACGACGCTGTTGATGCCGATCAGTGATCCATCGCCCACCGTGCAGCCATGCAGCATCGCCATATGGCCGACGCTCACACCGGCCCCGAGCGTTAAAGGCATGCCGGGGTCCGCATGCAGGACCGAGGCATCCTGAATATTGCAGCGATCACCGATCGTGATCTGTTCGGTATCGCCGCGCACGACGACGTTGAACCAAAGATTGGCATCATCGCCGATGCGCACCGTGCCGACGACCGTTGCGTTGTAAGCGATAAACCAGTTGTTGGTGGCGAACGAGACCTTGCGATCACCGAGCGAAAAATGGGGCATGCGACCAGCTCCGCGCTGAATAGGAATGCGCCGATGGTAACAGCCGGAAGGTTTCTTCTTGGTCACCTCGCGCGTTGCGCCGCATGCTGACTGATACCATGCGGCCCCTCCCTTGCTGCATGCAACGGAGACAGTCCATCATCGGTCGTTTGCCGCTTGCTACGGAAATTTCGTGAAGGAACCTCGCGTGAAAGAACGCCGGTCGCAGTATTTGTCGATACGCGGATTACGCTATCACTGCAATGAGTGGGGCTCGCCCGATGCCCCGCTCGTCATGTTGCTGCATGGTTGGATGGATGTCGGCGCGTCGTTTCAATTCGTGATCGATGCATGCGGCGGCAATTTTCGATTCGTCGCCCCCGATTGGCGCGGCTTTGGCGAGTCGGCGTGGTGCGATCTTGATACCTACTGGTTTCCCGACTACTTTGCCGATCTGGAGGCCTTGCTCGATCATTACTCGCCCGCGTTACCGGCGGCACTGGTAGGTCACAGCATGGGCGGCAATGTCGCATCGATGTTCGCCGGCATTCGTCCGACGCGGATTGCGAGGTTGGTGAACGTGGAAGGGTTTGGGATGCATGGCGCGACGCCCGATCAGGCGCCGATCCGCTATGCCAGGTGGCTGGACGAACTCAAAACGCCGCAACGGTTTCGGGACTATGCGTCGTTCGAGGAACTGGCCGCCCGCTTGCGGACTGACAATCCCCGCTTGACGATGGAGCGTGCGAGCTTCCTCGCGCCACACTGGGGGTATTCTCGCTCTGATGGGCGGGTTGCGCTCCGCAGCGATCCGACCCACAAACGCGTGAACGCCAATCTATATCGCCTGGAAGAAGCAATGGCTTGTTGGCAAGCGATCACGGCGCCGGTGCTTTGGGTGACCGGTCGGGAAACAGAGACTTTGAAGCGAATTGGGCTCGATGATGCGGCCATGGCCGCCCGTAAGCGCTCGTTCCGTCAGTTGACGGAGGTGGAAATCCCTGCCGCCGGTCACATGATCCATCACGACCAGCCCGCGCTTCTCGTTGCGGCTATCGAGGACTTTTTCCGTGCCGGGCCCTTGCCATTCAAGGGTTTATAAGCGGCCCCATGCTAACCTTTTCATCTTGATGGCGGCTGCTCGTGATGGCCGCATCGCCAGTCCTTTCATGATCGCACCGATTGAATCCTGATCTTCATTGTCATTCCGTGGTTTCTGATGGCACGATGCGACCGGGTGACGTAGCCAGGCGCGCTGCGGCGAACGGCGTGTCCCTCTGGACCTTGACCGATCATGATTCGGTGCAAGGTCTGGATGAGGCACGTGATGCGGCGCTGGCGGCCGGCATGCGCTTCCTCAACGGCGTGGAAATCTCCGTCAGTTGGAATTTTCAAACGATTCATATCGTCGGGCTCAATATTGATCCCCAGTATGCTGAACTGGTCCGCGGCCTAGCGCGGGTTCGCCATTCCCGTCGTATGAGAGCTGCGAAGATTGCCGATCAGTTAGCTGGTGCAGGCATCGATAACAGCCTCGAGGGCGCCTATGCATTCGCCGCCAATCCGGACCTCGTTGGCCGCACCCATTTCGCCCGGTTCCTGGTGGCCAAAGGCTATGCGCGCCATTTTAGCGATGTCTTCCAGCGCTACATGACGCCGGGACGCACCGGATGGGTCGCGCATCAATGGGCCAACCTGGATGAGGCGGTGGCATGGATTCGTGCGAGCGGCGGTGTTGCCGTGCTGGCCCATCCGGGGCGATACAAGCTTTCCCGCGAGCAACTGGTTCGCTTGATCATTGAATTCAAAACATGCGGTGGCGGGGCGATCGAAGTGGTGACAGCAAGTCACTCCATTGACCAGACCAACGATTTTGCATTGCTCTGCCGGGCGCATGGCCTGTTCGCCTCGCGCGGCTCTGATTTCCATAGCCCGGAAGAGGCGCGCTTCGATTTAGGTCTATTGCCGGCACTCCCGGCCACGGTGACGCCGGTCTGGACCCAATTCGGCTGAGTCGATCCGCCCACATCACTCAATCGATCGCGCCATGGCGCTCCTGTTGTCCATCCATCCGCAGAATCCGCAGGCGCGCCTCATCACGCGCGCCGTCGACATTTTGCGGTCGGGTGGCGTGATCGTCTATCCCACCGATTCCTGCTATGCGCTTGGCTGTTTGATCGGCGCGGGCGATGCGCTGGAGCGCCTGAGAAAGATCCGACGCATCGATGCGAAGCATCACCTCACATTGATGTGCCGGGACTTGTCGGATTTCGGCACCTATGCGCGGGTGGATAACGTGCGTTTTCGGCTGATCAAAACTCTGACGCCCGGGCCCTACACCTTCATTCTGCAAGCTACGCGCGAATTGCCGAAGCGCGTGCTGCATGCCAGCCGCAAGACCATCGGCGTGCGGATACCCGATCACGGTGTCGCGCAAGCGCTGCTTGCCGCCCTTGGCGAACCGCTGGTTTCCGCCACCCTGACCTTGCCTGACGCTGACGAACCGTTTGATGATGCGATGGAAGTCGAGGCGCAGCTGGGTAAGCTCATCGACCTGCTGATCGATTCGGGGAGCTGCGGTACGACGCCAACAACCGTTGTTGAGCTCACCGGTGAACAGCCGGTCATCACCCGCGTCGGCAATGGTTCGATCGCATTATTCGAGCAATGATGTGATGATCAAGAAACGAGAATGCGCATGAGTTTGCTAGAATCCCCGATTTGCTTCGCCTGTCTACGCTGCTTTGATAGGTCCTGCCGTGAGTTCATTGTCGTAGGTCCTGCCGTCGTCTGATGGAACTGATCGATCAGCTGGTCCAGTCGCTTACGGTCTATGCGATTCCGCTCGTCCTGGCGATTACCTTCCATGAAGCGGCGCATGGCTATGTTGCCAAGCGGTGCGGTGATCTCACTGCCTTCAGGCTCGGGCGAGTAAGTCTGAATCCGTTGCGGCATGTCGATCCAATCGGGACTGTCATCGTGCCATTGGTCATGCTAATCGGCGCGGCCGCAGCGGGCACACCCGGGTTCCTCTTTGGCTGGGCAAAACCGGTGCCGGTGAATTTTCATGCGCTGCGCAATCCAAAGGTGCACATGGCTTTCGTTGCAGCGGCAGGCCCCGCCGCGAACCTCATCCAAGCGATCGTGTGGGGTGTCTTGCTGAATCTGCTGGGCGCATCAGGTAGCGAATACTTGGTTGCGGTGGCGACCGCCGGGATCGTCGTCAACCTGATTCTGATGATGATCAATCTGTTGCCGATCCTGCCGTTGGACGGCGGTCGTATTGCGTTGAGCCTGCTGCCTGATAAGTGGGCCAGCAACTACGCAAGGCTGGAGCCGTACGGATTTCCAATTCTGTTGGTGGTGATGATCGCGCATATGCAGATGGGCATTCTCGATCCTCTTTTGAACGGCGCCGGGCAGGCCTTTGTGCATCTGCTTAGGCTAGGAGCCTGACGAAACAATGTTTGCCGATCGTGTTGTCTCAGGGATGCGTCCGACCGGTCCCTTGCATCTTGGCCACTATCATGGCGCCATCAAGAATTGGGTGCGGTTGCAAAGCGAGCATCCCTGCTTTTTCTTTGTCGCCGACTGGCACGCCCTCACCACCCATTATGCGGAACCGGAAGTCATCGGGCGCAACGCCATGGACATGGTGATTGACTGGTTGGCCGCGGGCATCGATCCGGCGCTCTCGACGCTCTTTGTGCAATCGCGCGTCCTGGAGCATGCTGAGCTGCATACGCTTTTGTCGATGGTGACGCCGCTTGGCTGGCTGGAGCGCGTCCCGACCTACAAGGATCAACAGGAAAAGCTCGCTGACCGCGATCTGTCGACTTACGGATTTCTTGGCTATCCGCTGCTGCAGGCGGCCGACGTATTGATCTATCACGCGGCCTTCGTGCCGGTGGGCGAAGATCAGGTTCCGCATATCGAGCTGATGCGCGAAGTGGCCCGGCGCTTCAATCATCTCTACGGCCGGGAACCCGGATTTGAAGACAAGGCGAAGGCCGCGGCCAAGCGCATGGGCAGCAAGCGCTCCAAGCTTTACTTCGAGTTGCGCACGCGCTATCAGGAAAAGGGCGAGGCGAGTTCGCTCGAATCGGCGCGCTCGCTGGTCGAGGAACTGCAGAACATCAGCAAAGGCGATCGCGACCGGCTGCTTGGCTATCTGGAAGGGGGCGGGCGGGTGATCTTGCCGGAGCCCGCCGCGCTGCTCACCGAGGCCTCGAAACTGCCCGGGTTGGATGGACAGAAGATGTCGAAGTCGTACAACAATGCAATCGGGCTCAGGGAAAGTCCTGATGTCATCACCAAAAAAATTCGTACGATGCCCACTGATCCGGCCCGCGTGAAACGCACCGATCCGGGTGATCCGGAGCAATGTCCGGTCTGGCAATTCCATCGTCTGTATTCCAACGATGACACGCGTACCTGGGTACAGAACGGGTGCCGCAGCGCCGGCATCGGTTGCCTCGAGTGCAAGCAGCCGGTCATTGAGAAAGTCATCGCGGAGCTCGAGCCGATGCGCGCGCGGGCGCAGCCTTATCTGGATGATCCGACGCTGGTTCGCAACATCATCGCCGATGGCTGCGATAAGGCCCGCGCCCAAGCGAGCGAAACGATGCGTGAAGTGCGCGATGCCATGGGATTGAACTACGCCTGATGAACAGCACAGCCGTCCAGGTCGTGGCCGCCGAGGCGCAAAGTGTGCGTCTGGTGCCCGTCATCGCAAAAGTCCGCGGGCAACCGGTTGGCCAGATGCCGATCGATCTCTACATTCCTCCCGATGCCCTGGAGGTGTTCCTCGACACGTTCGAGGGGCCGCTCGATCTCTTGCTCTATCTCATCCGGCGTGCGAACCTCGATGTGCTCGATATCGCCATGGCGCCGCTCACGCGCCAGTATCTGACCTACGTCGAGATCATGCGGAAGAAAAACCTCGAGCTCGCGGCCGAATACCTGGTGATGGCGGCGATGCTGATGGAGATCAAATCGCGCATGTTGCTGCCGCGCCCGAAGTTGGCCGGCGATCCGGATGATTTGTTGGATCCGCGTGCCGAGCTGGTGCGCCGCCTGCTGGAATACGAAGCAATCAAGGTCGCCGCGCGGAACATCGATGAGATGCCGCAGCTCGAGCGCGATTTCAGCGCGGTCTCAGTGTGGATCGAGTCGACCCTCACCGCTCGGTTGCCGGATGTCACGCCGGCCGATCTCGAATCCGCCTGGCGCGATCTTTTGAAACAGGCGCGCATTCGCCAGCATCACAAGATTTCCCGCGAGGAATTGTCGGTCCGCGAGCATATGTCAATCGTTCTTCGGGCACTCCAAGGCGGTGGTTTTCGCGAGTTTCGGGAGTTGTTTCAGACCGATCGCGGGGTGCCGCTCCTCGTCGTGACGTTTCTCGCTATCCTTGAGCTGGTCCGCGAGAGCCTGATCGCGGTAAGCCAGGCTGAACCCTACGCGCCGATCTATGTCACCCTTACCCATGCTGACACCGAGTGAAATCAAGACGGTCCTCGAGGCCGCATTGCTCGCTACGCAACGCCCGATCGGCATTGCCGAGTTGCGTCGCTTGTTCGAAGATGAAGTGGGCGCCGATACGCTGCGACGTCTGCTCGATGAATTGCGCGAGACCTGGAAGGAACGTGGCGTCGAGCTTGCTACGCTTGCCACCGGATGGCGTTTCCACACTAGGCCCGCGATGCAAGCCTATCTGGACCGCTTAAGCCCAGAGAAGCCACCCAAATACTCGCGCGCGGTGCTGGAAACGCTGGCGATCATCGCGTATCGTCAGCCGGTCACGCGCGGCGATATCGAAGACATTCGTGGCGTCGTCGTATCGCCCAACGTCATTAAGGCCCTCGAAGATCGCGGCTGGATCGATGTGGTCGGTCACCGCGAAACGCCCGGGCGCCCCGGCTTGTATGGAACCACCCGCAAGTTCCTCGATGACTTGGGATTGCGCAGTCTGCAGGAGTTGCCCCCGCTTGAAGAGATCGCCAGCAACCTCGAAAACAAACTCCCGGCCCTTGCGGCCCCCGCGTCCGACGACGCGGAGCAAGGTGGAGGCCAAGCGCCCCGCGGCGAAGTCGCCGGCGACGGGGGCGCGATCATCGACGTCCGCGAGGTCGGCGAAGCCCCTGTCGCCCCTGCATCGACCGAAGGTGACGCGTCCCGCGAGTCCGATACGACGGTCGAGGTCCGCGTCACCTGAGACAGCGGCCGCCGCCGTCGCCACGACGACGGCGGAGCGCCTGCAAAAAGTGCTGGCCACGCACGGATACGGGTCGCGCCGCCAGATCGATGCGCTGATTGAAGCGGGCCGGATCGAAGTCGACGGCAAGGTCGCGGTGCTGGGTCTGCGCGTTGATGGAACCGAGCGCATTGCCATCGACGGTAAGATCGTCACGCTGACGCCACGCTCGCGGCGGCCGCGGGTGATTATCTATCACAAGCCTGCTGGGGAGATCGTCTCCCGATCCGATCCGGACCACCGCGCCAGCGTATTCGATCAGCTGCCCGTCATGAAATTCGGGCGTTGGATCGCGGTGGGACGCCTGGACTACAACACCAGCGGCCTCTTGCTCTTTACCGATTCGGGCGACTTGGCGGGCGGCTTGATGCATCCGCGTACCGGGATCGATCGCCATTATGCGGTCCGGGTGATGGGCGACAACGACGGCACGGCGCTCGAGCGCTTGCGCCGCGGCATGACCTTGGAGGATGGCCCGGCGCGCTTCGAATCGGTCGAAGCCGGTGGGGGGGAGGGCGCCAATCGGTGGTTTCTCTGCGTCCTAGGAGAGGGGCGCAACCGCGAAGTGCGGCGCATGGTGAAATCGGTCGGCCTCACGGTGAGCCGGCTAATCCGCACCGGCTTTGGTCCCATCGAGTTGCCGCGCGATCTTCCCCGCGGTGCATGGCGGGATCTCACCGACGAGGAAATCGATGGCTTGCAGGCGTTGATCGCCGGCCAGCCGGCAGGACGGGGCGCGTAGCGCGCCGATCACCGGCCTAGATGCCAAGCGGCGTCCCGCCGCGTTCGTCATTGACCCAAGCACCTGACGCGAATCTCGGTCAGCACCCGCTTTTCGATTGTTTCCAAAGCGATTCTTTGCTAAAATCCCGCAGTTTTTCGAGATGGGCTTCGCGCCCATTTTTTGTTTCCGAGATGGTTTTTGCAGTGACGATTGGTGATGATTTACCCATTGAAAACGCAAACTAAAGAGCGTGCCAAACCGTACCTGGCGCCAGGGCGGTCGCGGGTGGTTGCCGCGACGGTCGACGTCGAGGCGATTGTGCAAAGCACGCTGGATGGGCTGGGTTACGCGCTGGTTGATCTTGAATTGCCCAATCGAGGTCGATTTTTGCGGGTGTTCATCGATCATGCCAATGCGGTCGGGCAGTCGGTCGATGGCATCAAGGTGGAAGACTGCGGGCGTGTCTCGAAGCAGTTGCAGCATGTATTGGCGGTCGATGGCGTTGAATATGATCGACTGGAAGTGTCGTCGCCGGGATTGGATAGGGTGCTTCGCAAGCTGCCGGATTTTCAGCGCTTTGCGGGGTGCGAGGTGGAGTTGAAGATCAGGGTGCCGCGCGACGGGCGGCGCAAGTTTATTGGCGTGTTGCAAGGCGCCAGTGAGAATGGCTTTGAAATTGCAGTGGATGGTGCGGCGCTGACGTTCGGTTGGGCAGATCTCGATAAGGCCCGCCTCGTACCGAAGTTGTAGCGCTGCAGGACTTTGGAGTGAGCTTCATGAGTCGCGAGTTGTTGCTGCTGGTTGACGCACTGGCACGTGAAAAGAACGTGAGTAAGGACATCGTCTTCGGGGCGCTGGAGATGGCGCTCGCCTCGGCCACCAAGCGCCGCTCCAATGAAGAGGTGGATGTGCGCGTCGCGGTGAATCGCGAAAACGGCGAATTTGAATCGTTCCGCCGCTGGCAGGTCGTGGCCGACGATGCCATCGAGACGCCGCCCTCGCAGATCGGTCTGACGGAGGCGCGAAAGCAGCTTTCCGATATCCAGATCGAAGACTACCTCGAAGAGTCGCTCGAACCGATCGAGTTTGGCCGCATCGGTGCGCAGGCCGCGAAACAAGTCATTCTGCAGCGTATTCGCGATGCCGAACGCGAGCAGATTCTCAATGACTTCCTCGCACGGGGCGATAAACTGGTAAGCGGTGCGATCAAGCGCATTGACCGCGGCAACGCCGTCATCGAAGTCGGACGCGTCGAGGCGGTATTGCCCCGCGACCAGATGATTCCGAAAGAGAACCTTCGGGTCGGTGATCGTGCGCGCTGTTTTTTCTTGCGCATCGATCGGGGCATCCGTGGGCCGCAATTGGTGCTGTCGCGCACCGCGCCTGGTTTCATCATGGAACTCTTTCGCCTCGAAGTTCCGGAAATCGAACAGGGGCTGCTCGAGATCAAATCGGCGGCTCGGGACCCCGGCATTCGCGCCAAAATCGCGGTGAAATCGAATGACCAGCGCATCGATCCGATCGGTACTTGTGTCGGCATTCGTGGCTCACGGGTGCAAGCCGTCACTCAGGAGCTGGCCGGCGAGCGCGTGGATATCGTGCTGTGGTCGGCTGATCCGGCCCAGTTTGTGATCGGCGCATTGGCCCCGGCGGAAGTGTCGGGCATCGTCGTCGATGAAGAGCGCCACGCGATGGATGTGGTGGTGGATGAGGAAAATCTCGCCATCGCCATCGGTAGGTCCGGTCAGAACGTCAGATTAGCCTCTGAGTTGACCGGTTGGACCATCAATCTCATGACCGAGGAAGAGTCCCAGAAAAAACAAACGGAGGAATCCGAGGTGGTGCGCAAGCTCTTCATCGAAAAACTCGATGTCGACGAAGAGGTTGCGAACATTCTGATTCAAGAAGGGTTCGGCACGCTGGAAGAAGTGGCCTATGTGCCGATCAATGAAATGGCAGAGATCGAAGGTTTCGACGAAAATCTCGTCAATGAGTTGCGCAGCCGCGCGCGTGATGCGCTGCTCGTACAGGAAATTCGCAGTGAAGAGCAGATCGAGGGTGTTAAGGCGGATCTGCTGAATCTGGAGGGAATGGATCGACAGCTTGCGGCTCAGCTTGCCCAGGCAAAAATACTTACGCGCGATGATCTGGGTGATCTCGCCGTGGATGATCTCGTTGAGCTGCTCGGCATGGAGGCGGATCGCGCCTCGGCGCTGATCATGAAGGCTCGCGAGCATTGGTTTCAGTAGCAGGCAGTAGATACAGCTAAGGGTTGCCAATGGCGCAGACAAGCGTCTCTCAATTTGCCGGGGAGCTGAAGGTAGCCCCCCAAGTACTGCTCGATCAGCTGAACGCCGCCGGCGTCAGCAAGAAACTCGTGGACGATGCATTGTCCGAGCAGGACAAGACCAAGCTTCTCGAATATCTGCGGCGGTCGCATGGTGCGGCCGAGCCCAAGCAACGGATTACGCTCACTCGTAAGCAAACGACTGAAATTAAAACCGCGACGGCAACCGGTAAGGCGCGCACGATTCAGGTCGAGGTCCGCAAGAAGCGAGTCTTCGTCAAACGCGACACGCCGAATGAGTTGCCCGGAACGGCCGAGGCGCCGGTCGCCGAATTGCCGGACGTGGAAGTCGAAGTCGAAGCCGCGCCCGAGGTGATCTCGGAACCGGTGGTGGTGCCCGAGCCGGTCGTGGTCGCGCCAGTCGTCGTGGCGCCCCCGCCTCCGCCTCCCCCCGTCGTCGAACCACCGGTGGTGGTGGTGGAGCGTCCGGTGGAACCAAAACGGCCGATGACGCTCGCCGAACGACAAGCGGCCGAGGTCAAGGAAACACAAGATCGTGAGCGGCGCGCTGCCGAGCAGCGGGAAGCGGATCGACGCGAAGTCGAGCGGAAGGCTGCCGAGGAAATCGCGCGCGCGCATGCGAAGGCCAACCCGGCACCACCGGTCGCCCCGGCTGATGCCAAGGCGGGCAACACCACGCTGCATAAGGCGAAAGGTGATCAACCGGCCGACAAGAAAGCCAGGAAAGAAAAACCCACACGGACTGTGCCCACCACCGGATGGCGGGATGATCCGGCCAAGAAGCGCACGATCAAGACCCGTGGTGATACCAGTGGCACCGGTGGATGGCATGCCGGCGGTAAAAGCGGCAGTCGCAATCGTCATGCGCCGGTTGAGGCAGAGCGTGCCGCACCCTTGGTGGTTGAGAAGGTGGTGCGCGATGTACACGTGCCGGAAACCATTACCGTGGCCGATCTCGCCCACAAGATTTCAGTGAAGGCGACCGAAGTCATCAAAGCTTTAATGAAGCTCGGTAGCATGGTGACGATCAATCAGATGCTCGACCAAGAGACCGCCATGATCGTGGTCGAAGAGATGGGGCATAAGGCGATCGCCGCCAAATTGGATGATCCGGAGGCCTACCTCGCGGTATCGCCGGAGCATACCGATGCCGCGCCGGTCACGCGTCCGCCGGTCGTGACGGTGATGGGGCATGTCGATCACGGCAAAACATCGCTGCTCGACTACATTCGGAAAGCGCGGGTAGCCAGTGGGGAAGCCGGTGGTATCACTCAGCATATCGGTGCCTACCATGTCGAAACACCGCGTGGCATCGTCACCTTCCTCGATACGCCCGGTCATGAGGCGTTCACCGCAATGCGTGCACGCGGTGCTAAAGCGACCGACATCGTGGTGCTGGTGGTGGCCGCCGATGATGGCGTGATGCCGCAAACGATCGAAGCGATCGCACACGCCAAAGCGGCCGGGGTACCGATCGTCGTGGCGATGAACAAGATCGACAAGCCGGAGGCCAATCCGGAACGGATCAAGCAACAGCTTGTCACGCATGGTGTCATCCCCGAGGAATACGGTGGCGATGCGCCGTTTATCGCCGTTTCCGCACGGACCGGTGAAGGCATCGACACATTGCTCGAGAATTTGCTGCTGCAGGCGGAAGTGCTGGAATTGCGGGCGCCCATCGATGCGCCGGCCAAAGGCCTGGTCGTCGAAGCACGTCTGGATCGCGGTCGTGGTCCGGTTGCCACCGTGCTGGTGCAATCCGGAACATTGAAGCGCGGCGATGTGATCATCGCCGGTGCGGTGTTTGGCCGGGTGCGCGCCATGTTGGATGAAAACGGCAAGGCGATCAATTCGGCAGGCCCATCGATCCCGGTCGAGATTCAAGGCTTGGCGGATGTGCCGGCGGCGGGTGAAGAAATGATCGTGCTGGGCGATGAACGCAAAGCCCGTGAGATCGCACTCTTTCGGCAAGGAAAGTTCCGCGATGTGAAGCTCGCCAAGCAGCAGGCAGCGAAACTCGAAAATATCTTCGATCAGGCCGCTGCGGCAGGCACGAAGACCCTGGCGCTCTTGATCAAGGCCGACGTACAAGGCTCCCAAGAAGCGCTCAGTCATGCGCTAGTTCGACTGTCCACCGATGAGGTCAAAGTCCAGGTCATCCATGCTGGGGTTGGCGCGATCAATGAGTCGGATGTCAACCTGGCGGTCGCCTCGAAAGCGGTGGTGATCGGCTTTAACACCCGTGCCGATAACACGGCGCGCAAGCGTGCCGAAGATGCAGGGGTCGATATTCGCTACTACAACATCATCTACGACGCGGTCGATGAAGTGAAGGCAGCGCTCTCTGGCATGCTGACGCCAGAGAAGAAAGAACAAGTCCTTGGCACGGTGGAAATCCGCCAGGTGTTCCGCATTTCGAAAGTTGGCGCGGTGGCCGGTTGTTATGTGCTCGATGGCTTGATCAAGCGCGGTGCGCGCGTGCGTCTGCTGCGGGATCACGTGGTCATCCATGATGGCGAACTGGATTCCCTCAAACGGTTCAAGGACGATGTACGCGAAGTGAAGGGCGGCTTCGAGTGCGGATTGTCGCTGAAGGGCTACAACGAAATCGAAGTAGGCGACCAGCTGGAGGTCTATGAAATCCAGGAGATCGCCCGCACGCTCTGAGCCAGTGTCGAGTCAGTAGATGCCGACACCGGAACGCTCCCGCAGGATCGCCGATCAGATGCAGCGGGAGCTTGCGTCCATGGTTTCGCTCGAAATCAAGGATCCGCGGATCGGCATGGTCACCATCACCGGGGTCGAAGTCTCGCGCGATCTCAAACATGCGCAGATCTTTGTCATCTCCCTTGGCGATGCGACCCGGCAAGCCGAGCAACTGGAAGGCCTGCGCAGTGCGGCGGGCTATATGCGAGGCCTTCTTGGTAGGCGCCTGAAGATCCACACTTCGCCTGAGCTGCATTTTCATCTCGATGGATCGATCGAACGCGGTTTTAAGCTCACGCAGTTGATCGACGAAGCGATTCGTCAAGAGCGCCCCGACCCCGGACCCGATGCCACCCTCCCGGATGTCAAGTAGCGATCCGGATGTCCGAGCGCCGCGTCGCGTAACAGGCCCACGCGCCCCACGCATCATTCGCCGCCCCATCGATGGGGTGTTGCTGCTCGATAAACCGGCCGGCATCTCATCGAATGGTGCCTGTCAACGGGTGAAGAATCGCTACCGCGCCGAGAGCGCGGGACATACCGGTACGCTCGATCCGTTTGCAACCGGGCTGCTGGCCATCGTGCTGGGTGAGGCGACCAAATTCGCGAGCAGTCTGCTGGATGCCGACAAGACCTATGAGGCGCACGCCCAATTCGGCGTGCGCACCGATACCGGCGATCGTGATGGTCATCGCGTTGCCGAACGGCCAATCGTCCACCGGGTGGATGAGGTCGCC
This sequence comes from Betaproteobacteria bacterium, assembly GCA_009693235.1. Lineage (GTDB taxonomy): Bacteria > Pseudomonadota > Gammaproteobacteria > Burkholderiales > SG8-39 > SHXR01. The sequence goes on along the minus strand of SHXR01000040.1, from coordinate 3,848 downwards.
GCGGCTATCGCCAAGCTGACCGGACCGATCCAGCAAATTCCACCGATGTATTCAGCCTTGAAGCGCGATGGACGTCCGCTGTATGAGTACGCCCGGGCGGGGCAGACCGTCGAGCGGGCCGCGCGGCCGGTGACGGTCCATTCATTTCAGGTCCTGGAGCAGACCGCAAGCGAGTTTTGGTTACGCATCCGTTGCAGCAAGGGTACCTACATCCGCACCCTGGTCGATGATTTGGGTGAAATGCTGGGATGTGGCGCCCACCTGCTGGCGTTGCGTCGAACCGCGATCGGTACGCTTGGCATCGCCCAAGCGGTGACGCTGGATGCGATCGAACCGCTCGATGAGGGTGAATTGGATGCGTTGCTCTGCCCGCCTGACCTGTTGGTGAAAGCTTTACCCGTGCTTCAACTCGATGAAAGCGCGACGAAAAAGCTGCTTTTAGGCCAGACGGTGAGCGGCCAGCCGACCGCGCCCGACCAGGGGCCGATGGCGCGCGCTTACGCTGCGGATGGCAGATTCCTTGGCTTGGTGCGCGAAATCGAAGCGGGGCGTTTCAAGCCCAAACGATTGATTCGCACCGCCGCGGCATCGCGACGCTGCCTCGACCCGGAAAGATCCTTGTTTTGAGAGGATAATCCCGCTAGAATCCGCCGCTTAATTCAATCGACTAGAACCGAGAAACAGAACATGGTTGCAACCGTCGCCGAAAAGGCGCAGACGATCAAGGAACACCAGCGTAAGGCCACCGATACCGGATCTCCGGAAGTCCAAGTCGCGCTGCTCACCGCCCGCATCAATGGTCTTACCGATCATTTCAAATCCCATGTGAAGGATCATCATTCAAGGCGCGGTCTGCTGAAGATGGTAAGCCAACGGCGCAAATTGCTCGACTATCTGAAGGATTGCGATACCGACAAGTATCGTCTGGTCATCGACAAGCTCGGCTTGCGAAAGTAGACGTAACGCCTGCATATCGTGGGCGTCTGTGCGGTCCGCGGGTGCACTCTTTCTGCCTGCGATCCGGCCGCGTTTCGTTCGCTTCAATTTTGTTCATGCCGTGCTCGCATTGTTGCGGCGCCGGTGAAAGGACGCTCCCTTGACTCCCATTCGTAAAACGTTCACCTACGGTGCCCATCAGGTCACGCTTGAAACGGGCGAAATCGCCCGCCAGGCCACCGGCGCGGTTGTGGTCAATGTTGATGACACCGTCGTTCTTTGCACCGTCGTGGCCGCCAAGTCGGTGCGCCCAGGACAAGATTTTTTCCCGCTGACGGTCGACTACGTCGAGAAGTTCTATGCCGCCGGTCGCATCCCTGGCGGTTTCTTCAAGCGGGAAGGCCGGCCGACCGAAAAAGAAATCCTGACCTGCAGGCTGATCGATCGCCCGGTTCGTCCATTGTTCCCGGACGGCTTCTATAACGAGATTCAAGTCGTTGCGACCGTCTTGTCATGCAATCCGGAAATCGATCCGGACATTCCCGCCATGATCGGCGTGTCGGCGGCGTTGACGATCGCCGGATTGCCGTTCAATGGCCCGATCGGCGCGGCGCGTATCGGCTATGCCAATGGCCAGTACATTCTGAATCCCAGCACGACGCAGCTGAAGACTTCCGAACTCAATCTCGTGGTGGCCGGTACCGAACATGCCGTGCTGATGGTCGAATCCGAAGCCAACGAACTCACCGAAGAGATCATGCTCGGTGCCGTGGTCTTCGGTCACGAACAAATGCAGGTCGCGATCAACGCGATTATTGAACTGGCGGATGAAGCGGGCAAGGCGCCGTGGGACTGGCAGCCGGCTGCGAAAGATGAAACCCTGGCAGCGCGTTTGGCGGCGCTTTCGGAAGGCGATATTCGCGCGGCTTTCAACATTAAGGAAAAGCAGGCGCGTTCCATTCGCTTGCATGAAATCCGCAATCAGGTCGCCGCAGAACTCGCCAAGGACGCGACGCCGCCTGACGCTAATGCAGTCAATGAATTGATCTTCGGTATGGAAGCGAAGATCGTGCGCAACCGCATTCTCGATGGCGAGCTACGCATTGACGGTCGCGATACCCGCACGGTACGCCCCATCAGCATTCGCGTCGGCGCCCTGCCGCGCGCGCATGGATCGGCGCTCTTCACCCGTGGTGAGACGCAGGCGTTGGTGGTTGCCACCCTTGGCACCGGCCGCGATGAGCAGATCGTCGATGCCATTCAGGGCGAATTCAAAGAACGTTTCATGCTCCAGTACAACATGCCCCCCTACGCAACCGGCGAAACCGGCCGTATGGGCACGCCAAAGCGCCGCGAGGTCGGTCATGGCCGGCTTGCCAAGCGGGCGCTGGCCGCGATGATGCCGCCACCGGAATCGTTTGCCTACTCGGTGCGTGTGGTCTCTGAGATTACCGAGTCGAACGGTTCCAGCTCGATGGCTTCGGTCTGCGGCGGGAGTCTTGCGCTGATGGATGCAGGCGTACCGATCAAAGCGCATGTCGCTGGTATCGCGATGGGCCTCATCAAGGAAGGCAAGCGTTTTGCCGTGCTGACCGACATTCTGGGCGATGAGGATCATCTCGGTGACATGGACTTCAAAGTGGCCGGCAGCGAGCGCGGTGTGACCGCCTTGCAGATGGACATGAAGATCGAAGGGATCACCAAGGAGATCATGCAGGTCGCCCTGGACCAGGCCCGCGTTGCGCGTCTGCATATTCTCAACCTGATGAAGGGATCGCTCGATCACTCGCGTGAGGAGATCTCCAGCTTTGCGCCGCGCATCATTAAGATCAAGATCAATCCTGAGCGTATTCGCGACGTGATCGGCAAAGGCGGCGTGGTGATCCGCGGTCTGCAGGAAGAGACCGGCACGACGATCGAAATCGGTGACGACGGTACGATCAGCATCGCCTGCGTCAATTCCGAAGGCGGCGAGGCCGCTCGCAAGAAAATCGCTGATATCGTGGCCGAAGTGGAAGTGGGCAAGGTCTACGACGGTACGGTGCTGAAGCTCCTCGATTTCGGTGCGATCGTGAGCATCCTCCCGGGCAAAGACGGCTTGCTGCATATCTCGCAGATCAGCGAGAAGCGCGTCAATAGCGTCGCCGATTTCTTGAAGGAAGGTCAGGCCGTCAAAGTGAAGGTGCTGGAGGCCGATGAGAAAGGGCGCCTGCGTCTTAGCATGAAGGCGGTGGCGAGCGAAGGCTAGCCGCCCATCTGCTTCTCGCGAATCTCGGCAACCGTCTTGCATTCGATGCACAGCGTGGCGGTGGGACGCGCTTCCAGCCGCCTCAGGCCGATTTCATTGCCGCAGCCGTCGCAGTAACCGAAATCTTCGGCGTCGATTCTGGCGATGGTCTCGGTGATTTTTTTGATGAGTTTTCGCTCGCGATCTCGATTGCGCAGTTCCACCGCGATATCCGATTCCTGCGTCGCGCGATCATTGGGATCGGCAAATGTGGTCGCGTCCTGCTGGATCTCTTGAATCGTACGTTCAATGTCCTCGGACAGCTCGGCCCGCTGGCTTTGCAGCAGTTGCCGGAAATGCGCCATCTGGCGGGGGCTCATATAGGGTTCATTGGCCACTGATGCGGGATTCGCGGCCTGGCCGGTAGCTGGGGCCGTTCTGGATCTGGCAGTCGTCATATAGTGAGCTCTTCCTCGGGAAGGCGAATGGTATAGCAGTCGATGCTATCGTGGGCAATTGTTAGGGGCGGCTACATCGGCAGCAATGAATCGCCCCGGGTTTTGTGGAGGCCATTTGGTTTAAGTTACCGCCACCGAAGTGACGGGTTCGGCGAGTTGCCGATAGTAGTTTTCCTCAGCTTCGGCAGGCGGAATATAGCCGATGCCCTCCAGCAGGCGATGGTGAT
>SHXR01000094.1 GCA_009693235.1 Betaproteobacteria bacterium | reverse complement strand
AATTTTCCAAGTAACACTAACGCCTCTTTCATTCGGTTATGCATGTCCACCGGCGGGTCGGCATAAAAGACTTCGACGGTGTGATAAATCCTGTCGTGAATGCGCTGCGCTTCAGCCAGGTCTTTGGCCTGCACTGCGCGAAACAATTGCGCCTGAAGATCGGCAATCACCGAGCCACTGCCAGACAACAGGCCGTTGCAGCCCTGCACCAGCGCACTGAACAGCCAGGCACTATGGGTGGATAGCACATTCACCGGCGGATTGCGTGTTTGCAAGGCACGGATCTGGCGATCTGCCAATTGCGCATTGCCGCACCAGTCCTTTATCGCCCGAATCGACGGTACCGCATCAATCATTTTGATCAAGGTCGGCAGTGGGTAACCCATACCACTGCTGGCTGGATACTGGAATGCGACTATCGGCAGATCGGTGACATCGGCGATGCGCTTGAAATGCTCAACCGCCATTTCCGGTCGCTGGCCTAAACTGTAGATGCACGGCGGGAACACCAGCAGGGCCGACGCACCGCCTTCGTGGGCCATTTTCGCGAGACGTTGCGCCTCCATCGTGCTATCGGTGTAGACACCGTTAACAATCGGCACCCGTACACCGATTTCGTCCTGCGCGATTGCCAGCACACGAAGCTGTTCGTCGAAAGTGCATGACGCTGCCTCGGTCGAATGCGCATTGATGGTAATGGCGCTGATGCCCTCGACTGAAGTGACATCACGGAGGTGGGCGCGAAAGCTCGCCTCGTCAATCGCAAGATCGTGGTGAAATGGCAGCAAGACCGCCGGAATGACCCCGTGCGGAACAAATTTGGAATGACGTGTCATGGCAAGCCCCTAGGTTATCTTCCGATTTCTCGAAAAACGGTTCATTTTTGGACCGATGATCTCAGTATCTTTGAAACAGCGATATTCCCACACAAAGTTTTGGGGCCAATTGCTCAATTTAAGCGCTTGCGCGAGGTGGCTTTGGTTGTGGCCGGGCGCTTACGCACAAGATTCCGGCGCAATGATCCGCTCCGCAGCGCCTTCGTTCGGGTGAGATCCACCACTCCGGTGCGAGGATCGATGACCACACCGTAGCTCTGGCGTGCCTTCTCTATCGAAACGTATCCCATTCGCACATCTTCAGCCACCCGCTCGGGTGGACGCGTGAGGGGATCACCATAACCTCCACCTCCGCCAGTAGCGAACATGAGCAGATCCCCACGCTTTAGCTTGAGGCCAGTGATCTTTTGAAAGTGTTCGAGCTTTACCTGACCGTGACGCTTGAGTGCGATCGATCCACTCTTGCCCGGAAGCCCGTTCTTGAGGCCCCACGGCAGGCACTTCGAACGCTCAGACAGCCCGTTGAACATGCCATTGTCGAGCATGCGGTAGATCCGTTCCAGTCCAAGACCCCCTCGATATTGCCCCGGTCCGCCCGAATCACAACGCAAAGCGTAACGTTCCACGTGCAAGGGGTAGCGCGTTTCGAGCACTTCCACCGGGATATTGAATGTATCGCCGTGGCCGATCGTGTAGGTCGCATTCGGACCGTCGCCATGAGGACGCGCGCCCCAGCCTCCTGCAACCGGCTCAATGTTTGTGTATGCCCGGTGCGTTCGCGAATCCCAGCCAGTCAAGAGCATCGCCGAGATATCGCTGTAATGCCCCGCCGGAATTCGATCTGGTCGCGCCTTGCTCATGGCAAGCAGGATCGTATCAATGACGGTGAGAATCGGCGTCTGCCACCACGACATCGCTGCGGGTTCGCGCGCACTGATCAGCGTACCCTCCGGCAGGATAGTCTTCAATGGCCGAAAACAGCCGTGATTCGCCATCACATTCGGTGCAACAAGGTACTTCAAGGCGAGACGTGCCGCGCTACGGCCTGCGGCGGAGCCCGAATTAATGGGGCCTCTTACCTGCGGACTCATCTTGCTGAAATCGACCGTGAGCGACCCGTCCTCGACGATCACGCTGACACGGATTGGTACCGGCCTGCCAAGATCGACGCCATCGTCGTCGAGAAATGACTCCGCAACGTAGCGACCGTTAGGATAGGTCCTGATCGCCGCCTGCACCATGCGCTCCGTCTGGTCCCAGCCGGTTGCGATGGCGTCCCCGACGATGTCGGCTCCGTAGCGTGCATACAGTTCCTGCAATCGCCGCTCGGCCATGCGACATGCGGCGATCTGGGCGTGCAGGTCACCAAAGCTCGCTTCCGGGTGACGAATGTTGTGTCGAAGAATACGAAACAGCTCCTCATCTGGCGCGCCGTGCTTGTACACTTTCAAGGTACGAAGCTGGATACCCTCCTCGAAACTTGTTTCTGCGTCGGTGAGAAAACCTCCGGCTAGACGACCACCGACGTCAGTCCAGTGTGCTCGCGTAGCTGGAAAGCCGATCAGCTTTCCTTCGAAGAAGGCCGGCGTGTAAACAACAATGTTGTTCAGATGCTGACCACACGTACCAGTGTGATTTGTGAGAATCACGTCACCTGGTGCAAATCCATCCGGCCCATACAAAGCAAGGCCATCGCCCACCGCCGCATCGAGATCGCCGACGAAGAGCGGCAAACCGGCACCAGGCTGCGCAACCAATCTTCCCTCTGCATCAAGGAGACCAGTACAGAAATCCTGCACTTCGTAGACGATCGTACTGTGCGCGGTACGTGCGAGATTGACCGTCATCTCCTCGGCGATAGCCGCGAGCGAATTACCGATGACCTCCACGGTGATGGGATCGGCACGCTGTCGAAGCAATGGCATTACAGCGTCCCGCATCATTGCCCTCCGGTTTCGATGACCAGGCAGCCGTATTTATTGACTAACGCTCGATCACCTGGATACAGCATCGTCGTTGAAGCGTACTCTTCGATGATTGCCGGACCAACGATCACGGAGCCCTCGGCGATTTCTGCACGCTGCACGACAGGACAATGCAAATGACCATGGCCTTCGAAATACACGAGTCGCTCCCGCGATGTGGATGTCACCGGGATACGTTTGTCCTGCAAGCTGGCGAGATCTGGCTTGTCGACGCGACCAATCGCGGTTACGCGAAAGTTGACAATCTGCACGGGTTGCTCAGGTGACGAATGCCCGTAACGCAGGTCATAGGTCACATCGAAGCGTTGGCGCAGCATCGCTAGCGTATCGGGGTCCGACAGGTCGTCGGCAACCGACACACGCACGGTGTACTCCTGACCGAGATAGCGCATATCCATGGAGCGGAGCAAAGCGACAGCCTCGGCGGCATGGCCCTCGCGCGCAATGCTTGCACGAGCCTGCATCTCGATCGAACCAAATCCCTCGTTGATCTGGACTGCTGTGAGACCAGTGAGGTCGGTGACCCGCGTCTGCACGAAATCCTGGCGCAAATCGGTGAGGAGCATGCCAAGCGCCGAGAAATGCCCCGGCTGCGGCGGAATGATGACCCGCGGAATGTGGAGTTCGCGCGCGATTGCCATCGCATGCAAGGGTCCAGCACCGCCAAAAGCGACCATCGTAAATCGTCGCGGATCGTAGCCACGCTGCAACGTGATCGCGCGCACTGCGAACGACATGCGAGCATCGGCAATCCGGATGATCCCGCAGGCGGCCTCCAGGACTTTCATGTGCAGCGGTCTGCCGATGCGCTCTTCAATCGCGGCCTGAGCACCCGCTGTATCAAGATCAAATTCACCACCCAGAAATCGGGTGGGGTTCAGTCGCCCTGTCACCAAGTTCGCATCTGTTACCGTGGGTTCGATGCCACCGCGTGCATAGCAGACTGGGCCAGGGGACGATCCAGCGCTTTTGGGACCAACTTTCAATGCGCCTCCCGCATCGATCCAGGCAATGCTGCCGCCACCCGCGCCGACCTCGATGATGTCGACTGCGGGAATGCGCATCGGATAACCATCTCGATACCCGCCGATATAGTACTGGTCGGTCATCTTCGGCAATCCGTTCTCGATCAGACAGGTCTTGGCAGTTGTGCCGCCCATGTCGAAGGCGATGACATCCTGTTCACCGATCAGCTTTCCGAGCTCAGCGGCGCCAATGATGCCGCCCGCAGGGCCTGATTCCATCATCGCCACTGGCACTTGTACCGCGCGTTTGGCAGTCATCACGCCGCCATTCGATTGCATGATCAAAAATCGACCATTGAAGGAACGCGCGCGCAAGGGACGCTCGATAGCACGGAGATAACTACTGACCTGATGGCCGACGTAGGCGTTGAGCACAGTAGTGGAAGTCCGCTCGTATTCGCGGTATTCGCGAAGAATCTCGTGCGACAGGGTCACGAATACGTCCGGCAGGGCTCTGCGAATCGCTCGACCAATCGCAGCCTCGTGTTTTGGATTTGCATAGGCATGCAACAAGCACACTGCCACAGCCTGGACATTCTGGGCCTTGATCTGTTTCAGAACCCTGGCAATCGCGGTGGGCTTGAGCGCGACAAGCACCCGTCCGTCCGGCACGACGCGTTCACGTACACTGAAGCGCATCGTGGCAGGCACGAGAGGCGCTGGCTTCTCGAAAAACAGGTTGTAGGTATCCGGACGATTCGCACGGCCAATCTCGTAGACGTCGGCGAATCCAGCGGTGGTGACCAGTGCGGTCCGCGCACCGGTTCTCTGGACGATCGTGTTAATCGCGACTGTCGAGCCGTGGATAAACAGCTCCATCGCGGCCGGATCAATCGAGCCTTTATCGAAACATTCAAGCACACCTTCGTCGAGCGCAGCCGGTGTGCTGAGCGCTTTCTCGAAGCGTACCGAGCGCGTTACAACGTCGTAGGAGGCGAGATCGGTGAAGGTACCACCGATATCAATCGCCGTTCGTAGTGTTCCGTTGAACGCCATCGAGCGGAACTCCTTAACTCTTCACATCTTCCAGTCGGACTCTATTTTCGATCGCACCCACGCCTTCGATCTCGCAGCGCACCCGATCGCCGGGCTTCAGAAAACGCTGTGGTGACATAAAGAACGCGACACCGGCAGGTGACCCGGTCACGATTACATCGCCAGGGTAGAGGGTCATCGCCTCGCTGATATAGGCCACCAGCTGCTCGACTCCAAAGTAGAGATCAGACGTATCGCTCGACTGCCGCACCTCTCCGTTTACCTTGGTGCTCATCTTGAGTGGTCTACCCCATTCAAATTCGTCAACCGTCACCAGCGCCGGCCCCATCGGATTGAACGTGTCGAAGCTCTTGCCGATGAAGTGAGTGCGATAGAACGCATTCTTTTCGTGCTCGGCAAGTTGTATGTCCCGCGCCGACACTTCATTGCAAGTGACGTAGCCGGCGACATGCGCACGAACTTCCGACTCCTTGATGCGCCGGCAACGCTTTCCGATGACGACACCAAGTTCGACCTCGTAGTCGAGCTTTTTGGTTTCTGGCGGATGGATCAAATCATCAAATGGACCACAAAGGCTTGACGTCGCCTTGGCGAGAATCATTGGCTTGTTGGGTGGAGTGATATCACCCAGCACTGGCTTCGCCTCGGCAAGATGCGACCGTGTGTTCGCCCCTGCGATGATTAGCTTGCGCGGCATCGGCACCGGCGCGCCAAGTCGCACCTTGCTTGGATCAACAAGTTCACCGGAGCGCGGTGCGGTCACGCAACGGTTTGCGTTCGTTCGCCAATCGGATTGCTCAAGAAATAGGCGCATATCCGCAACCGGCTGCGACAATCCAGCGGCCCCCATCGCCTTCTCCAGATCGAGGATCCCACCATCGATCAGGATGCCGGCCCTCTCATGATCGAAGGCACCGTAACTGACGAGTCGCATGATCTTTCGTCCTTAGTAATAGAAAGTGCTTCGCTAACTAGAGCCCTAACGCTCTTGGAATGACCAACACCACGGCCGGGACCGCAATGATGAAGAGCAGACAAACGCCCAAAATGACGAGGTAGGGTGCCATCGCTCGCGAAACCTCGCCAAGTGGCGCATTGGTGACCGAGCAGATGACGAGCAGCATGATTCCGATCGGCGGAATGATCAGTCCGATTCCCAGCGAGGCCACACTCACCAGGGTGAAGTGCAGTGGATCAATGCCAAGCGCATTTGAGACTGGCATCAAGATCGGCAGGAAGAGCAGCAACGCGGGGATACCGTCCAGAATCGCACCGAAGAGAATGAAAATCAGATTCGCTACGATGAGAAAAACGATAGGATTGGTTGACACGCTCGTGACAAACTCAGCGACCTGTCCAGGCACTCCTTCCAGCGCAAGGAGTGATGAGAAAGCGGCGGCGGCTCCCAGAATAAGTCCGATCGCACCGGTAATGGTCGCTGTCTGCACCAGCAATTTGTAGAGTATTCCGAGCTTCAGCTCGCGGTAGACGAATAGCGCCACTACCAATGCATACAGCACTGCGATTGCTGCTGCTTCGGTAGGTGAAAAAACTCCGCCGAGAATCCCCCCGAAAATGATAACCGGCAACATCAGCGGGATCAGAGCACCGCGGCATGCTAGCCAAACCTCGGCGCGTGTTGCTCGCCGTTCTCCGGGGGGGAGCAATCCGCGGCGTGCCTGCACATAAACCAGCAGCATCAGTGCGAGTGCCATGACAAATCCAGGCAGGAACCCCGCGGCGAACAACGCTGAGACCGACACGCCGGCGATCGCGCCCAAGACAACCATCGTAAGACAAGGCGGAATCAGGATGCCCATAGCGCATGCTGCCGCAATTATCGCGGCCGCACGGCCAGGCTCATAACCGGACTGACGAAGCGTCGGATACATCAACGACCCGATTGCCGAAGCATCAGAGAGCGATGCGCCCGAGATTCCAGAGAAGAAGACTTCCGACACGATAACGGTATGGCCCATGCCGCCAGGTACGTGTCCCACCAGCGCGCGCGCCAGGGCCACGAGACGCCCTGAAATACCCGAATGCTCCATGATTACGCCGGCGAGAATAAAGAGCGGAATTGCCAGGTAGGTAAAGTTGTCTATCCCGCTCCCGACACGCTGTGCGATGAGAGCAAACGGCAGGGCGTCGCTTGCGAAGACGGCGAGCGTGGTCGACGAGAGCATCGCGAAAGCGATCGGCACACCCGCGAGGGTAAGCACCAGAAACGCAATACAAAGGACGGTGATCACGCTGCGACCCTCTTGCGTAATGAGCGCGTGAGATCGATCAGCTGCTCTAGTCCGAATAGCGCCATGAGTGTTGCGCTGATCGCTACACCGACGTAGATCATGGCGTGTGTGAACGGAAGCGTCGGGTAGTTCGAGTGCCATGCCTGCTCGATCATTCGCGTCGAGAAGAGCAGGAGCAGCACCGAAGACATTACGACGACGATAGCCACCAAGATGCCCATCGCGCGCGCACTGTTAGGCCAGATCTTCGGCAGCAGCAGTCCGAGGCCGAAATGCAAGCCACGACGAGCAGCCAGCGAAGCGCCAAGGAAAGCCATCCATTGAAACAGGAATACGGTGAGTTCGGGCACCCAAGCGAGTGGAATATGCAACCAGTAGCGGCAGGCCACATCGACGATGATGATGGCGGCGAACGCTGCGAGCATGGCCGCGGCAACCGCCCCGACCACATGCTCTAGAACACTGCAGAACCGCCGCATCAGGGGTTAACCACTCTGATGGCAGTCGACCCGCCATTCAATCGTCGATGCCATCACCCGAATCAGTATCCGACGGCTTTCAACACCTTTTCAACATAGTCGCGACCGATCTTGGTCTTGTACTGCTCGACGACCGGCGCAGTCGCCTGCTTGAGTGCGACAAGGTCTGGCTTCACAATAGTCACGCCCGCATCCACCAGCCGTTTGGCGACTTCGCGCTGCTTCTCGATCGAGGCGGACGGATCAATTTCGATAAACCAATCATCGTTCGTCTTGCGAAACGTCGTGGTGATGAGGCTCTCGATCAGATCCTGCGTATCCTTGTTCTGCTTCTTCCACCACGCCATGTTCGCGACCACCAGGCCCGGCGTAAGGATGTGCTGGATTTCCGAGTAGTACTTCGCCGAATCGTGAAACTTGAAAGCCAACGCAAGCTCGATGCTTACGTCTGCGCCGTCGAGAATGCCCTGCTGCAGGCTCGTATAGATATCACCCAGATTCATGACCACCGGCTGACCACGCACAGCTTTGATCGTATCAACGATCACAGGGTCCGGCATCGAGCGAATCTTCTGGCCAGTGAAGTCTGATGGCGTGGCGAGGGGCTTTTTAGAGAGGATGCCGCGACCGCCCGCACTGTTCCAGGTGAGAAACTTGAGCCCCCGCGCTTCGATCTTATCCCCCAGCTCCTTGCCCATTGGTCCATATGCGAACTCGCGCCATACTTTGCGGTTCGGGAACACATAAGGCATGTTCCAGATCCCGTGCTCGGCCACGATGTTCTGCGTGTAAGCCGCGGTATTCATCGCCATTTGTACCGCGCCGAGCTGCACTGCTTCGAGCGTATCTTTGGGCGATCCAAGCTTGCCGTCAGTGAGGATCTCAACTTTTATTTTTCCGTCGGTACGCTTTTCAATTTCGTTCTTGAACGCGACCATGCCGTGGTAGTAGCCGAAATTCCGGTTGATCACATCACCGAACTTGATCGTCATCGCCGGATAATCTGCAGCCGCGACCGGCATCGCGGTTTGTGCGAACAAAGCGGCGATCGCAAGAACGAACATGTGGACGACGTTTGACATGGTCTTCTCCCTGTTATTGGTTAACCCAACTGATCCACT
>SHXR01000093.1 GCA_009693235.1 Betaproteobacteria bacterium | reverse complement strand
CGTCACCCACACAAAGTGATACTCGATCTGAAATACTGTGTGGCTACCGTACCTGTATTCCATGCCGCACCTCCCTTGGTACGACACATTTTCGCAGCTAAAGCTGACCGGCTAAAGCCGGTGGTTTAAACCTTATGATGGACAATTATCGCCGGACCGGACGCAGCCGAATGGGATGTCCCACCGGTGCCCCTCGATGATGCCCCACACCGGCCACTCAAATCGATGCGGTTCGCCTGGAACACCGTATTTGGATCGTTGCCGGTAACGGCAGAGACGCGCAACGCGATCACCAAGCTTGCCGATGATCTCGCGCGACTCGGCTGCCAGGTCGAGCAACGCATGCCGCGCGGTTTCGATATCGATGCGGCCTGGGAGACCTGGGGCGAGATCGTCATCACCGAACGTGCCGCCACCGCACCGGATCGCGTCGCCGAGCGGGTCGCCGCATTGAATGCAACGCTTGGCGATAACGTTCCGGTCGGTCGCGGTTCAGCGAAGGGTGCCCGAGCGACGGTGGCCGACTATATGGCAGCGCTCACCCGGCGTAACATCTTGATCGGGGCATGGGAAAATCTCTACCAAGACTTCGATGCGTTTCTTTGCCCGGTCACCGTGGGCCCAGCCATTCCCCATGTGCCCTTTGACACACCGATCGATGTCGATGGCGTGAAAGTGCCGTACTTTCTCGCCGGTACGGCTTACACCTGCGTGTTCAATCTCACCGGCAGCCCGGTCGTGGTGGTACCGCTCACCCGCTCCAAAGAGGGCCTGCCGATCGGTGTGCAGATCGTCGCCAAGCGCTGGGGCGAGATGGCCTTGCTCGCACCGGCAAGGCAAGTAGCGCTGTTGACGAGTCCGTTCGTCCCGCCACCGGGTTACGCCTGAGCGTTTCGCGTAGTGGCGTCGAACGCGAGTGATCTTTACGGCGCAAACATCGGCACCGGCGGCCCACCTTCGGTCGGCTTGAAGACGACGCGCACCGCTTGCCCGATGCGAATCGCATCGAGGTCGCAATCGACGATGTTGGTAAGCATGGTGACGCCTTCGGCAAGGGTCACATAGGCGATCACATATTGGACGGGACTACCGCGTCGCATGACGCTGTAAGAGTAGATCGCCCCCTTACCGGCCGATTCGACCCAGTTGGTCTTATCGCTGAAGCAATGCGGGCAGATCGGGCGTGGATAGAAGTGGTGCTCGCCACATGCAGAACATTGCTTGATCAACAGTTTGCCATTGGCGGCAGCATCGAAAAACGGCTTGTTGTCCGGGCCCACCGACGGTGCGGGGAGCTTGCGTTCCGGGGCCATCAACATGTCATTCTCCCCTTTCCATGATCAGCGTTGCACTACCATGACGCGAACCGAGTTGACCGCCCGTCCCTTGCGCGAGCGCCAGTCGGCAGTTCTTGACTTGCACCTTGGGATGCGCCTCGCCTCGCAACTGCCGAACCGCTTCGATCACCTTGGTCATGCCACCGCGATTGGCCGGATGGTTGTTGCAGAGCCCCCCGCCATCGGTATTGAACGGCAAGCGTCCGGTGCCGGAAATCAGATTGCCATCTGAGACGAACCGACCGCCCTCGCCTTTCTTGCAGAAGCCAAGATCTTCGATTTGCATGAGCACGGTGATCGTGAAGCTGTCGTAGATCGAGGCGTACTGAATGTCAGACGGTTTGACGCCCGCCTCAGCGAAGGCCACCGGTCCGGACCATGCGGCGGCCGAGTAGGTAAGATCGACTTTGCCGCCTAACTGGCCTTTGACCGCCTCGCCGGTGCCAAGAATATTGACCAGCGGCGGTCGCAATGATTTGGCGATTTCCGGTCGTGCCACAATCACCGCGCCGCCGCCATCACTCACCACACAGCAATCGAGCCGATGCAGCGGATCGGCGATCACCGGGGAATCCAACACGTCCTGCACGGTGACGACTTCGCGCAACATTGCATGCGGATTGTGTTGCGCATGATGGGATGCGGCGACCTTGATCCACGCCAATTGCTCAGCCGTCGTGCCGTACTCATGCATATGGCGCATCGCGACCATGGCATACATATTGGCCGTCGCGCCGCCATACGGATATTCAAACGGGCCATCGGGCGTGGCCGCGCCATAGTTGCGCGGTTGCGTGCCGCTCGATCCTTCGGACCGTGGCCGACCGGCCAAAGTCACTAAGGCGATATCGCATTTGCCGGCGGCAATTGCTTGCGCGGCATGCGAGACATGGACGAGATACGACGATCCACCGGTATCGGTGGAATCGACATGACGCACCTTGAGGCCAAGATAATCCACCATCGACAGCGGCCCAAGCCCCGGTGCATCACCGGCGCAAAAATAGCCGTCGATATCTTTCTTCGTGAGGCCGGCGTCTTCGAGCGCACCTTTGGCGACCTCGGCATGCAACTGCGCCACCGATTTGTCTTCAGCCTTGCGGGTCGGGTGTTCATAGATCCCGACGAGCGCGGCTTTCCTCTTGATGCTCATAGCACGACCTCGATCAGGTAGGGGCCAGAGCTTGCCAGCCCGCGCTTGAATTCGCTTACCAGTGAATCCAGGTCGGTGGCGCGGCCGGCTTCGACGCCAAACCCCTTCGCGATCGACAGCCAATCCGGGTCAGGACGATCGAGCGTCAACATATCGGTGGCCCGCTTGCCGGGTTTGCCGCCACCCACATTGGCAAACTCACCGCGCAAGATTTGATAGGAGCGATTGGCAAATACCAGGATAGTCACATCCAGGCTTTCACGCGCCATCGTCCAAAGCGATTGAATGGTGTACATCGCGCTGCCATCGCCTTCCAGCGTCACCACTTTGCGTCCTGGCGCGCCGATCGCAGCACCAATCGAAGTCGGCAGCGCAAAGCCGATCGAGCCGCCCATCAGGTTAAGCCAGTCATGCGGTGCGGCGCCGGTCGTGAGGCGCGCAAAGCCACGACCGGTCGACACCGATTCATCCACGACGATCGCCTGCTCGGGTAACAGCGCACCAAGCACCGCTGCGATGCCTTCCTGCGTGAGCGGCCCCGTTGGTATCGCCGGCTTGTCGTGTTCAGAGATGCCAATGGGGGCGAGATGCGTCGCGCCCAACTCATGCGCCAACGCTTCCAACGCGGCGAGAATGTCTTCCTCCACGCCGACTAACTTCGTCACGGCGCAAGTCGCGGGAATCTGCACGCTCGGCTTTTCCGGATACGCGAAAAATGACACTGGCGATTTCGCACCGGCCAGCACGAGTTGTTGCGTGTCGCGAAACATCGTGACGGCGGCATCCACTGCATACGGAATCCGGGTCGTCTGTACCCGCCCTGCCCCACGTTCAAGCCTCGCATTGTTGTATTCAGCGGCGATCTTGCAGCCGGTCTTTGCAGCAATCCGGCCCGCCCATTCGAGCGCTTTGGTCCGCACGCCAACGCCACCCAACAGCAAGATCCGGTCGCCCGAACCACGAAGGGCCATCGCGGCGGCTTTGATAGTCTTCTCATCGACTTTCTTGCGTGCGGGCGTCGCCGGTGCCCAGACGATATCGCCACCTGGCCCCCATGCGGTGTCAGCCGGCAAAATCAATGTCGCGATCTTTCCGGGTGCTTCACGTGCCACCGCGATCGCTTGCGCACCGTCCACGGCGACGGTCTTCGATGATGGCGAAGTTTTCACCCAATGCGACATCGGCCGCGCAACGCCTTCGATGTCGGCGGTGAGCGGCGCGTCGTGTTTCACATGGTAGGTCGCGTGTTCACCGACAATATTGACGATGCCGGAGCCCGCCTTCTTCGCGTTATGCAGATTGGCCAGCCCGTTGCCAAGGCCCGGCCCAAGGTGGAGCAAGGTAGAGGCCGGTTTCTCCGCCATGCGGTAATAGCCATCGGCGGCGCCCGTCACCACGCCCTCGAACAAACCCAGCACGCAGCGCATGCCTTCAACACGATCAAGGGCCGCGACGAAGTGCATCTCAGAGGTGCCGGGATTGGTAAAACACACTTGCACATCATTGGTGACCAGCGTTCTAACGAGACTCTCGGCGCCGTTCTGATTGGAATCCATAGAATGGTGAGTGTTGGTAAATTCGTTGCAGATGAAGGGAGCGGGTCGCTTCGGGTTATCCTTGCAATGTACCTCAAACTCGACTAATACGAGACTGGGTGAGGGTATGCGAAGACGTCTCAACTCACGGCGCCAATGTCACTATCGAAGCTATTTGAGCCGCAGTCGATCGCAGTGATCGGCGCCTCATCGAATCCCGAGCGGATCGGCGGACGGCCGGTCGCCTATTTGCTGCGCGAATGGCTGCCGCGTGATCCCGGTCGGCGCCTCTATCCGGTCAATCCCGGACGCTCCGTATTGCAGGGGCAACGATGCTATCGCTCGATGGGCGAAATCGGCGTGCCGGTTGATCTTGCGATCATCGCAGTACCCAGCACCAGCGTGCTCGCTGCGGTGCGCGATTGCGTAGGTGCACGGTGCCACGCGGCCATCATTTGCAGCGCGGGTTTTGCAGAAACCGGCGAGGCAGGACGAGCCCTCCAGACGCAAATCGTACGCCTCGCCACAGGCGCCAAGATGCGCCTGCTTGGCCCCAACTGTCTTGGCCTGCTTAATTTACGCGCCGGCCTCTTTGCGACATTCGCTGAAGCCGGCATCTTTACCGATCACTCGGCCGGCGACATCGCCATCGCCAGTCAAAGCGGTGCAACGATGTCGCAGCTGCTCATGCTGGCACGGGGTCGCGGCATCGGTCTTGGCAAGATCATTTCAACCGGTAATGAATGCGATATCGATGTCGCCGAAGGTATCGCCTACTTCGCCGCCGATCCGCAAACAAGGGTCATCCTTGCCTATCTGGAAGGCTGTGCGAGCGGCGAGCGGCTGGTGGCAGCCCTCGAGGTAGCGCGTCAAGCGCGCAAGCCGGTCATCGTCCTCAAGATCGGTCGCTCGGCCGCGGGCCGCATGGCAGCGCAATCGCACACTGGTGCGCTGGCCGGCGAAGATCGGATCTTCGATGCCATCTTTGCGCAGTACTGCACCTATCGCGCGGAATCGTTCGATGATGCCCTCGATGTGGCCTATGTCTGTGCGGCGTCCGGCGCAGCGACCGGCAAGCGCGTCGGCCTCGTCACCATTTCCGGCGGTGCCGGCGCGCTCATGGCCGATGTGGCAGTGAAAGCGGGGCTGGATGTCGCGCCCCTGCCGCCCGCTACCGCCACCGCGCTCGCCCAATTGTTGCCTTTCGCCACGCCCGCCAATCCGCTCGACACCACAGCCCATGCGCTGAATGACTTGAGCTTGCCGCCAAAATTTGCGCGCGCGATGCTGGATGCCGGCTACGACGTGCTTATTTTTTTCCTCGCCTATATGGGGCAGTCGCCGCGCATTTTCACGCCGCTGGTGGAATCGCTCGGTACGGTTCGCGAGGCCTATCCCAATACACCATTCGTGTTTTGCAGCCTGTTTACGCCCACGTCGACCAAAATCGCCGCGAGCATGGGCTTTCTGGTGTTTGAAGATCCAAGTCGCGCAGTCAAGGCGATCGCGGCGTGGGCATGGCTCAAACAGCCGGCGCTGACAGAGCGTACCCACGAGGAACGCCGGCGTCGCCAGGCGGTGCATGTTCCCGAACGGTCGTTAAATGAGTTGGAGACCAAGGTCATGCTGGGATCGATCGCCATCGGTCGCCCACGCGAGCACCTTGCCACCACCGCCAATGATGCGGTCGACGCGGCGTGCGCCATCGGCTTTCCAGTTGTCATGAAAATCGTGTCATCCGATGTACGACACAAGAGCGAGGTGGGCGGGGTTGCCCTGGACATCCGCGATATCGATGCAGCACGCCGGCGCTATCAGCTCCTCGTCGATCTGAGCCGTCATGCGAGCCGGCCGATCACCATCGAAGGGGTCCTCGTTTCGAAGCAGATGAACGATGGCATCGAGATGATTCTTGGCAGCATCGTCGATCCATGTTTTGGCCCGATGGTGATGCTCGGCATGGGCGGCATCCTGATCGAACTGCTGGACGATGTGACGTTTCGCCGCCCGCCGCTGTCACACCATGATGCGGAGACGATGATCGATGCGCTGCGAGGCGCCCGCTTGTTAGGCGGCCTGCGCGGCAAGCCGGCGGTCGATCGCGAAGCATTGGTGACCGCTATCGTGGAATTTTCCGATCTCATTGAATCCTTCGGTGCCAAGGCCTCCCTTGAGATCAATCCGCTCTTGGTCCGCTACGGCAACAAAGGCGTCGTCGCCTTGGACGCCCTCTTTACCCGCCATCCATGACTCGCAGCGTCTATCGCCACGCAGCGCTCGCCCGCTTGCTCCACCCGGCCAGCATCGCCATCATTGGCGCCTCGCCCACCCCCGGATCGTTCGGCGCCCGCACCCTTGGCAACCTTGCGCGATTCCAAGGTCGGATCTATCCAGTCAATGCCAAGTACCGGAACGTGGGCGAGCTCACCTGCTATCCAAGCATTGACGCGCTGCCGGAAGCCCCCGACGCCGTGGTCATCACTACACCACGCGAATCGGTCGAACCGCTAGTGCAGGCCTGTATCGCGAAAAACGCCGGAGGCATCGTGCTGTACGCATCGGGCTATGCGGAGACGGCGAAGCCCGAACGTATCGCCGCGCAGCTGCGGCTGGCAGCGCTGGCGCGGGAATCGGGCGTACCTTTGATCGGCCCCAATTGCATCGGCGTCGTCAATTACCTGAACGATGCGGCGATGACATTCTCCGGTCTGCCAAGAAGCGCGCAGCCCCATGCGGCGACGGTGGGGATCATCAGCCAATCCGGAGCGCTCGGCTTTGCGATGGCGCAAGCGGTGGAACGCGGCATGGCGATCAGTCATGTGTTGACGGCGGGCAATTCCGCCGACGTCGATGTCGCCGATCAAGTCGCCTATCTTGCCGATGACCCGGGCTGCAAAGTGATCGCATGCATTTTCGAGGGTATGGCGCAGCCCCTGCGCTTCATCGAGGCCGCGGCGATCGCCTGGCGAGTCAATAAACCGCTGGTGGTCTACAAGGTAGCAACCAGTGAACAAGGCGCGACCGCTGCGATGTCGCACACCGGGTCACTTGCCGGGTCGCAGATGGCGTATCGCTCTGCCTTCGAGCGGGCCGGGGTCATCATCGTCGACCACTGCGAGGCGCTCATGGAAACAGCGGCCTTCTTCGCCAAGGCACCGGCGCCCACTGCGCGCGGCGTCGCCGTCGTTGCCACATCAGGCGGCGCCGCCATCATGGCCGCCGACCAAGCAGAGCGACATGGCGTCCCATTGCCGCAGCCCTCGGCGGCGGTCCGCGCCGTACTCGAGGCGCACATCCCTGAGTTTGGCTCGGCGCGCAATCCTTGCGATGTGACCGCACAGGTGCTTGCCAATCCGCAATCGATCGGCGTCTGCGGTGATGCATTAATGTCAGACGCCGCATACGGCGCCATCGTCATTCCGCAAGTCTATTCCTACGACCCTGCCATCCCGCGCATCAAGACCTTCAGCGATTTGGCAGAACAGCACGGCAAAATGACCTGCAATGTATGGGTGACCGAATGGCTGGAAGGTCCTGGCGTACGGGAAGCCGAACGCGCCCCGCGCATGGCGCTCTTTCGTTCGATGGATCGTTGTTTCGCGGCGCTTGCGGCTTGGCATCGACGAGAAGAACATCGTAGACGGCCACCGCGCGTGCTACGACGCGCGAGCGATGCCAACGCCAAAGACACGGCGGCCGCGCTGATCAGCGCAGCCAAGCACACCACGCTCGTCGAACGGCAAGCCAAGCAGGTCCTCGCGGCCTATGGCATCCCGGTGGTGGCAGAGCGCATCGTCCATTCGCCCGACGCGGCCCTGCGCGCAGCCCATGAGATCGGGCTACCGGTCGCGCTGAAGATCGAATCGCCCGATCTGCCGCATAAGACCGAAGCCGATGTAGTACGACTCAATCTTCGCACCGACGCCGCAGTGCGCGCGGCCTATGATGAGATCCTGAGCAATGCCCAGCGCAACGCGCCTCGCGCCAAGGTGGATGGCGTGCTGGTGCAGCCGATGATCGGGGCGGGGGTCGAGGTCATAATCGGCGCACGGGTCGATCCACTGTTTGGCCCACTGATCGTCGTGGGGCTGGGCGGCATTTTGGTGGAAGTCATGCAGGACAGTGCCCTCGCCTTGGCCCCGGTGACGCACGACGAAGCGCATGGGTTACTCGCCTCCCTCAAGGGTGCAGCGTTGCTGCAAGGCTTTCGCGGACGACCGGCCGTCGATCAGGACCGACTGGCCGACCTGGTGCAGCGGGCATCGGAATTAGTGGCAGATCTAGCCGACGCGATCGTCGAGTTAGATGTCAACCCATTGATTTGCAGTACGGACCGCATGGTTGCGGTGGACGCGCTGATCGTGCGTCGGTCGCCCAATGATTGAATCGACTATGGAACGATCCATTCGCCGTCGGCGACCGGCCGCGTAAAATCCGGGGGTGCGAACCGCGCGACGTAGCCACCGCGCGACGCGAAACGCTGACCTTGGCCCAGCACAATGCGCGGATAGATCGACGCAGTAATGGCAGGCCCGGCCATGGCCTCCAGTCGCTCGACGAGGTAATCGCGCATCAAATTGTCGTTGACATGCGGCATCGCACTGCCCAGTGCGGACGCCGCGAAGTACGCCTGCAACTGCACGCGCTCATGGATACCGGTGAGGCTCTGCCGATCGCGCCAAGCACGAAACGACGCCAGCCGATCATTGCGGCGTTCGGGTAACTCGAACGGATAAATGATTGCGCTGTTACGGCGCCAATTGGCAGGCAACGAGGCCGCATCGCCGTCCGCGAGGGTCCCGGAAAGATAGACAGAAGGCGGCGGCTCTGTCGCAATAGTGGAGACGGCTCGAATAGAATTGCGGCGCTCACGGGTGATCAAGCAGCGAGACTGTAGAACTGGTTAGCTGCAGACATAGTCTCTCCTGCGGGGCAGTTCAACTGCCCCTTGCGGATCATGTGCATGGTCTC
>SHXR01000039.1 GCA_009693235.1 Betaproteobacteria bacterium | reverse complement strand
GGTGCGTCCAGCGTGAGCGAAATGCGGGGCATGGCCCCGCTTTCTGTCGCAAAACGCCCCGCAAGTTCGATGAATATTTCATTCGCTTCGCAAATTCGACAAAATCACACTCAGGGATCCCTCGTGCGGCTACTTGATCGGTGTTTCTTATAAATTTGTGGGTAATTGAAAGGAACTCCGCGGCGTTCTTCCCCGCGTCCTGAATGCTCGGAACAATGCGCTCCTCGATGATCAATAACCGAGGAGAGCAGATGAAGCGGATCGAGTCGTAGTACACAGGCCCTGCGGCACAATCGCGTTGGCGCGCGTTGGTATCGGCTTTTGAAACAAGTGGGCTGTCCATGCCGGCGTTCTGCCAACGCGAAGGCATTGCCGAATCGACCTTCTACGGCTGGCGGGCACGCCTGCGCGGAGGCAGACGTCAGGCCGAGACGGCGGTGCCAAGCACGCCCCGGGACTTCATCCCCCTTGGCGTGATGGGTGTAAGCGGCGTATCGAGGCTGGCATCCCCGGCCAGGGCCGATGCGGCCGGGCGCCTGGAGATCAAACTGGAGCTGGGGCGGGATGGTCTTGCACCTGCGCCGGGACTGATGTTCTTCCCCGAAGGCCAGGTGCAGGTGTACCTGTACGCAAGCCCGGTCGATATGCGCCGCTCCTTTGATGGGCTGTACGCGCTGACCCGCAACCAGATGCACCAAGATCCGTTGAGCGGGCATTTGTTTGGCTTCTTCAACCGGCGCGCCACCATGATCAAGGTGTTGTATTTCGATCGCAGCGGGTTTTGCATCTGGGCCAAGCGCCTGAAGCGGGGCCGGTTCGTGTTCGACTGGAACAGCCTCATTGGCCAGACCGACTACACCGGACTGAAGATGCTTCTAGAGGGCATCGAGCCTGGGCGCATCAGGAAGCGCTACCGACATTCGCCTGAAACGAAATAAAATAGTATTGACCTTGTCACCTACTACAAGAAAGTTAGTATATAATTCTATCATGCCATTCACGAACCCCGCCCTCCCAGCATTTCCCTTGTCCGCCGAGCAGGCCCACGCCCTGCTCACCGACAACGCGCAACTGCGCGAACAGCTGCGCGCGCTGCAACGGCGCATCGAGTGGTTCGAGCGCCAGATCTTTGGACAAAAGCGAGCGGCGCACACTCATCAAGCTGAAGGCCGATCAGCGCCTGTTATGCGCCCCGGCCCCGCTGAACGTGTTGGAGGGCTCGCGCGCCGATGTGAGTTTCCTGGCCGGCATGCTCATCGAAAAATTCGCCTATCAGCTATCAGCTGCCCCTGTACCGCCAGCACCAGCGCCTGGAGCAAAGCGGCATGACGGTGAGCCGGCCCTGGTTGACGCAGTGCACCGCACGATGCGGCGCGCTTACTGGAACCCATCCATGCCGCGCAACTGGCATCGATCGGCGCCTCACGGGTGAAGACGATGGACGAGACCCCGATCAAGGCGGCGCGCGCGGGCCCTGGCAAGATGCATACGGGGTACTTCTGGCCGCTGTATCGGGAGCAGGACGAGGCGAGCTTGCTCCGCCTAAACTGGACATCGCTTAGTCGCAGTGTAACGCCACGGTGTTCCCGCTTTGAGCACGGCGCGCTTGCTCATCGCGTTGCCGCCTGAATTCGCGCGCGCGTCTGCTCGTGCTTATCAAGGACGACCGGATCGTATTCATGCCCGAGCCGCGCCATTTCGTGAAACGTTTCTCTGGCCGCCATAAGGACGTCTGGGGAAGGGCTATCTCGATCGCGAGAGGGGCGCTTGGGGACGCTAGTTTCCGCGCTGGTCGGCCACCGGCTGGTCGCGCTCGATACCTTTGTCTGGATTCATCACTTCGAGGGATCGAGTGCATTTGGAACGGCGGTCGAAAGTGTGCTGGAATCCATCGCCCGTGGGCGGGTGGCGGCGGCGGCCTCGGAATTGGCGCTGCTTGAACTGGTGGTCGCGCCATTGCGAAAAGGGGCTCAGGACGTTGCCGATGAGATCGAATTATTGCTGCTGTATTTCCCGAATCTGCAACTCGTCCCGATAACGTGTGCTGTGCTCGCGCGCGGCCGAGATCCGGGCGCAGTACGGGATGCGCACGCCGGATGCGATCATGCTTGCCACCGCTATCGAGGCCGGAGCTACTTTGGCGGTGACGAACGATGCTGCGTGGCGCAAGGTGTATGGGATAGAGATCTTGCTGTTGCGCGACCTGAATAAATTGAAAGTACCCGCACTCAATCCCGCGTCCGCGACACCACGAACGATTCGTCGTTGAACCAGAGACCGCCGTATTTCTGCAGGGTATCGCGGGTGGCATCGAGATAGCGCCCGTCGATCAGGGTTTCACTTAAGCGCTGGTCTTCGATCTGCGCGACATAGACCGCCGCGTTCCACGCCGCAAAGAGCGTCGAGGTGCCGATCGAGTTGCCGATTTCGGTCGGCAGGGTGTGCATGTCGTAGCGAAAGATCGAGCGCGAATCGGCGTATGCGTTGAAGTTGAGATCGCGCGCCGCGGTACCGAGTTCCCGTTTGAGCGCCTTCAGGAGATCGTGTCGGTTCGTTCCAAAGGGTTTGTCATTGGGCCAAACACGCGCGATGAGTTCCTGGCCCGGATCATTGCCGCAGGAGTGGACGCCGATCAATCGCCCGCCCGGCCCGAGCGCACGCGCAAGCGGTGCGAGCACGCGTTGCGCCTTGAATGCGGTGGGCACGCGCAGGCGATAGGGCTGTGAGGCCATGATCAGATCATAGTCGGCGCGCACGACGCCTGGTTTCGGGATGACGTTATCCAGCAAGAAGCGATAGTCATCACGGTAGATGACCAGCACGATCGGCCGTTCATAAAGCGGATTGCCCGTCGTTGGGCTTGGCTTCACCGTCCAATTCTGCGCGAGGAACGGATTCAGTCCGCTGATCTGCTGCTCGAATTCCGAGGAGGTGGTGCCGGTGAGCCGTAGTTCATGCCAGATCAAGGAATTCGCCGCGCTCACCGATTTGGGCGTCAGCCACGGCGCTTCGGAGTAGAAAAGATTGGTGAGGACGAGCACCGATGCGGGATGCTCGAAGAAGCGATCGGGCATTTTTTCGAGCGTGAGGCGCACGTCTTCCAGGCTGATTTCCTTGCCGACGATATGAAAGGGCAGCGTTGGAAAGCGCCGATGCATCTCGCGCATGACCCGGGTGAGTACCGTGCCGTCGCCGACCCCCGCATCGAATACCCGCACGGCGGGCGGTCGCGGATGGGTATTGCCAAGCTCCATGCCGATACGCTGGGCCACCACCGACTTCTCTCCGCAGGTGTTCACGAACAGCAGATACTTCTGCCGGTTGTCATAGAAGCGGAAATTGGTCTTCTTTTCTTCATTGATCGCGGACTGTTCGGCGGTGTCGGTGGGCCGGACAGCTGAAACGGATTCATTCATGGCAGTCAGTCTTGGTGCGGTGGTCGCGGTAAGGGGCGTGCCAATCACGAACGGACGATCGACGCTTGGGGGCGGTGCCTTAAGGAACTGCCACGTTTTTGCGAAGGTTGGCAGCCGTACGCGCCCGCCATCGCGCAGGCGCGATACGAATTTACCGTCATTGACGGCGAGGCGGCCGAACGTCGACTCGGCGAGCGAATGTTCACGACAAAACGCGGCAATAGCCGACAATAACGCGAGCGGATCGCCAGGGGAATTCGGATGGTCTTGTTTCGGATGGGCGTTCACGATTTCTTCTAGATGCGGATCGAGCGTATGGCGGATCTTCGCGGCGGGTCAACCATACAATATCCCACTTTTGAGATGGGCAATATTGTGGGATATAAAGGTTATATCCTACCGCGGCTTGATTCACTTGCCATCACCCCAATCTGCTCGAGACCATGACTGAGAGCGCGCGATGAGCGAACTGACCCATCTAGTCTGCCCCAGCTGCACGAAACCCAATCGCCTCCCCAGTGCACGCCTTGGCGAACAACCGAAGTGCGGTCACTGCACGCAGCCGCTGTTTCAAGGCGTGCCGGTGGCCCTGACCACCGATACCTTCGATAAGACCTTGGCCGGAACGGATCTGCCGGTCGTCGTGGATTTCTGGGCCGGTTGGTGTGGCCCGTGCCTCTCGATGGCGCCGCACTATGAGCGCGCAGCTAAAGCGCTTGAGCCGCACGCCCGATTGGCGAAGCTGGATGTCGATGCATCGCAGGAGGTGGCCGGCCGATTTAGCATCCGCAACATCCCGACCATCATTGCCTTCCAAGGCGGTCGCGAAGTATCCCGGCGCACCGGCGCCATGGATCAGGGAACCATCGTTCAGTGGGTGCGGTCCCTTTCCGCGTGAATGCCCCCACCGCAACCGGCCAGTTTGATCTCAATATCGAGGGGATGACCTGCGCGGCCTGCGCCACGCGCGTCGAGAAAGCGCTTAACAAGATCACGGGTGTAGACGCGGCCGTCAATCTTGCCACTGAGCGTGCGCATGTTCGACTGACCGGGAGTGCCATCACGGCACCCGATCTGATCGCGGCCGTTGAGCGGGCGGGCTACGGCGCGACGCTTGCCACCATCGCCACGCGGGATCTTGAGCGTGCTCGGAAGGCCGCGCTAGCTTCAGAAGATCTCACACAATTCTGGTGGGCCCTGGCATTCACTGTCCCCTTGGTCGTGCAGATGGCGCCGATGCTGTGGGGGAGCGGTCATGGCGATTTGCTGCCTCGTTGGATCCAACTCGCGCTCGCGACGCCCGTACAGTTTTGGATCGGGCAGCGATTTTTCATCGGCGCGTGGAAGGCACTGCGCGCGGGCGCGGCGAATATGGATGTCCTGGTCGTACTGGGAACCTTATCGGCCTACTTGCTTTCGGTGTTTGTGACGATCGCGTCGACGCCTGGTGCCCATGTGTATTTTGAAAGTGCTACGGTGGTGATCACGCTGGTCCTGCTTGGCAAGATCCTGGAATCGCGGGCACGCGCCAGAACCAATAGCGCGGTCGATGCGCTGCTTCGTTTGCGTCCGGCGATGGCACATGTCCTGCGTGATGGCGCAGTCGTCGATATCAAGATTGATGACGTGGTGCAGGGCGATCGCCTGCAAGTGCGCCCCGGCGAAGCGATTCCGGTCGATGCTGAGGTGCTGAGCGGGCAATCGAGCGTCGATGAGGCGATGCTGACCGGGGAAAGCGTGCCGGTCGGTAAATTGCCCGGCAGCGGGCTGTTTGCGGGGACGATCAATCAAGACGGCGTGCTCGAATGTCGTGCTACGGGTGTCGGCGCCGATACCGCGGTCGGGCGAATCGTCCGCATGGTGGAAGCGGCACAGGGCTCCAAAGCGGCGGTGCAAAAACAGGTAGATCGGGTCGCGACGGTGTTCGTGCCGGTGATCGTCGTCATCGCAGGATTGACGTTAATCGGCTGGTGGCTCGCTGGCGCCGGGATGGAAGTGGCCATCGTGAACGCCTGTGCGGTGCTGGTCATTTCATGTCCGTGCGCGCTTGGCTTGGCGACGCCTACCGCATTGATGGTGGGCATCGGACGCGGCGCAGAGCGGGGTATTCTCATCAAGGATGCCAATGCCCTCGAATTGGCAGAGCGCGTGCGCATCTTGGTGGTCGACAAGACCGGCACACTGACCGAAGGCCGCCCATCGGTAACGCGGGTCATCGCGGCGCCGGGCGTCACCGAGCGCGAATTGCTCGTTGCTGCGGTCGCCATTGGACAGGGTTCGGAGCATCCGTTGTCGCGCGCGATGGCTCGTCATGCAGCGGAGCAGGGCGTGCCGATTCAACCGGCCAGCGGCGTGCGCGCGATCGCCGGTCAAGGCGTGCACGGCATCGTGATGGGTGGCGATGGTCTCGGTCGGCGGACTTGGCTCGGCTCACCGGCGTTCATTCGGACATTGCAGCACCTCGGCTCAGAAATCCGGCCAAACGATTTCTCCAGCGGTTCGGTGGTTGGCGTTGCCGACGAGGCGCGGATGCTCGGTTGGATTGAACTCGCCGATGCGCTCCGTCCGACGACCCAAACTGCCATCGCCCGGTTGCGACGCCTTGACATCGAAGTGGTGATGCTGACCGGCGATCGACCCGGTGCCGCGCAGGCGATCGCCCGCGCGGTCGGCATCACCCGCTTCGAATCGGAGGTCATGCCTGCCGATAAGGCAGCGCGAGTCGCTGCATTGAAGGAAGGCGGCGTCCAGGTGGCAATGGCCGGCGATGGGGTCAATGACGCTCCGGCGTTGGCCGCCGCCGATGTGAGTTTTGCGATGGGCGCGGGGTCCGATGTCGCGATTCAAAGCGCCGGGGTGACCTTGATGCGTGCGGATATCAACGGCGTGGCTGATGCCATCGAGCTCTCGCGGGCCACCATGCGAAAGGTGTGGCAGAACCTCGCCTTTGCTTTCGGCTACAACGTGCTGGCGATCCCGGTTGCCGCCTTGGGATTGTTGAATCCCGCCTTGGCTGGCGCGGCGATGGCCCTTTCTTCGCTATCAGTCGTTGGGAACGCGCTGTTACTGCGTAGATGGCGTCCAGCGGCCTAGGCGGCAAGGTATGATCCTTTATCGCCAATTCCCTTTGATCGCATGGCGCAAGAAAAAATCCTATCCATCGTGGGACTGTCGGTCGTCGCGGCGATTCTGGTCGTCGCGTTTCGTGCCTATCTGAGTCCGGACTTCATCATCGATCTCGGGAACCTGCTGTGGTTCTGCATGTAGTTCAAGGCCTGCGCCGTGCACGGGGATGAAGCCCCTTCAAGCTGGGTAGTGCGTTGGCTCGGCACGCCAGGTGCACGGCAGTCGGTCCTCGATCTTGCGTGCGGGCGCGGCCGCCATGCGAGGCTGGCTGCAGAGCGGGGCTTTGCGGCTACGGCTGTCGATCGCGATGCCGCCGCGCTCGCGACGCTAAGTGAAGTTGCCGGCGTCCGGACGAAGATTGCCGATTTGGAAGGCGCGCCCTGGCCGTTCTCGTCGGCATCGTTCGATATCATTATCGTCACGAACTATTTGCACCGGCCTTTGTTTGAGGGGATGGCGCAATCGCTTCGCCCGAGCGGAATGCTGATCTACGAAACCTTCACGCTCGGAAATGAACGGCATGGGCGCCCCTCAAATCCGGCTTTTTTGCTGAAAGCGGGTGAATTGCTAGCCGCCTTTGCAGGGTCTTTGCGCGTCGTGGCTTTCGAGGAGGGCGAGGTCAACGCCCCGAAGCCTGCGATCGTTCAACGCTATGTGGGCGTCCGCCTTGGTGCGTTGCCGGATGATTGGTGGCCTAATCCTGAGCGATTAGACTAAAATCAGTGATTCCGTCATCGCTCGCTTGCAGCCGGTGACGGACCAATGAGGAGCCCACTCATGGCCTACCAGCGAATTACCGGCAGTCTCGTCGCGATCGTCACACCAATGACCGATGAGGGTCGCCTCGATATCGCGCGCTTCAAATCGCTCATCGATTTCCATATCACCGAAGGTACGGACGGCATCGTGGTCGTCGGCACCACCGGCGAATCACCGACCGTCAACTTCGATGAGCATAAAGAGCTGATCCGGATCGTCGTGGACCATGCCGCTGGGCGCATTCCGATTATCGCCGGCACCGGTGCCAATTCTACCGCCGAGGCGATCGAACTCAGCGAATCAGCGAAAAAAGCAGGTGCCAATGCCGCGCTCTCGGTGGTGCCGTATTACAACCGGCCAACCCAGGAAGGGTTGTACCGACACTTTCGCACCATCGCCGAGAAAGTGGACATCCCGCACATCGTCTACAACGTGCCGGGCCGTACCGTCGCCGATCTGCAAAACGATACGGTGCTGCGTCTCGCCCAAGTGCCGGGCATCGTCGGCATCAAGGATGCCACCGGCAATATCGAGCGTTGTTCTGATCTCTTGCGGCGTGCACCCCGCGAATTCACTGTGTACAGCGGCGATGATGCGACGTGCCTCGCGCTGATATTCATGGGCGGTCATGGCGTGATCTCGGTGACGGCCAATGTCGCGCCGCGCCTCATGCATGAAATGTGCGTGGCGGGATTGGCGGGCGATGTCGTGAAAGCCCGTGACATCAATTTCAAACTGCTGGGTCTGCATACCAAGCTGTTCGTCGAAGCCAATCCGATCCCGGTGAAATGGGCGGTGGCCCAGATGGGGCTCATCGATAACGGCATCCGGCTCCCCTTGGTGCCGATGTCGGCGCAGTATCAAGACGTGGTGCGTGACGCGATGCGACAAGCCGGTGTGGTGGCGCAGGGTGGTTTGCGAGTTGTTGAAGGGCGCGCCTGATGCTCGCTGTGCGAGGTGTGGTAGTGAGCGGTATCGCAGTAGCATGCCTGCTCACCGGCTGTGGCATGACCAGTGGTCCGGGTATCGATTACAAATCGGCCGGCAAGATTCCACCGCTGGATATTCCGCCCGACCTGACGCGGCCAGGGCGCGATGATCGCTACAACGTTCCCGATGGCGGAATCGCTCCGCCTGGTACCGCGACCTTATCGTCCTACACCGCGGAACGAGGCGCATCGCCCCGACCCGGATCGACCGACCTGTTGCCCGAAGGCAATCGCACCCGGGCCGAACGTTCTGGCGGCGAGCGCTGGCTAGTGGTGCAGGATTCGGCCGAGAAACTGTGGCCCGCGGTGCGCGAGTTCTGGCAGGAAAACGGCTTCATCATCAAGATCGATCGGCCGGAAGCCGGGGTGATGGAAACGGATTGGGCCGAAGACCGCGCGAAGATTCCGAACGATGGGGTGCGGAGCGTTCTCGGTCGGTTGCTCGATACGATCTACTCGACCGGTGAGCGCGATAAATTTCGCACCCGGCTCGAACGTTCGGCTGATGGCAAGTCCACCGAGGTCTATATCAGCCACCGCGGGATGGTCGAGCGCATTGTGAATAGCGCGCGCGGCATGGAAGGCACCATGTGGGAGCCGCGCGAGCCCAGCAAAGAGCTCGAGGCGGAATTCTTGCGCCGCCTGATGGCAAGGCTCGGCACGGACGAAGCCCGCGCAAAAGAATTGATCGGTGGCACTGATGCGCCGCCCGAGCGGGCACAACTGAAGACCAGTGCGGAGGGCGCCGGACTCTTGGTGCTCGATGAACCGTTCGATCGCGCGTGGCGGCGGGTGGGTTTGGTGCTTGATCGGGTCGGCTTCACGGTGGAAGATCGCGATCGTTCGAAGGGGCTTTACTACGTGCGCTATGTGGATATCAAGGACGACGGGGCGGGCGAGAAGCCGGGCTTTTTCGCCCGGGTGTTCGGCTGGGGTGCGGAGGACCGCACCACCAGTGCGGCGCAGTATCGGGTCCATATCTATCGGGCCGGGGCAGACGAGCGTAGCCAGATTCAGGTCCTCAATAAAGAAGGTGGTCCGGAGAATTCCGCTGTTTCCAAACGGATCCTCACGCTGCTGCATCGACAGTTGAAGTGATTCGCTTCGCGATGCTGGGAAGCGGCAGCACCGGCAACGGGCTGGTCGTTGAATGCGGCGCGACGCGGCTATTGCTCGATTGCGGTTTCAGTGTCAAGGAAACCGAAGCGCGCCTGCAACGATTGGGCCTTTCCCTCGGTCAACTGGATGGCATCGTCGTCACGCATGAGCATGATGATCATGTAAGCGGCGTGCGCGGACTGGCCAACCGTTCCGGCGCGCCGGTGTTTCTCACCTACGGCACCTTGCGGGAGCTGCTAGGTGGCGATGCGCCGCCTGCGACCGAGCGCTACCAGCTCGTCGATGCGGGCGTGCCATTCGCGGTGGGGGAGTTGGAAGTCCATCCGTTTGCCGTGCCGCATGATGCAAGGGAGCCGGTCCAATATGTTTTCTCCGACGGCGACGCCCGCCTTGGCGTCCTCACCGATACCGGATCATCGACGCCGCACATCGAAGCATCGCTCGCGGCGTGCGATAGCCTGGTTCTCGAATGCAACCATGATGGCCCGATGCTGGCGGGTAGCCGGTATCCCAAGTGGTTGAAGGAACGGATTGGCGGTGTCTTCGGACATCTCTCCAATGTGCAGGCCGCCGGTATCCTCGCTGCCATCGATAGGCGTCGATTGAGCCATGTGGTGGCGGCGCACTTGAGCACGTCCAACAACACGCCGGCCGCAGCGCAACGCGCGCTTGCCGACGTGCTTGCCTGCGATCCGGCGTGGATTGCGGTGGCCGACCAACAGACCGGGCTCACCTGGCGGGATGTGCATGCCGCGCGGGTTGGCGGCTGAGCCGCACTGCTTGGCTACAAGCCAAGCGTGGTGGCAAGCGACACGACGGTCGAGGCATCGACGATCTGCTGAAACCATTCCACCATCGGCATTGCTTCCCGCTCATCGTTGCGAATGAGCACGCCACGTGGATGCGCCTGGACATTGCGTCGCGCAAAATGGGCATCGTCGGTGATGAGTAGGCAGTCTTCGACGCGCGATGCTTCGGCGTCGGTTTGACGAATCGTTATCTGGTTGCTGTGCAGCGCGACCAGTTGCACGAAGCGCGGACATTGTTTTTCGATATGTCCCATGGAGCGCAATACCATCGTGAGCTTTGCATCACTGTCTGAGCGCAGGAACGCGCTAAGTGATTCGACGCGTTGGATGGAATTGAATTCATACTGCGCACCGTCGGCATCGAATATCTTGATGCTCATGCGCGCGGTTTGCTACAAGCTCTGCAGGGCCGCCCGGTATTCGGCGACGGTGGCAATCAAGACGCGCGATGGTACGGCGGAATCATCGTCGCGGAGGGCGTGTGTGGAGTCCATTCACTGTCCTGGTCAGGTGGCGTGGTGAGCGATGTGCAGCCAGCCGGCGCAATACCACTCGTAAAGCTGTCCGGCCATGCCGGCCGGCACCGATCGGGCGGTCAACGCTCGATCATCGGCGAGTTGACGAAGCTTCGGCTGATGGCGTGCGGGTGGTGCGATCCGCTCTCCGTTGATATAGATGGTGGCGTCAAAGTAGAGCATCAGGGACCGCACATCGAGTTGTATACCCTGCGCTTGCGCGGCGGCGGCAAAACGGCGCATTGAAACCGGCGATGGTGGTCGATCAAACATCACATGGGCCTTGGGCGTGGTGGACACCATCCCTACGACGTCGCCAAGCGTCTTGCGTGAAAAACGGCGGCGGCGAAGCGCGTCGGCGAAGCCATCGATCATGCGACCGGGCAATGCACCCGGATGCTTGGTGGGACGTAGTCCGCGATCGGTGTAGGCGCTGCCAAGCTTGCGATCGGCAAACCGATCGGCAAACAATTCCGCGCATAGCTCGGCATAGTCTGGTGCACGAAAGCCGATCGAATAGGTCGTGCAAGGCTCGATGGCTACACCTTCATGTGCGACATGCGGTGGCAGGTAGAGCATGTCCCCGCGTGCGAGCTGCCACGCCTGCCGCGGCCGAAAGCTGCGCAATATTTTCAACGGCGCATGGGGGTCGAGCGCCCGGTCTGGCTGCGTGCTGATGCGCCATCTCCGCAGGCCCATCCCTTGCAGCAGAAACACATCATAGGAATCCACATGCGGGCCCACGCCGCCGCCCGCAGTCGCGTAGCTCACCATCACATCATCCAGGCGCGCGTAGGGAATGAAGGCGAATCGCTGCAACAGGGTGTCGGCGCCGGGCACCACGAGATTGAGTCCTTGCACCAGCAGCGTCCAGCGTTTGGCCGGCAGATTTTTCCAGAATCGATGCTGGAATGGACCGTGTTCCAGATGCCATCTGGCACCGTCTTGCATCACGACCCGTGCTTGAACGTCGTCCCGCGCGGCCAAACGCTGCAACATCGGGAGCGACACCGGATCACGAAAATCCGCGATGGCACCCCGGATCAGATAGGCCCGACGTTGCCAGTAGCGGGCCATGAACGCGGCCGCGGAAAGCTTACCAAGGGGTGCTGGAGGTTGAGTCACGGGTGGCAAGGCAATGCAGTAGATATGGATGATGGACCAACAAGGCGGTCATGGGTAGAGGGAGATGGCGCGAAAAAGATTGGATTAGAATCGATCGGGCCATTGGATGGATGGAACCCCGTCATGCTTCAGGTAGGAAAGCCGGCCCCCGCTTTCACTTTGCCGAACGAGGATATGGACGATGTATCGCTCGCTGATTTTGCCGGGCGCAACAGGGTCGTGCTCTATTTCTACATCAAGGACGGCAGCCCGGGCTGTACCCAGGAGGCCATCGAATTTACCGATTTGGCCGATGCGTTCAAGGCGTACGATGCGATTGTGATCGGGGTTTCCGGCGATGACTGTCTGACCCATGCGGATTTTCGTGATCATCATGGCATTGCCGTCGAGCTGCTCTCTGATGCCGAGGGTGAGCTTGGCAAACGCTATGCGGTGTTGCGGGTACGTGAAGTAAATGGTGCCATGCGCCAATGCGTGCAGCGATCCACTTTCATCATCGATAAGAAGGGCATCATTCGCCATGCACAGTACGGTGTCGTCCCGCGTGGGCACGCCCGTGAAATGCTGGCTATCGTCAAAAAATTATGACTACCTTGCAGATTGGCAGCGACACCGTGGTGACCCTTGATATCGAACTCTGGGATATCCATGGCAATCTCCTCGAACGATCCGAGGATCCGATGTCGTATCTCCACGGCGACTTCGACAGCATCTTTGCAGCGGTGGAGGCCGTGCTTGACGGCCGAAAATCGGGCGACCGCGTCACCGTCGATCTGGAACCAGAAGAAGCCTTCGGTGAATACGATGAAACGCTGGTGACCTTGGTGGATCGGGACATGTGTCCGGAAACACTGGAGGTGGGCATGCATCTAGAAGGCATTCCCGGTGAAGGCAGCGACGATGACGCAGTAATCTACACCGTCACCGATATCGAAGAAGGCGCGGTGGTGCTGGATGGCAATCATCCCTATGCCGGCATCGCGCTGCGTTTCATCGGCACCGTCGTGGCGGTCCGTGCCGCGACGGAAGAGGAGACCGAGAAAGACGCGCCAGATGATCCGTCGGGCGGGCTGCTGCGTGTGCAGCACTAGTGTACTAGACGCCCGCCGCTTAGTTGCAGCCACGAGGTATGGAAGGTTGCGACCTGTGAACGATGCGCGATGCTGACGATGGCCGCATCAGGAAGGCGCGTCATTAACAGCTCGTAGAGGATTTTCTCGGTCGGTTCATCGAGCGAGCTCGTCGCTTCGTCGAGGAAGAGCCACTCCGGTTGCGCGAGCAAGGCGCGGGCGATGGCAAGCTTTTGCTGCTCGCCGCCACTCATGGCGGTGCTCCAATTACGCGATTCATCTAATCGTTCAACAAAGCCGTCGAGTTGCACCAAGCGAAGGGCTTCGCTGATCGCTCCTTCGTCAAAGGCGCTCGCGACCGATGGGTAGGTCACGGCGGCGCGGAGACTCCCAATTGGGATGTAGGGCTTTTGGGGCAGGAACATGACGCGTGCGCCCGCTGGAATGCGGATGGCGCCACCTCCATAGGGCCAAATGCCCGCGATGGCACGAAAGAGCGTGCTCTTGCCGCTTCCGGATGGGCCGGCGAGGAGCGTGCGTGCACCGGGCTTGATCGCGAACGAGCCTTCGGTGAGGATGACGCGCCCATTGGGTAGGGCAAGGCCAAGGTCGACCGCCTGAATCGTGCGCTGGTCATGATCGACCCGCTTCACGCCAGGCTGTTTGCGTGCCTCGCCCGCCGCGTCATTGACCGCATCATGAAAGGTGAGCAGACGATCAACGCTCGCCTTCCAACCGGCGAGCGATGCGTAACTCTGTACGAACCAGGAGAGTGAGCTTTGCACCGTTCCGAACGCATCGGCGATCTGCGTGAGCGTGCCGAACGTGATCGTGCCGGCAAAATAACGGGGTGCGGCCACAAAGAAGGGAAAGATCACCGCGATTTGTCCGTAGGTATTGGTGAGCAGATTGAGTCTGAGATGGGCACGCATGAGTTGCCACCAATTACTGCGAATACCCTCGACGTTGTCCTGCAAATGGGCATGCTCAGCCCGCTCACCACCGTATAGCGCGATGCCTTCGGCGTGTTCCCGCATGCGGACCAAGCTGAAGCGAAAGTCGGCTTCAAATCGTTCCTGCCGGAAATTGAGTCCGATGAGCGGACGCCCCACATAGAAGGTCGCGATGCTGCCCGCGATGGCGTAGAGCAAGGCAACCCAGACCATGTAGCCGGGAATGTTCCACACCGTCTCGCCGATCGTGACGGCCAAAGCACCCGATACGGTCCACAAAATGACGAGAAACGATGCGAACGTCACGATCTGCTGGAGCAGGTCGAGCGTCAATGCGAGCGAGGTGGAGGTGAACTGGCGCAGATCATCGGCGATGCGTTGATCGGGGTTATCGGTGCCGCGTGGGTTTTGTTCCAGACGGTAGTACACCTGATCGCCCAACCACTCGCCGATGTAGGTGCGGGTGAGCCAGATCCGCCAGCGCATTTCGAGCGACTGGCGAAGATAAGAGCGGGCGGCCGCGACCACAATGTAGGCGAACGCAATGCCGCAGAACTCGATCAGCAGCCGGTAAAAGTCATCCTTGTTCTTCTGTTCGATGGCATTGAAGAACTGGCGGTTCCAATCGTTCAGAATCACCAGCAGATAGACGGTGCAAAGCGACAGTGAAACGATGGTGACGAGCAACAACCAGGCGCTCCGGCGTTCATCGAAACGCCAATAGGGCTTGGCCAATTGCCAGGCGCGGCCAAGAAACGTGCGGCCTTCGAGAATCAAGGAGTTGGTGGGCATGCGGGAATCTGTGGTGGGATTGGATCGATGCGTTTCAGAGAAAATGGCGATTCACGAGGGCGCGTACCCTATCGATCACTTCGCTCGCGGTCAAGCCGATCGGACCAAGCCCTTCGGCAACGCAACGGTCGGCGGCCGCGGCATGCAGGTAGACACCCAGGTGCAGCGCCTGCGGTGATGGAACACCCTGGGCAAGCAAAGCCCCGATCACACCGGCCAAGACATCGCCCATCCCTCCGCTTGCCATGCCTGGATTACCGGCGGGCACGATCCACCAATCACCGTCTGGGACGGCCAGCACGCTACCGTTACCCTTGAGGAGTGCAGCCACTTTGAAGCGTCGTGCCAATAGGCGCACCGCGGCAATGCGATTACTTTGGATCTCGGCTACGCTACTGCCTAGCATGCGGGTCGCTTCGGCCGGATGAGGCGTAATCAAAGTGGGCGCGGTGCGAGTGACGAGTGTATTGGCAAGCGTGCTGTATGCGCCGATGAGATTGAGCGCGTCGGCATCCAACACGATCGGCACATTGGTCCGCAACATTTGCGCGAGGATCCGTTGCGCCACCGCGTCAGTGCCCAATCCCGGGCCCGCCACCAACGCGTTGAATTGCCCGCTGCCCAGCAGCTGTTCGGCGCGCCGGATCATGATTTCCGGATGATGCATGTCAATCGATAGCGGTGGGTCCGCAAGGAGAGCGAGAAACACTTTGCCGGCGCCCGCTTTAAGCGCGGCACGCGCGGCGAGCAGGGCTGCACCGGTCATGCCGTTGGCCCCGCCGAAGATGGCAACGCTGCCGGCATCGCCCTTGTGAAAATTGCGGCGACGGGGGCCCGGGCCACTGGCGAGAATATTCGCATCGATGAGGCGTCCTTCCGGTGGCAGCAGCGTCTCAACCGCCAGCCCGAGCGGATCGCAATGCAATGCGCCAGCGTGGTCTGGGCCGTCCAAGGTGAGGAGGCCGGGTTTATGGGCAATGAAGGTGATCGTGCGCGTGGCACGGATGGCCGATCCTTGCACCACACCTGTGTCGCCATTGATGCCGCTTGGAATGTCGAGGGCAAGAATGGGGACACCCAAGGCATTCGCCGCGGCGATCAATGCCGCATGCTGACCTGACACCGAGCGGGCAAGGCCGATGCCGAATAGGCCGTCGACGATGAGGTCCCATGTTCTGCGTGGCGGAATTTCTGCATGGCATTCACCGCCCGCCGCGCGCCATTTTTGGAGAGCGCTGGTCGCATCGTTCGGGAGTTTTCCCGGATCGTCGGTGAACACGACATGGACACTGAAAAAGCCGCGTTTGAGATGCAGCGCGACTTCCAATGCATCACCGCCGTTATTGCCCGGGCCGGCCAAGATAAGGATGTGTTTGCCCGTCGCGCCAAGCATCTCAACGGCAAGCTTGGCCGCGCTGGCGCCGGCACGTTCCATCAGCCTCGCATCGGGATCAGCACGCATCGCCGCTTGCTCAATAGCGCGGATCTGATCGACGGTGTAGAGCGGGGCGAATGGTGCGGACATGCGGTGAGTGTAGCGCGGCATTACTTCCGCGCGGGAATCACCACATCCGGTAGCCAGGTCACGATTTTCGGAAACAACGTAATCAGTGCGATCGCCAGCATCATCATGAAGAAAAATGGGATGGAAGCTTTGGCCACATAGGTACTGTCCCGCCCGCTCATGGTTTGCAGGACGAACATGTTGAACCCAAGCGGTGGCGTCACCTCGGCGATTTCCACCAGCAACACGATAAAGATGCCGAACCACACGAGATCAAACCCAGTCTTTTGGATCATCGGTAACACGATCGAGGTGGTCAGCAGGATCATCGAAATGCCATCGAGCGCGGTGCCAAGCAGGATGTAGAGGGCCGCGAGACAAGCGATCAACATGTAGGGATTGGGATTCAGTGCCGCCACCCAATCGGCCAGCGCACGCGGAATACCGGTAAAACCCATACAGGTTGACAGAAACGCCGCGCCACCGAGAATGAACATGATCATGCAGGAAAGGCGGGTCGCACCCATCAGACTTTGCCAAAACGTGTCTTTGGTGAGTGCGCCGCTCCACCAGGCGATGGCAAGCGCGCCCAGCACACCGAATGCGGCGGATTCCGTGGCGGTTGCCCAACCGATGACCATGACCACAATGATGAAGACGATCAGCAGCAGGCAGGGAATGAGGTGGCGACTTTTACTGATCCGCTCGCTCAAGATGAGGCGCTCGGTCTCATTTGGCGTCTTGTCCGGATTCATCAGCGACCAGACGATGATGTAGCCGGAAAAGAGCGCCATCAGAAGCAAGCCCGGCAGGAAGCCCGCCAGGAACACTTTCAGGATGGAGACTTCCGCTGCCACGGCATAGACGACCATGATGATCGAGGGCGGCAGCAGGATCCCCAAGGTGCCCGCGCCACACAGCGAACCCAGACACATCTTCTCGTCGTAGCCGCGCCGCTTGAGTTCGGGCAAGGCGACCTTGGCGATGGTGGCGCAAGTGGCGGCCGATGATCCGGAGACGGTGCCGAAAATGCCGCAGGCGAGAATGTTCACATGCATCAACCGGCCCGGCAGCCAGCCAAGCCATGGCGACAAGCCCTCGAACATTTGTTCCGACAATTTGGTGCGATAAAGAATCTCGCCCATCCATACGAAAAGCGGTAATGCGGCGAGATTCCATGACGCCATGGTGCTCCAGAAGGCCTGGAACAAGCTCACATCGGGCGGGGAATTGGTGAACATCGCCAAGCCAAACCATGCCACGCAGGCGAGAGCAATGGCGATCCACACGCCGCCTGCAAGGAGCACCAGCAGCACACCGATCAGGATCAACGCGATGGTGAGGGTGGTCACACCGTCTCCGAAAAATCACCGCGCGCCGCACGTTCCTCTTCGGCGACCTGGTAGGCAGGCTTTTCGCGTCGTAACACCGCGGCTAACTCATCCAGCACCGCGATGAAAAAGACCAGGACGCCGCCGACGAAGATGAGCTGCGGAATCCAGATGGGTACGCGGAGCAGGCCCTGAGCAATTTCGTTGACCATCCAGCTTTCGTAGACGAAGCGGATCACGGCCCAACACATGTAGGCAAGGAAGAGGGCGGTGATCGACAGCGCGAAGATTTCCGCACGCCAGCGCATGGCACCAGACAGCCGATCGAGGATGATCGCCATGCGCACGAGTTCGCCGCGGCGGAACGTATGACCCAAGGCAAGGAGGGCCGACGCGGCGCAGAGCCATGCAGTGATGTCATCGGCGCTGCGAAACAAGAGGCCCGCTTCGCGCATCGCCACCTGCGTCAACATGATGACTGCGGTTGCGGCCAGACATCATGCGGCAAGCGTTCCGCTCACCTGGTAGAGGCGATCGAGCGCCCTGCGCATCAAGGAAAGTCCATATGGAGCGGCAAGCGACATGCAAGACGAATGGCTTGCATGCGTCCCTCCCTAATTGGCGCGATAGGCCTTGATCAGCGCCTCACCGTCCGGCCCGGCTTTCTTGGTCCATTCGACCAACATCGTCGCCCCGATCTTGCTGAATGCGGCCTTCATGCCGGTATCGGGCTCCACCACATTGATTCCGTTGTCAGCAAGCATCTTATTACCCAGACCTTCGCGTTCCTGGCTCATTGTCCAGCCGCGTGTTTCGGCCGTAGCGGACAAGTCAAGCAGCGCTTTGCGTGTGGTCTCGGGTAGGCGCTGAAAAGCGGCCTCGTTGACCGCGACGACGTTGCGCGGATGCATCGCGGCGGTGAGGTAGTAGAACTTGGTGTATTCCCACGACTTGAAGGCCACACCGGTCGCCGAGGAGGTAATCATGGCGTGCACGGTGTTGGTGGCAAAGGCTTGCGGAATATCGGTGGCCTGAATGACCGTCGGGCTCGCCCCCAGCAACTCGGCCAGACGTGCAGTGGCCGCGCTGTAGGTGCGAAACTTGGTACCTTTTAAATCATCGACCGATTTGAGCGCGGTCTTCGTATAGACGCCTTGGCCAGGCCAGGCAATCGAATAAAGGAGCCGCAACTTGCGTCCTTGCAGACGCTTTTCCAGATAGGGCCGGTGATGGCCATAGAATTTACGCGCTTGTTCGTAGCCGACCGCGACGAATGGAATGTTGTCGATCTCGAACATCGGATCTTCATTGGAGAATTGCCCAAGGAGAAATTCGCCAATCGCGACTTGACCGGTGGAGACCGCCCGCAGGATATCGGGATGTTTGATGAGCGACTGCCCGCTATGGACAATGATCTCAAGCTGGCCGTTGGTGACTTTCTTGATTTCATCGGCCAGCAGACGGATGTTCTGGGTGTGGAATTCCGAATCGACGTAAGGTGTCGGCATGTCCCATTTGGTTTGGGCCGTTGCGGCGGTGGTAAATGCCAGGGCGGCCGCGGCGGACAGGATTCGCTTGCGCATGATGATCCTCTCGAAGAAAGACGGTAAACGTAACCGGAATGCCGTCAATCCGCACCTAGGAAACGTGGAGCATCGCTCGCACATAGCGGGCGATGGCCAGCGCGGCAGTGAGCCCCGGCGATTCGATGCCAAAGAGATTCACCAGGCCCCTGACACCATGGTCGCCGGGCACTGAGATGACGAAGTCGCGGCCGGGCGCGCCTTGCGGTTGCAGCTTCGGACGAATGCCCGCATAGCCCGGTTGCAGGGCGCCGTCCTTGAGATCAGGCCAATAGGTGCGGATCGCCGCGTAAAAGCTATCTGCACGGCGGGGATCAACGCGGTAGTCGATGGCGTCGATCCATTCGACGTCCGGCCCAAAGCGCGCCTGACCCGCCAGATCGATGGTCACATGCACGCCCAGTCCGGCGGCCTCAGGAACGGGATAAATCAATCGTGAAAACGGTGAACGGCCGATCAGCGTGTAGTAGTTGCCCTTGCAGTAGTGCGTTGGCGGCACCTGCGCGGATGGAAAGCCGCTGATTCGTCCGGCGAGCGATTGCGCATGTAGGCCGGCCGCATTGACGACCGCCTGCGCGCGAATGCGCATTGGGTCAGCGCCGTTGATGGAGAGTTCGATGCCTGCATCAGTGATCGCCCCCGCCAAGACCGGCGACTTGCACACCAGCATCGCACCATGGGCCTCCGCATCGCCTAGCAGGGCGAGCATGAACGCGTGACTGTCGATGATGCCGGTGGATGGCGAATGGAGCGCCGCAACGCAATGGAGTGCGGCTTCCATGGCCATTGCCGCACGCGCCGGTATCGCGCGGAGATCGTTGACGCCATTGGCTGCGGCCTGCGCGTGAATTTTCTCGAGCTGGGCGATCTGCTCGTTGGTGGTGGCGACAATCAGTTTGCCGCAATTGACATGCGGGACGCCATGCGAGCGACAGAAATCATAGAGGAGCCTTTTGCCGGCGACGCACATCGCCGCCTTGACTGAGCCCGGGTCGTAGTAGATCCCGGCATGGATGACTTCCGAGTTGCGCGAACTGGTTTCGGTGCCGATCCCGTCGGCCGCTTCGAGCATGATGACCTCACGGCCGGCCATCGCCAGCTCACGGGCAATCGCCAGTCCAACCACACCTGCGCCGATGACGATCGTGTCGACGGTTTCCATAAAGCGCGCGCACTAAGGGAAAAGAGGTGGATTCTATCGGGACCGCGCATCTGGGTTAGCGCAACACGAGCACCGTTCCTGCGACCACGAGCAGGGCGCCCACCAGCATGCCAGGCGCAATGCTTTCGCCAAGAAACAGTGCCGCCCACAAGATGCCGAATACCGGAATGATGAAGGTCACGCTTAGCGTGCGGGTGGGGCCAAGACTCGCCATCAATCGAAAATAGAGCATGTAGGCCACCGCGCTGCAGAGCACGCCAATTGCAATGGCCGAGCCTACTACCACCGGCGAATACGGATCGATCGGCGGTGCGACCACGCCGTTGATCAACGCAAAGGGCAGAATCAAGAGGCCGGCGGCAAGTTGGGTGCCCATGGCGAAGTGCAAAGACGGAATGGCCTTGGCGCGCCGGCGTATCAGCACGCCTGCCCAGCCATAGCAGACAGTGGCCACGACGCAGGCGCCGATGCCGCTCAGCGTCGCGATGTTCATCGGCACTGGACCTAGGCGGCTCATCAGCGCAACCCCTGCGATGCCAAGCGCAATGCCTGCCATCTTGCGCCTGCTAAGCGGTTCGCCGTCGAGTCGCCAGAGACACAGCGCGCCAAACAACGGGGCGAGCGCATTCAATACCGACGAATAGGAAGCGGGAATCTTCAGCGCTGCGTAGGAGAACAACAGAAATGGCAACCCTGAGTTCACCATGCCGACTATCGAATAGGCGCGCGCACGGCCCCGGTACACGCCTTGATCACCCCGCATGGCAAGAATAATGCCAAGCACCAATCCGGCGATCAACAAACGGACATCGGCGCCGATGACCGGTCCCAGCGCGGGTGACAGGATCCGCATGAATAGAAATGAGCTGCCCCAGATGGCGGCAAGCAGCACCAGCCGTGCGAGGTCAACCGATGTCATGCAATGCTCACCCCTTCGTGGGACAACAGCCAACGCTTGCGGTCGAGACCGCCTGCATAGCCGGTGAGCGAACGATTGTTGCCGATCACACGATGACACGGGACGGCAATCGCGATCGGGTTCTGCCCGTTGGCATGACCCACTGCGCGTGCTGCCTTGGGCGCGCCGATCTTGATCGCCTGCTCGCCGTAAGTCGCGATTTGGCCCGGGCGAATGGTTCGTAATGCCTGCCAGGCGCGCTCCTGGAATGTGGAACCATGCAGTGCGAGCGGTACCTGATCAAACGCGTGTAGATCACCATCGAAGTACTGCCGTACTGGTGTGGCGATGCCGGCCGGGTTCCGTTTTTTCGTCAGCGTGAAGGTCCCAATGCGCCGCTTGAGCAATTGGTGCATCCGTTCGACGTAATCGGCGAAATCGAGTGCGATGAGCTGATCTTGAAAGATAGCGACCAGGACGATGCCAATCGGCGAAGAGATCTCGTCATACAGCAGTGAGTGGGTCACCGGTTAGCCTCCGGATGCGGGATCAGACAGCCAAAGATGGATGGCCGCATAGGCGCGCCATGGCCGCCAGCGTTCCGCAATGCGATCGAGTTCACGGGCGGTGACCGAGGACCCCGCCAGTTGGCTATAGGCGCGTAGGAGGGCTAGGTCGCCGGTCGGAAAGGCATCAGCTTCCTTGAGTGCACGCATGGCGATGTAATGCGCGGTCCATTGGCCAATGCCTGGTAGGCGCGTGAGTTCTTTGATCGCATGATCGAGTGGATGCAGGAGATCAAAAAATGTGGGTTCCGCCTCCAGCACCGCGGCGAGCGCGCTGATCCACTTGGCACGCGACCGGATCAAGCCAATGGCGGTGAGGTCGGTGCGCGCCAAGATTGCCGGGGCGGGAAAGGTGCGGATCAATAGCGGATCTGCAGCGGTGACGACCGGCGTGCCAAACCTTGTCACCAAGCGACTGGCGAACGTGGTGGCCGCTTTGACGCTGACTTGCTGTCCGATGATCGCGCGCACGGCGAGTTCAAACGGCGACCAAGCGCCGGGAATGCGGGTGCCACGACGATGGATAGCGGCGCGTTTCAGCACCGTATCTTTTGCCAAGTGCCGACCGATCGCGACGGGGTCGGCATCAAGATCAAAAAGCCGCCTGACCCGCTCGCCAAACAGAGGGACCGCAGCCGGTGTGGCGGGGGTAACGGAGACCGCAAGCGATGCGTCATCGATCGTTCGCGTCGCAGCAATGATGACCGGCGCGCCGTCTTGCAGCATCACGCGACGATAGCGATCACGCGTGACGTCTTCAATGCCGGGAAATGCGCGCGGTCCGAGGAATGCCAGCAAGGCCTGCCAGTTGAACGGTTCGGCATACGGCAGGCACAACGTCGGTCCGGTACTTTGCATTGCGGGAGCATACGATGGGCGAGCGATGGACGCTCGCTGTTTCTTGCGCAGTCATCGTGGCAGGACGGAATTCCATTATCCTCGCGGCTTCACTGGTTGCACGCATGACTCATGAGCACACTCGATAACGCTGAGACGACGGCCGCACAATGGGAATTCTGGATCGATCGCGGGGGTACGTTCACCGATATTGTGGCGCGCCGTCCGGATGGTTCGGTCGCGACGGCCAAGCTGCTCTCGGAGAATCCGGAGCGTTATGCCGATGCCGCGATCGCCGGTATCCGTCAATTGCTGGGGGTCGCAGAGGGCGGGCCGATCCCGGTTGAGCGTATTGCGGCGGTCAAGATGGGCACGACGGTGGCGACCAATGCACTCCTTGAGCGCAAGGGCGATCGTACGGCGCTTCTCATCACACGCGGCTTTCGCGATGCGTTGCGCATTGCCTATCAGAACCGTCCGCGGATATTTGATCGCCATATCGTGTTGCCGGAGATGCTGTATCAGCATGTGATCGAAGTGGACGAGCGCGTCGGTGCGCATGGCGATGTGTTGACACCGCTCGATGAAGCGAAGACGCTCGCGGATCTGGCGGATGCGTTCGCCGCCGGCTTTCGTTCGGTCGCCATCGTGTTGATGCATGGTTATCGTTTTCGGGACCATGAAGCACGCGTTGCAGTGCTGGCGCGGGCGACCGGATTCACGCAGGTGTCGGTGTCGCATGAAGTGTCGCCCCTCATGAAGCTGGTGTCGCGTGGCGATACCGCGGTGGTCGATGCGTATCTCTCGCCGATCCTCAGGCGCTACATCGACCGGGTGGCGGGCGAATTGCCGAACGTGCGTC
Organism: Betaproteobacteria bacterium; assembly: GCA_009693235.1. Lineage (GTDB taxonomy): Bacteria > Pseudomonadota > Gammaproteobacteria > Burkholderiales > SG8-39 > SHXR01. The sequence continues at coordinate 19,876 of SHXR01000039.1, read as the reverse complement.
TGATGTTCATGCAATCGAGTGGCGGCTTGACCGATGCAAGGCGTTTTCAGGGGAAGGATTCGATTCTGTCGGGGCCGGCCGGGGGCATCGTTGGCGCGGTACGCACTGCACTCGGGGCAGGGTTCGATCGCATCATCGGCTTTGATATGGGTGGCACCTCGACCGATGTCTCGCACTATGCGGGCGAATTCGAGCGTGTGTTTGAGACCCATGTCGCCGGCGTGCGGATGCGGGCGCCGATGATGAGCATTCATACCGTCGCCGCGGGTGGCGGCTCGATCTTGCATTTTGATGGCGCTCGCTATCGCGTCGGACCGGATTCGGCCGGTGCGAATCCGGGTCCTGCCTGCTACCGGCGCGGCGGGCCACTCGCGGTGACGGACGCTAACGTCATGGTGGGCAAGATTCAGCCCGATTTTTTTCCGCGCGTCTTTGGACCAAATGGCGATGCCGCGCTCGATGTGGATCATGTTCGCACGCAGTTCGTGCGGATGGCGGCTGACATTGAAGAGAGCACCGGCAAGCCGCGGGCGCCGGAGGAAGTGGCCGCGGGATTCATCGCGATTGCGGTGGGCAATATGGCCAATGCGATCAAACAGATATCCGTGCAACGCGGTCACGACGTCACCGAATACACGTTGTGCTGCTTTGGCGGCGCGGGCGGGCAACATGCCTGTCTGGTGGCCGATGCCCTGGGCATGACGCGTGTCTATATTCATCCGCTGGCGGGAGTGCTGTCGGCCTACGGCATGGGCCTTGCCGACCAGACCGCAATGCGGGAGCAGGCGATTGAAATACGCTTGGCCGATGACGCCATGCGCACGCTCGATGAGGCGCTCGCGGTGTTGGAACACGCTGCGCGCGCCGAGCTTGCCGCACAGGGCGTGCCGGCCCTTCGCATGCGAGCGGCACGTCGTGTGCATTTGCGCTACGAAGGGACCGATTCCGCACTGATCGTGGCCTTTGGCAATCGTGTCGAAATGATCGAACGATTTCAGCGCGAGTACCGCCAGCGCTACTCGTTTCTGATGCCGGGTCGCGCTTTGATTGTAGAGGCGGTGTCGGTGGAAGCGATCGGTGTTGCAGAAGCGGTGGCAGAGGCAGAAGTAACCGACGTTAAACCCGCTACCGGGGCACCGGTAGCAGCGGCCTGTCATCGCATGTTCACCAGTGGTGCGTGGTATGACACGCCGGTTTTTAGGCGTGAATCGCTCGCGCCCGCCAGCACTATTCGCGGGCCGGCCGTCATCGCCGAAGCCAATGCAACGACGGTAGTCGAACCCGGCTGGGCTGCGCGTGTCACTGCGAAAGATCATCTTGTGCTCGAACGCGTCGCGGCGCGACCGACCGGGGTCGCGATCGGCACGTCGGTCGATCCGGTCATGTTGGAGGTCTTTAATAATCTCTTCATGTCGATTGCCGAGCAGATGGGCCTCCGACTGGCCAATACCGCTTACTCGGTGAATATCAAAGAACGGCTCGATTTTTCCTGCGCCCTCTTTGACAGTCAGGGCGCGTTGATCGCTAACGCGCCGCATATGCCGGTCCATCTTGGGTCCATGGGCGAGTCGATTCGTACCGTCATTCGCGATAACGCCGGCAAGATGGAGCGTGGCGATGTGTATGTGCTCAACGCGCCGTATAACGGTGGTACCCATCTGCCCGATGTCACGGTCATCACGCCAGTCTTTGCATCCACTAGCGAGGACATCCTGTTCTATGTGGGTTCGCGCGGCCATCATGCCGATATTGGCGGCATTACGCCGGGATCGATGCCGCCTGACAGCAAAGTGGTCGAGGAGGAGGGCGTGCTGATCGACAACTGGAAGCTGGTGGCCCGCGGGACATTACGCGAACAGGAAACCATCGCGCTCCTGCAGTCGGGACGTTATCCGTCTCGCAACACCGACCAGAATATGGCCGATCTCCGGGCTCAGGTTGCGGCGAATGAAAAGGGGGTCCAGGAGCTGCATCGGATGGTCGAGCATTTCGGCCTCGAGGTGGTGCAGGCGTATATGCGACACGTGCAGGACAACGCCGAGGAAGCCGTGCGGCGCGTCATCGACGTCTTGAAGGATGGTGAGTTCGCGCTCGAGATGGACAATGGCGGCGTGATCAAGGTGAAAATCACCATCGATCATGCCAAGCGCCGGGCGACGCTAGATTTCACCGGTTCCTCCGCGCAGTTGCCGAACAACTTCAATGCGCCATCCGCGGTCGCCATGGCGGCGGTGCTGTATGTGTTCCGGTCGCTGGTCGATGACGATATTCCGCTCAATGCCGGATGTCTGAAACCACTCAATGTGGTGATCCCGGAAGGATCCATGTTGCGACCGCGCTATCCTGCCGCGGTGGTCGCCGGCAATGTCGAAACCTCGATGTGCATTACGGACACGCTGTTGGGCGCGTTAGGCGTGATGGGCGCGGCGCAATGCACGATGAATAATTTTACCTTTGGCAATGCCTCGCATCAGTATTACGAGACCATCGCCGGCGGCTCGGGCGCGGGCCCCGGGTTCAACGGTACCGACTGCGTGCAGACCCATATGACCAATTCGCGGCTCACCGATCCGGAGGTGCTCGAATGGCGCTACCCGGTGCTGCTGGAGAGTTTCGAGATTCGTCGCGGTTCGGGTGGCGCGGGGAGGTGGCACGGCGGCAACGGTGGCAGGCGGCGCGTGCGTTTTCTCGAACCGATGACCGCCGCGATTCTGTCTGGGCATCGTCTTCATGCTCCGCATGGGGCTGCCGGTGGGGCATCCGGTGCGCCCGGTCGCAATTGGGTGGAGCGTGCCAACGGCGCCCATGTGGAGTTGGCCGGAGCGGATCGGGCCGAGATGAATGCGGGCGATGTGTTTGTTGTGGAGTCGCCGGGCGGCGGGGGATTTGGTCCGCCATCATAGTGTCGATTGCTACCATCGATTGGGTGATGGTGGCATGCCGTTCGGCGGCCAACGTGCCGACGTGCGGTCGCGCCGCCACAAATTCTTGTGCGCTTCCCTTGGGTCTTGGCCATATCAGTCCGTTATACCATTGCTGATGCCAGGACCCAATTGGGCCGGGCTTGCGGCACGGATCATTCCATCGATGTTGAGAGTTCCCCTGCCGAATCGGCAGATCACTCAGCGCATTCGGACCCAGACCCAATATGGAACGGCGAATCGTTCTCGCGAGATCGACCAAAGGCATGACGGAGGTGGCCGCCAATTCGGGTGCCCTCGCTCCCGACCTTTTCGAACTCCTGGCACAGATCGACGGACAGTCTACGTCTGAAGAATTATGTGTGCGCCTGGATGGTCTGCATCGCGGCCGGACGGCCACCCGGATTGCGGCACTGCGGCAAGCGGGCTACCTCACCGATCATGAAAGTACCCTGGTGCACCGGCCGGCCGAAACAGTCCGAGCGGATGCATCGTCCGACGCAAGAGTTGCACTGCCGTCGGCACCCCCAACGAAGAGCGCAAACATTCCGGGCGGTCGGTCCATCGATCGATCGGTGCCCCGCGGCACGACCAGCCACTCAATGGACAAGAAGGCCGCGGTTGCCGTATCGAGTCGTGCCGGGCTGGATGCCCGATCGAAGCCGCTTGCTCTTGGCGCGATGTTACGTTGGATGACGCGGCGATCGTGCAGCGCACCGACAAGGGCTTTCGCGCCACCGCTGGACTGGAACGCGGCCTTGACTCGGATGCGGTCAGCTTTCTGAATAAAATCGCAACGCCAGTTTCGATCGGTGATTTTTGCATACAGACCGGACGTTCCAGAGCCACGCTCGTCACCAGTGTGCTCGATCTTGTCAGTGAAGGATACCTGGAGGTTGCGGAGGGCCGCGGCACGCGAACCCAAGATTTGCCGGTGAAGGCGCCGGTTGCACAGCCCCCGCGCCGCCCGGAAAGGGATGCCCGGGAACATGCCGAGGCATTCAACGTCCGATGCTCAGATCGAACGGCGCTCATTGCCCGCCCCGTCGGATAAACCTGAGATGTTCAGCGCCCCGGCCGAGCAAGTGGGTGCGGAGCGGATTCGTCGCGAGCGCCGAAGAGACAAAGCCGACAGCATCGATGCCGATGGGCCGGTCAATGGTGGGGACGACCGACGCCGCGCCTTAGAACGGGCCGAAGCGGCCGCGCTGGTGCGCCGATCCGAGCGCGCCGTCGATGGGTTCGGAAAAGAGCGCACCGATCATGTGTTGGGTGACATCGCGGCCACGCAAAGAACTATCGATCGGGCCGCGGCGCGGAGCCAAGGGGTAACGCAGGTTGCACCGCAACCAGTCGCAGGTAGTCGTATGCATTGGGTGAGTAAGGCGTTGATCGGCTTAGGCGTTGCTGCGCTGTCTATCGGCGGTGGGGGGTATGGAGTGGTCCATACGCTCGATGTCCGTCGTATTGAATCGATTGCATCCTCGCATCTTGGCGAAGCGGTGCGCATCGGCGCAATCGGGTTCTCGGTGTGGCCACGGCCTGCACTGGTCCTTCGCGATGTCACCGTTTGTTCCGAGCAGCGCTTTCGCGCACCGACCATCCGCGCTGCCCTGAATCGGGCTGCCTTGTTTGGCAGCGGCGTCAAATACTCACGCATCGATATCTTGAATGCGGTGGTGGCCGCCGACTTCTTCTGGGCACATGCCGGTGAGTCGATGAAGCCTGCCGCGCCCTTGACCTCCAGTCGCATCGAGTTCGACGACATGACGATCGTCGATCCGAAATGGCGATTTTCTGGCCTCTCCGCTGCGATGACGATCAAACCGTCGGGTCAAATTCAGAGTATGCGCATCGAGGATGCCAGCGGCGCAACCGCGTTGACGCTCGCGCCGAGCGGTCCAAAAAGTGTTGCGGTTGAGTTGGCGGCACGGTCCTTCCAGCCAAAAGACGCGTCGATGACCCTGTCGAGCCTGATCGCGAGCGGCGTGATGACCACCGATGAATTTGTCATCCGCGAGTTTCAGGGCTACGCGGCCGGGACGACAGTGCGTGGCGCCGGGCGCTTACGCATTGGCCAGCGATGAACCATCGACGGCACGGTCGAGGCGAAGGCGGTCGATCTTGCTGCCGCTGCACCAACGCTCTTTCGGAGTGGCACTGCGATCGGCCAGGCGCGTTTTGCCGCCAGTGGAGATCATCTCAATACGCTATTTAGCGAAATGTCGATCTCGGGTACCGCAGCACTTGATCAAGGCATGATCACTGGCGTTGATTTCGTGCGAGCTTTACAGGAATCCCTGGCCACTGGTGGATCGAGCGCTTACAACAACGGCGCGGCGACCTTCCAATGGCGTGGCAGTCGATTGGTCATCTCGACGCTTCGGGTCGGCCGAACTGGACTCAGCGCGGAGGGGACTGCAACCGTCGATGCAGAAGGCAGGCTGTCCGGCCGGCTTGCGGCAACCTCCACCATCCAGGAAGACCCCATTACCGGCAGCTTTGGTTTGAGCGGCACGCTCGCCAAGCCGGTTATCCGCCGCGTCTATTAGACCGGGAGCGGGCCGCTCGCTGTGTCATGCGAGCGTATAATCACGTGCTTCGCCATGCGGGCGAGAGAGCCGTCCATCCACTGCGCTTTGCATGTCCGATATCCTCCTCTTGCCTGGGCCGCTTGCCCTCTCACCGTTTCGGCTCGATAAACTCAACACGCAGCTTGATGCGGCTGGATTGAACACCGCGTCGGGGCAGGTTGCCGGTGCGCGCTATATCCACTTCGCGAAACTGGCGCGCACCCTCTCCGTCCGGGAACGGGAGGTGTTGGATCGCTTGCTGCAATATGGTGCGCCGTGGCGAGACGAACATGCGCGTTCGCGGATGGTGCTGGTGGTGCCGCGACTGGGAACGATTTCCCCGTGGTCGTCCAAGGCCACTGACATCGCGCACAACTGCGGGCTTGGCGTCGTCGAGCGCATGGAGCGCGGCGTCGCTTACTACCTCGAGCAGGAAGGCCTGGTGCATGTTGCAGGGGTGTTGCATGATCGGATGACCGAGAGCGTCCTCTTTTCGCTCGACGATGCCGCCAAGCTTTTTCATCAGGTCGCGCCGAAGCCGTTGGCGACCATTCCGATTCTTGCCGGCGGTCGGGGTGCGCTCGAACGGGTCAACAAGACGCTCGGGCTGGCCCTTGCTGACGATGAGATGGACTACTTGGTCGCCTACTTCAGCGGTATCGGGCGCGATCCCACCGATGTGGAAGTGACGATGTTCGCGCAGGCGAATTCGGAGCATTGCCGGCACAAGATCTTCAACGCCAGCTGGGTCGTCGATGACGAAACCAAGGACACGACGTTGTTCCAGATGATCCGTACCACGCACGCCGCCAATTCGCGGGGGACGGTGTCAGCATACTCCGATAATGCAGCGGTGATTGAAGGGCGCGAGGTGGCGCGCTTTTTTGCGGGCGAGGGCGGGCAGTTTGGCTATGCCGATGACCTCACCCACACGCTCATCAAGGTGGAAACCCATAATCATCCGACCGCCATAGCGCCATTTCCTGGTGCCGCGACCGGTTCAGGCGGGGAAATTCGCGATGAAGGGGCGACCGGGCGCGGGGCCAAACCGAAAGCGGGTCTGGTTGGTTTCTCGGTGTCGAATCTGCGTATTCCAGGTCTTAACGAGCCCTGGGAGTCGCCGGTCAATTCTCCCGATCGTATCGCCTCGCCACTTGCCATCATGCTGGACGGACCGATTGGGGCGGCATCATTCAACAACGAATTCGGCCGGCCGAATCTGAACGGCTATTTCCGCACCTTTGAGGCAAACGTGGATGGCGTGGTGCGCGGTTACCACAAGCCCATCATGATCGCGGGTGGCCTCGGCAATGTGCGTGGATCCCATGCGACCAAAGGGCCGTTCCCGCCCGGCACGCTGTTCATTCAACTGGGTGGGCCTGGCATGCTGATCGGCATGGGCGGTGGCGCGGCCTCCAGTATGACCGCCGGGTCGAATACGGCCGATCTGGATTTCGATTCCGTGCAGCGTGGCAATCCCGAACTCCAGCGCCGCGCACAAGAAGTGATTGATCGGTGCTGGGCCCTCGGTGATCTGAACCCGATTCTCAGCATTCATGATGTGGGCGCCGGCGGACTATCGAATGCGCTACCTGAGCTGGCGCATAGCGGCGGGCAGGGTGCCCGCTTCGAATTGCGCGCGCCGGCCAATGAAGAACCGGGGATGACTCCGCGCGAGGTCTGGTCCAATGAGGCGCAAGAACGTTATGTGCTCGCGATCGCGCCATCGAATCTAACGCTATTCCAGCGGCTGTGTGAGCGGGAGCGTTGTCCATTCGCGGTGGTTGGCGAAGCGACGGCGGGTGCGACGCTGGTCGTCACCGACGCGCAGTTTGGAAATCGCGCGGTCGACATGTCGATGGCAGCTTTGCTTGGCAAGCCGCCGCGCATGCTGCGCGATGTGAAGCGCGTAGCGCGGACGCTGCCGGCGCTCGATCTCGATGCGATGGATCTTAAGGAGGCGTGTCTGCGCGTGATGCGGGCGCCTACTGTTGCGAGCAAGAATTTTCTCATCACCATTGGCGATCGTACGGTGGGCGGGCTTTGCGCGCGCGACCAGCTGGTCGGTCCGTGGCAGGTGGCGGTTGCTGACTGTGCGGCGACGCTGCTGTCCTTTCAAGGTTACGCCGGTGAGGCGTTTGCCATGGGCGAGCGCACACCGCTTGCCGTCCTCAATCCGGTAACGTCCGGTCGCATGGCGATCGGGGAGGCGCTCACCAATATCGCCGCGGCGCCCGTCGTGTTGCCGCTCGTCAAGTTGTCGGCCAACTGGATGGCGGCCGCAGGCTTTCCGGGTGAGGACGCCGCGCTGTTTGATACCGTCAAGGCGGTAGCGGTCGATCTCTGTCAGGCGCTTGGCGTTGCGATTCCGGTCGGCAAGGATTCCTTGTCGATGCGCACGGCATGGGAAGACGCGGCCGGCAAGCATGAGGTGGTCGCGCCGCTTTCGCTTATCGTGTCGGCCTTCGCGCCTTGCGACGATGTCCGCGCGGTGTGGACACCGGTGCTGGCGCGCGGCGCTACCGATCTCGTGCTGATCGATCTTGCCGGCGGCCGCCAACGCTTGGGCGGTTCGATGCTGGCGCAGGTCTTCAACCAAATGGGCAATGAGACGCCGGACCTCGATGATCCGCAGATCGTCAAGAGATTTTTTGCCGCGATGGCCGAATTGCGTGTCACCGGTGCGGTGCTCGCCTATCACGACCGCTCAGACGGCGGACTCTTCGCCACCGTCTGCGAAATGGCGTTTGCCGGCCATGTCGGCGTGACACTCAACGTGGATCTGCTCGCCTTCGATGCGCAGGCGGTCGATGTGGATGGCGCCGAACGCCGACCGCCGCTTGGGCGCGATGCGGCAAAGGTGCTTGCAGCGCTGTTTGCCGAAGAACTGGGTGCGGTGATCCAGATCGCCGCGGCGCGCCGGCTAGAGGTGCTGGGTGTGCTGCGCCGCCATGGGGTTGCCGCGCAAGTGGTCGGCAATGTCAATGATCGCGATGAGATCCGCATCGTGCGCAATGCAAAGGCGATCTTTGCCATGCCACGACCGGCCTTGCAGCGGATATGGTCGGATGTTTCGCTGCGCATGCAAGGACTGCGCGACAACCCGCAGGCAGCACTTGACGAGGCAGCCCGCATTGAAGATGCAGATGATGCGGGCCTGTCCGTGCAGGTTACTTTTTCGATCACCGATGACGTCGCGGCGCCCTACATTGCTCGTGGTGGTCGTCCGCCGGTGGCGATCCTGCGCGAGCAGGGTGTCAACGGGCAGGTAGAGATGGCGGCGGCTTTCGATCGCGCGGGCTTTGCTGCGCATGATGTGCATATGACCGACATCTTGTCGGGTCGCATCACGTTGGATCGGTTTGTTGCGGTGGTTGCCTGTGGTGGATTCTCGTATGGCGATGTACTGGGTGCCGGCGCCGGCTGGGCGAAATCGATTCTCTTCAATGCGCGCGCCCGTGATCAGCTGGCGGGGTTTTTCGAACGGCGCGATACGATCGGCCTGGGTATCTGCAATGGCTGTCAGATGATGTCGCATCTATCGGCCATGATTCCTGGCGCGCAAGCTTGGCCCCGGTTTGAGCGCAACGCGAGCGAGCAATTTGAAGCGCGGCTGGTCATGGTGGAGGTGGCGGCAAGCCCGTCCGTCTTTTTTCGCGGGATGGCGGGTAGCCGCATGCCGGTGGCGATGGCGCACGGGGAAGGGCGCGCCGAATTCAAGGATGCGAACGCTCGGGCTAATGCGCTCGTCGCCTTGCGCTATGTCGATCACCTCGGTGCGGCCACTGAGCGCTATCCCTACAATCCGGGCGGCTCACCAGACGGTGTGACCGGCCTCACCACGACCGACGGGCGCTTCACCATCGCCATGCCGCATCCGGAGCGCGTGTTCCGATCGGTGCAGCTGTCATGGCATCCAGCGGACTGGGGTGAAGACAGTCCATGGATGCGGATGTTCCGCAATGCGCGGGTGGCGATCGGCTAGCGCCGTGGGGCCGGCGCTGCGTTACTGCACTTTGCCTTTGGTGCGTAATTCTTTAATCAGCTTTTCGACTTGCTACCCTTGCAGGCGCTGTCCAATCTGCTGTTTTACCTGTTCGAGCGGCGGATGGTTGGCGGCGCGCGTGTCATCCAGCCGAATGATGTGATAGCCGAACTACGTTTGGACCGGTGTCTCGGTCATCTTGCCTTTTCGAGCTTCGATAAAGCTTCGGCAAACGGTTTCACATAGGTGGTCGCGGGCGCCCAGCCAAGATCACCGCCCTTGTCTTTGGAACCCTGGTCTTTCGATGCTTTGGCGAGTTCGTCGAACTTGCCCCCGTTCTTCAGCTTGGCGATGATCTCTTTGGCTTCATCTTCACCATCGACCAGAATATGGCGGCTCCGGTATTCGCTGGAAGGCATGCTTGCCTTCAAACGTTCGTATTCGGTCTTCACGATCTCCTCATTGATCGGGTTCGCCTTGAGTTGCTCGGCGATAAGGGCCTGAATGCCGATCACCTGTCTTGCCAATTCCATCTGCTCCCGGATCTCGATGCTCTTGGTGAGACCGCGGCGCTCCGCTTCCTGAAATAGCAGTTCTCGATTGATCGCATCGTCCTTCATTGCCTCGCGCAGCTGCGTGGAGTCCGGCGCACCATGCTGAGCCCGTTCCTTAACCAGTGCCTCAACCCTCGCGCGAGGAATGGCCTTGCCATTGACCGTTGCAACCTTCGCTCGGATCTTCCTTGACAGGCTTGTCCTCGGCTGACGCGATACCGACGATCATCGTTGCCGCGACGGCAACGGCGAGCTTTCTCAGGGCAGGGTACATGCTCAGTTCCTCTCATCATTGGATCAAATTTATCCAGTGCGATGCGTCTGCTGAATGTCCGCCGCGCGTGCAGAGCATCTATTGGATGCTTACAGCTCGGCAGGTGTATAGGCCTCGATGGACAATGCGTGCACCGAGTGTTGCATCAGCGCGCCTAATGCCCGATACACCATGCGGTGCCGCTCGATTCGCGACTTGCCCTCGAAATGCAAAGAGACGATCAACAGACGGTAGTGCCCGCCGCCGCCCTTCGCACCCTCGTGGCCGACATGCTGCCCGCTTTCATTCATCAGCTCCAGAGTAAGGGGCGCAAGAACCTGCAGCTTTTCATGAATGTCCCGTTCGATTGGGCCCATCGTCAGAAATTCCGGGGCGAACGGCGGTGCCGGGCGCTCTTCAGGACGGCTTGTCTTCAGTGAAGCGCGCGAACATCACACCTTGAATGATTATAAAAACAATCATCAGACCCATACTCCAAAACACCTTAAAGTTCACCCAGGTATCGGTCGGATAGTTGGTGGCAACGTGCAGGTTGAGTGCACCCATGACCGCGAAGAACCCCATCCAGCTGCGATTCATCATCGTCCAGGCTTGGGCCGGCAATGCGATTTCCGCACCGAGCAGCCATTGGATGAGGTTGCGTTTGAAAATGACGGCGCCGACGGCCAGCGTCGCGGCCATTACCCAGTAAAGCACCGTTGGCTTCAACTTGACGAACCATTCATCACCGGAGAGCAGGGTAGCGCCACCAAAGAGGGTGATGATGATGAGACTGATCCAGAGCATCTTCGACACCGGCTTTTTCTGGAGGAGCAACCACGCCACCTGCAGGACGGTGGTGGCGATCGCGACCCCGGTGGCGACGAGAATCCCATAAAATTTGAAGGCGACAAAGAACAGGATGAGCGGCAGAAAATCAAACAATAGTTTCATTTTTTCTCGAACTTGAGGGAACCAGAGTTGATGCAGTAGCGCAGCCCGGTCGGTTGTGGACCATCTTCGAAGATATGCCCAAGGTGCGCATCGCACGCGGCACAGTGGACCTCGGTACGGCGCATGAAGAAGCTCGCATCCTCTTGCGTGGCGACGTTGGCAGGATCGATCGGTTGCCAATAGCTTGGCCAGCCGGTTCCGGAATCGAATTTATGCTGTGAGCTGAAGACCGGTGTTGCGCAGCATACGCAACGGTAGGTGCCATGGTCGTGCGTGTCCCAATACGTGCCGGTGAAGGCGCGCTCGGTGCCGTGCTTGCGCGCGACTTTGAATTCAAGATCGGAAAGTTGCGCACGCCATTCGGCATCCGTCTTCATGACTCGATCAACCATGTGACGCCTTCGCTCCTGTGCTCGTAAATATAGACCCGCACCGATGCCTCACGCCGAGGCCGGGACGGCTAATATACCGGATCGTTCACCCACCGCGATGCGACCTATCAAGGTGCCCGCATTATTTTCAAAATTCCAAGGAGCGCTCCTGTGCCAATGGTGCCGATGATCGAATACGACCGCGCCACCCCGCCCGTGAAGGCCATCTACGATGACATCATGGCGACGCGAAACAGCAACTGGGTCAATAATTTCTGGAAGGTGATCGCCAACCATCCGGCCACGTTGCGCCGCATGTGGGCAACAATCAAGGAGGTTATGGCACCGGGGAAATTGGATCCGCTCACCAAGGAGATGCTCTATATCGCAGTGAGCGTGACCAACAACTGCGAATACTGCATTCATTCCCATACCGCAGGTGCCCGCGCTAAAGGAATGACCGATGAACAGCTCGCCGAATTATTGGCTGTGGTGGGTCTTGCCAATGAAACCAATCGGCTTGCCAATGGTTATCAGGTTCCCGTCGATGAACAGTTTCGCCCCAAGCAAGGCGCATAGGGAATGCTCAATGTCAGCACGAGTTTCGATTCCGGCGCCATCGAAGTGGTTGCATTGCCCACCGATCCGGCCCTGCCGGTCCATCTGAAGCTTGCCGTCAGACAGGACGCCACCACCGATCCGGGTTGCACGTTTCGCCAGTGGTTTCATTTTCGTTTGCAGGGCGTGCAGGCTAAGCCCTGCCGCATTGATCTGGTGAATGCCGGGGCTTGTACCTATCCACGCGGCTGGACGGATTACCGTGTGGTCGCCTCCTACGACCGCGCGGAGTGGTTTCGCGTGCCGACGCGTTACGACGGGCAGGTCCTCACCATCGATCACACGCCGCTTCGGGATAGCGTTTACTACGCCTATTTCGAGCCCTATTCGAGCGAGCAGCACCTGAATTTGTTGGGCCGCATGGACGCCTCACCCTTTGCCAGGGTCCTGCGCCTGGGTCGTACCGTGGACGGCCGCGATCTCGATGCAGTGGTCCTTGGCAGCCGGGATCCCGCGGCACGAAAAATCTGGGTCATAGCCCGCCAGCATCCGGGCGAATCCATGGCTGAGTGGTTCGCAGAGGGCATGCTGGAGCGTCTGATCGATCCAGCTGACGCGGTAGCCCGGCAACTGCGGGCACGGGCGACCGTCTATGTGGTGCCCAATATGAATCCGGACGGCAGCGCGCGTGGCAATCTAAGAGCTAATGCGGGGGGGGCGAATCTCAACCGTGAATGGCAGGCCCCGTCTCCTGAGCGCAGTCCGGAGGTGTACTGGGTGAGAGAACGGCTGATGCGCACCGGCGTCGATGCCTTCGTCGATGTACATGGTGATGAGGCGCTCCCCTATGTGTTCGTTGCCGGCAATGAAATGCTCCCCGCGTTCAACGCGGAGCAGGCGCTCAGTCTCAATCGATTTCGCGACGAGTTTTCCCGGTCAAGTCCGGATTTTCAGTCGGTCCATGGTTATCCGGTCGGCCAGTACGCCGCCGAGGCGTTGAAACTGGCGAGCAAGTTTGTCGGGCATACGTTTGGCTGTTTGTCGGTCACCCTTGAAATGCCCTTCAAGGACAACGCCAATGACCCGGATGAAGTGCGTGGCTGGAGCAGCGAACGATCCCGTCACCTGGGTGCAGCCATCCTTGCGCCATTGCTTTGCAACCTGGACCGATGATCGGTCTGGCAGTTCGCGGAATGGGCTTATCCTTCATTCGCTTATGGAGAATTCTGTTTTTAAGAACGAGCGTTCGGTCGGCGCGTTTGAAGGCTTTTCATGCGGCCCTACAAGCTGTAGTATGCGCGTCGCAAATTGTGCATATCGTCTTGGACCGTGCGGTCAGGCCGTCCTCGCCGTTGCCACGCGCCAACTAGGAGACGAGGCTTGAAGCCCACGGATATTTCGAATCCCGATTACTTCCATAAAGTTGTTGATTGCCAGTGGGCCTGTCCAGCCCATACCCCGGTTCCTGAGTACATCCGGTTGATTGCCCAAGGCAAGTACGATGATGCCTACATGATCAACTGGGAATCGAATGTGTTCCCCGGCGTGCTCGGCCGCACCTGCGACCGCCCCTGCGAGCCGGCTTGCCGGCGTGGCCGCGTCGAAGACGGTCAGACCAAAGAACCGGTCGCCATCTGCCGCCTCAAGCGGGTCGCCGCCGACTTCAAATCCGACATCAAGGCGCGTCTGCCGAAGGTGCCCAAACAAAAAAACGGCAGAAAAGTGGCATGCATCGGTGCCGGGCCTGCATCTCTTGCGGTGGCGCGCGATCTGTTGCCACTTGGCTATTCGGTCGTGGTGTATGAGGCGGACCCGTTTGCAGGGGGCATGATTCGCACGCAAATCCCTAAGTTTCGATTGCCGGAAGCGGTCATCGATGAAGAAGTCGACTACATCCTTGATCTTGGTGTCGAGTTGCGGGCCGGCAAGCGCATCGAGAGCTTGAAGGCGGTGTTGGCAGAGGGGTTCGATGCCGTATTCGTCGGTACCGGTGCGCCGCGCGGCCGTGAGCTGGATGTGCCAGGGCGCAAGGAAGCGGCCAAGAACATCCACATCGGCATCGACTGGCTCTCAAGCGTGTCGTTCGGGCATGTCACCAAAATCGGCAAGCGCGTCATCGTGCTGGGTGGCGGCAATACCGCCATGGATTGCTGTCGATCGGCCAAGCGGCTGGGCGGTGAGGATGTCAAAGTCATCGTGCGGTCCGGATTCGAGGAAATGAAGGCCTCGCCCTGGGAAAAGGAAGACGCGCAACACGAGGGCATTCCGATTCTCAATTATCTCGTGCCGAAAGCGTTCATCCACACCAACGGCAAGCTGACCGGTATGACCTTCGACAAGGTCAAGGCCGTCTATGACGACAAGGGGCGTCGCAATCTCGTTCCGACCGGTGAGCCGGAACAACAGTTCGAATGCGATGATGTGTTGGTCGCCGTCGGCCAGGAAAATTCATTTCCATGGATCGAGCGCGACATCGGACTTGAGTTCGACAAATGGGATATGCCCAAGGTCGACACGAGCACTATGCAATCGACCATTCCCAACGTGTTTTTGGGCGGCGATGCAGCCTTCGGTCCGAAGAACATCATCTGGGCGGTCGCGCATGGTCATGATGCGGCGGTGTCGATCGACAAGTTCCTGTCCGGTGAAGACATCAAGGTCCGTCCGCAGCCCGGCGTCTCGGTATTCAGCCAGAAAATGGGCATCCACGAATGGAGCTACGACAACGACGTCGCGCTCGATAAGCGGTTCAAGGTGCCGCTAAAGGAAGCCGCCGTGGCCTTGAAGAACATCAAGGTTGAGGTCGAACTCGGATTTGATGTCGCCACCGCGTTCAAGGAGGCGCAGCGCTGCCTCAACTGCGATGTGCAGACGGTCTTTAGCGACAACCTGTGCATTGAGTGCGATGCCTGCGTCGATATCTGTCCGATGGATTGCATCACCTTCACCGAACCCGGTGAAGAAAAAGCGCTGCGGCAGCGCCTCGTTGCACCGGCCGTCAATCTTGTGCAAGACCTCTATGTGAGCGGTGCGCTTCGGACCCAGCGGGTCATGGTGAAAGATGAAGACGTTTGCCTGCATTGTGGCCTGTGTGCCGAGCGCTGCCCGACCGGCGCCTGGGACATGCGTAAATATCTGATCGACATGACGCACGCCGGCCCTAAGTGCCGTCCGGAGCAGCCGCAGAGGAAAGCCGCTTAATCATGGTCAAAGCGATTACCAATACCAACGACTTCGTCGTCAAGTTCGCCAATGTCAACGGCTCGGGTTCGGCGAGCGCCAATGAATTGTTTGCGCGAGCCATCCTGCGTATGGGCGTGCCGGTCAGTCCGCGCAATATCTTTCCCTCGAACATTCAGGGTTTGCCCACCTGGTACGAGGTGCGCGTAAACGAAAAGGGCTACCTCGGACGGCGCGGCGGCGTGGACCTCATGGTGGCCATGAATCCGCAGACATGGGCCCAGGATTTGCGCGAGTTAGAACCGGGCGGTTATTTGTTCTTTGACAGCTCGAAGCCGTTGCCGAAGTCGCGTTTTCGGGATGATGTGAACGTGATCGGCGTGCCGCTGACGGAAATCTGCAATTCGACCTATACCGATGTGCGGCAACGCCAGCTGTTCAAGAACATCATTTACGTCGGCGCCTTGGCGGCGTTGCTCGAAATGGACATTCCTGAAATTGAGAAGCTGTTCGGCGAGCAATACAAGGGCAAAGAGAAGTTGCTGGGCGCCAACGTTAAGGCATTGAAGCTTGGCTATGACTATGCGAAGGAGCATCTGCAATGCCCGCTTGGCATCCGCGTACAACGCGCCAATAATGTTCGCGACAAGATTTTCATCGAGGGAAACAACGCTGCGGCGCTCGGATGTGTCTATGGCGGTGCGACGGTGTGCGCGTGGTATCCGATTACACCCTCCTCATCGCTCGCCGAAGCGTTCATTCGACATTGTCAGAAATTGCGCGTCGATCCGGTGAGCGGCAAGAATCGCTTCGGGATCATTCAGGCCGAAGATGAGCTGGCATCGATCGGCATGGTGGTGGGCGCCGGTTGGAATGGTGCGCGCGCCTTTACCGCCACCTCCGGTCCCGGCATTTCGCTGATGACCGAGTTCATCGGCCTTGCATACTTCGCCGAGATTCCGGCCACCATCATCAATGTCCAGCGCGGCGGGCCGGCCACCGGCATGCCGACCCGCACCCAGCAGGCCGATATCACCGCGTGTGCGTATGCGGGTCATGGCGACTCCAAGCATGTGCTGTTGTTTCCGGAAGATCCGAAGGAATGCTTCGAGATGAGCGCCCAATCGCTCGATCTGGCCGACCGTTTGCAAACCCCGGTATTTGTGATGACCGATCTCGATATCGGCATGAATCAGCGCCTCTGCGATCCGCTCAAATGGGATGACAAATACCAGATGGATCGCGGCAAGGTGATGGACTACGACGCCCTCGAAGGGGGCAAGGACTTCGGCCGCTATCTGGATGCCGATGGCGATGGCATTCCCTTTCGCACCTATCCCGGCACGCATCCGACCAAGGGCGCCTATTTCACCCGCGGCACGACCAAGGATCGCTACGCCCGCTATAGCGAAGAAGGCCCGGTCTACGTCGATAACATGCAGCGCCTGTTGAAGAAATTCGAGACCGCCAAGCGCCTGGTGCCGGCGGCGATCGGGCGTCCCGCCAAGCAACCGACCAAGCTGGGTGTGCTCTATTTCGGCTCCACCGCTCCGGCGATGAATGAAGCGCTGGATGCCTTCGATGTGCAAGGCATCAACGTCGATGCGATGCGCGTCCGGGGCTTTCCGTTCGGCGAGGAAGTGATCGAGTTCCTCGAAGACCATGAACAGGTGTTCGTGGTGGAACAGAATCGGGACGGACAGCTGCGGTCATTGATCATGAATGAGGCGGCCACCGATGGCTCGAAACTGATTCCAATCCTGCATTACGACGGGACACCGATTACCGCGCGCTTTATCATCGGCGAAATCGCCGAAAAAGTGGCGATTCTCAAAGTCACCCCGATCCGCAAAGTAGCCAACTAGCCGACCGATCATGACCTACATTACCAAACCGAAGCTGCATCATCCGTCGCTGGTCAAAAACCAAGTCGGCTATACCCGACGCGACTACGAGGGGGCGATTTCGACACTCTGCGCCGGTTGCGGCCATGACTCGATTACCGCGGCCATTGTGAGCGCTTGTTTTGAATTGGACATCGAACCACACAAGGTCGCCAAGCTCTCCGGCATCGGTTGCTCGTCGAAGACACCGACCTACTTTCTTGGTAATTCGCATGGTTTCAACACCGTCCATGGTCGGATGCCATCCGTTCTTACCGGCGCTAATCTCGCCAATCGCGAACTCATTTACATGGGGGTTTCCGGCGACGGCGACTCCGCATCGATCGGCATCGGTCAGTTCGCCCACAGCATGCGCCGCGGCGTGAACATGGTCTACATCGTCGAGAACAATGGCGTGTACGGCCTCACCAAGGGGCAGTTCTCCGCCACCGCCGACAAGGGCTCGAAATCGAAGCGCGGCGCTGTCAACACCGACGATTGCATCGATCTGGTCATGATGGCGCTCCAGCTTGGCGCGACCTTTGTGGCCCGCAGTTTTTCCGGCGATAAAGCGCAGCTCGTGCCGATCATCAAGGCGGCCATCTTGCATCGTGGCGCGGCGTTTCTGGATGTGATCTCGCCTTGCGTGGCTTTCAACAATCATGAAGGATCGACCAAGAGCTACGACTTCGTGCGTGACCACAATGATGCGGTCAATCGTATTGATTTCATCGAGCCCCGCGCGGAGATCACCACCGATTACGCGGCAGGTTCATTGCAGGAAGTCCGCCAGCATGACGGCAAGGTGCTGCGTCTTCGCAAGCTCTCGGAAGATTACGACCCCACCGATCGCATCGGTGCGATGAACTATCTCTTGCAGCGCCAGGCGGCCGGTGAAGTGGTGACTGGCGTGCTGTATCTGGACCAGGATTCACAGGACTTGCACGGCAGCCTGAATACCGTTGGGAAGTCGTTCAATCGTTTAACGGAGGCGGAATTGATCCCAGGCTCCGCCGCATTGGAAAAAATCAACGCAACCCTCAGATAGCATCAGGTGCGTTGCCGGTAGCGGCGGATCCGCTCTTTCACATCGCCATCGGTCACGCTGGCAACCAGATCCGCGAGATCCTCAGTGCGGGTGTCCGGCCGCGCGGCACGACGCAGTCGTTCGGCGGCAGCCGCTTCGAGTGTGGAGGCACTGGCAAGGAGTTGCTGTTCCAGGGCGCTCCATTCTGCCGTCGGTGCAATGTGCGTGGCGAACTGCGCCGGCAGCGTCGCTTGGCCACCGACCGTTGTTGCTTCCCCTAGCATGACGCGGGCAGGTTCCGCGCCGATCCGCGCGACCAGGCGGCGCGTACCAAGCTGCAGCCCGAACAAGAGCCCGGGCATGCGAAAGGATGCCTCCGCGGTGGCGATCCGGGCGTCGCAAGCGATAAACAGATCGGCGCCGGCGCCGAAATTCCTGCCATGCGCGAATGCCGCGGTGGCGAACGGCGCGTGATAGAGCGCCTGCAGCAATTGCTCGATCCGCACGAAGCGCCAGAGCAATTCGCCGACGGACGCCTCTTCAAAACGAGTGAAATCGAACCCGGCCGAAAAATTCTTGCCGTTCGCACCGAACACGAGGAGCCGGGTTCCGTCGGTCGCTGCCTGATTGATCGCCGCATGACACGCCTCCACCAATTCGGCATCGAGCGCATTGGTCTTGTCGGGTCGATTGAGGGTCGCGCGTGTGAGGCTGCCCTGCCGTTCCAGTTGAAGGACGGTCATTGCGATCCCACCACTTCAATGCTGCGATCCCAGAAATTGGGCAGTGACGCGTTGTGGTAGCCAGACACAAATTTCTTGATCGCACCGGTTGCCGCATCAAACACGGGGCGCTGCACCGCGCCGATGTTGGCGCCATAGACGTGGATGCTGATCGATGCGCGATCGGTGTACGCATTGGCGACGACATGGATGTCCCCGATGGTTGGCGACACCTGGTCCACTTGGCCCGGACCGATGCGATGCGTCGCCTTCGCTATCATCGGCCGGCCGGCGCTCGGCCAATCATATTCCTCACACTGCTCGGCGCCTCGCATGACACCGACCAGTCCCCAAACGGTGTGATCATGGATCGGTGTTTTCTGTCCTGGCCCACACACGAAGCTTACAACCGAGAAGCGCTCGCGGGCGTCGCAGTGCAGTAGATACTGCCGATAACCGGCGGCGGAGATCAGCCCTGCCTCAGCAGGCAGCCAATCATCGTTCTTCACCAGTTCACCAAGGAGTGCGCCGCCGTCCTGCGGCAGCTGGCTTTCGTTGGCGCCGTGCAGTTCGACTAGCGTACTCAGTGTGCCCACGAAGGTTCTGAATCTTTGATAGTTTTTCATCGAGTGGGAGGATCCGGAGCAAGCTGACGCGGCGATGATGTTGCGGCGAACTATAGCGCGCAGGGCAGGGAGCGAGTAGTGGTCGCCGCCACCGCTTAGCACGCCGCCTGTCGGGAGTAAATTAGTCTAATCGGGAAACCCCCGGCTTTGCCGGGGTGGCAGCAGATGTTTGACATATACGGGAGTCCATCCGCGAAACTTCCAACCGTGAGTCGCCAAGCACACGATAGGGAGTCAAGCAGATGGACGAACTGGAGAGCCTAAGTCAT
>SHXR01000038.1 GCA_009693235.1 Betaproteobacteria bacterium | reverse complement strand
GCCTTTCGCGGAGGTCCGCAAAAGACCCAAAGTCTGTTCCTCGACGTTCAAATCGAGACCAGACAAAATCGCTCGTTTCTGTAGTTCAATCATCAACCTACAACCGTCTCTCGTGAAAACGTTGGGACACTACTGATGATGGACAATTACTGACTCACGACACTAACCTTTGCTCACCAACGCCCTCACCTGATCGAGCGCACTGGGATCTTCGATGGTGGTGAGATCGCCCGGATCGCGCCCCTCGCAAAGGGCCTGAATCAATCGTCGCAAGATTTTTCCAGAACGTGTTTTCGGCAGCATAGAAACGAAATGGATGCGCGCAGGACGCGCGATGGCGCCCAGTTGCGTATCGACGACTTTCATCAAATCGCCCTCCAATTGCATCCGCGCCGCAGCAGTTTCGATCTGCGTTGCATCCTTGACGACCGCGAAACCGACCGGTACCTGTCCCTTTAATGGGTCGGCAACACCGATAACAGCCACCTCGGCAATCGACGCGTGCGAGCTGATCGACTCTTCGATCTCGCGCGTCCCGAGTCGATGGCCGGCGACATTGATCACATCGTCGGTGCGGCCGAGGATGAAGTAGTAACCGTTCTCGTCCCGAACACCCCAGTCGAACGTCGAATAGGCGAGCTGGCCGGGAATGGTCTTGAAATAGGTTTCGACAAACCGGTCGTCGTCGCCCCATACCGTACTCATGCAACCGGGCGGCAAGGGCGGCATGATGGCCACGACCCCTTTTTCGCCCGCGCCCACTTCCTTCCCAGTCTGCTCGTTCAGCAACCGAACGTCATAGCCATACACCGGGATCGAGGGGCTCCCGAACTTGGTGAGCATCGCATCGACCCCGGGTTGGGCAGAAAGAATTGGCCAGCCGGTTTCGGTCTGCCAGAAATTGTCGATGACCGGCCGGCCCAGTCCTTCTTGAATCCATTGGGCGGTTGACTCGTCGAGCGGTTCACCGGCCAAGAAGAGATGCCGAAGCGATGCAAGATCATACTTCTTGAGAAATGCCGGGTCCTGCTTCTTCAATACGCGTATCGCGGTGGGCGCGCTGAACATGACGCTCACCTTGTATTGTTCAACCAGTTTCCACAGTATCCCGCCGTCTGGGCGAACGGGCGTTCCTTCGTACATGATGGTCGCCATACCGGCCAGCAACGGCCCATAGATGATGTACGAGTGTCCGACCACCCAGCCGATATCGGATGTTGAAAAATACGTTTCCCCCGCGTTACCGCAGAAGATGTATTTCATCGATGCGGCCAGCGCGACCGCATGTCCGCCAGTATCGCGCTGCACACCCTTCGGTTTTCCGGTCGTGCCTGACGTGTAGAGAATGTAGGAAGGATCGCTAGCTTCGAGCCAGGTCACCGGAATCTGTGCATGATCGTATGCTGCGCCAAAGCTCGTCCAATCCAAATCCCGATCGGCCGTCTTACGCATTGGCGCCAAGCCACGATCAACCAACAGAACGGTTGCGGGCTTATGCCTAGCCAGTCTGATCGCTTCATCGAGGAGCGGTTTATATGCGACCACTTTTCCGGCACGCGAGCCGCCATCGGCCGACACGATCAATTTCGGCTTCGCATCATCGATCCGCGTTGCAAGGCTGTGCGATGCAAAACCGCCGAAAACCACTGAATGAATTGCACCTAGTCGCGCGCAGGCGAGCATGGCGAACGCCGCTTCCGGAATCATCGGCATATAGATCAGGACGCGATCGCTGTGGCCAACCCCGCATGCCTGCATCATCGCCGCGGCACGATTCACTTCCCGCGCCAATGCAGCGAAGGTGTAGGTTCGCTCTTGATTGACCTCGGTCGAAACCCAAATCAAGGCCCGTTCGTCGGCTTGCGTCGCGAGCCAGCGATCGACGGCGTTGAAGCATAGATTGGTCTTGCCGCCGATGAACCATTTTGCGAAGGGCGGCCGGCTATAGTCGAGCACCGCATCAAACGGCCGCTGCCAATGAATTAGCGCCGCTTGTTCGCGCCAGAACAGTTCCCGCTCATTGATCGAGCGGGCATGAAACTGCCGATATTTCTCGCCTTGCATGAGACCCTCGCGCGGTCCAGTGACACACAAATCGCGAACTTAGGCGACAGCCTATTCGTACTTCGCGACTGACTTGAGCTTGGTTTTGCCGCCTAAATTGGCGACCCCTCAGGAATAGCGCGAATGATACGCGTACCGTCCGGAACGATACGCCTACCCAGTTGCCGCGGCTGGCCCGCCATTGAAATCACGTCCGGCCCGACGCGCTTGCGCAAGGTATTCGAGCGATTGCATTTCCATCAAGCGGCTGGCGGTCCGATCGAACTCGAATTGCATGGCACGCAAACGCGCATCGATCGCCTCACCTTCCACGGCGAGCAGACGCTCTGGCGGGGCTTCGGCTGAGACAATGAGGTTGACACGGTTGTCGTAGAAGACATCGACCATCAACGTGAAACGGCGTGCCTCATCCGCACGGGACAGGCCCATTCGCGGAACGCCCGCAACGATGACGGTATGAAAACGTTTCGACAAATCCAGGTAGTCGTTTTGCGAGCGACCCCAGCCGCAGATCACCGCAAAATCGAACCAGACGACGCCCGCGGCGCGATGCCGGTACGGAATAACCCGCCCTTCCACATCGAGCTCATGGGTCTCTTCCTCCACCTCGGCGATGCGTTCGAAGGTATCCCGCAGGGCGCGATCGGTCGGCGCACCCAGTGGACAATGGTAGGCCCGTACATGTTCCAAGGCGCGTCGTCGATAATCGATGCCGCTGTCGACATTAATCACATCGAGACTTTCCTTGATAAGGCGAATCGCCGACAGGAAGTCCTCGCGCTTCAAGCCGTCGCGATACAGCTCGTCCGGATGATAGTTGGAGGTCATGCAATAAACGACACCGCTCCGTACCGTTCGATCGAATAGCCGGCCAAGGATCAGTGCATCGGCCACGTCATTGACATGAAGCTCGTCAAAGCAGATCAGCCGGTAACGCTTCGCCAAGCGAAACGCCAGTTCATTCAGCGGGTTTGGAACGCTTTTGAGTTCGGCCAGCAAACGGTGGACATCGCGCATGAAATGGTGAAAATGCACGCGGCGTTTGCGCACCAGCGGAACGGCGCGATAGAAACTGTCCATCAGGAAAGTTTTACCGCGGCCGACACCGCCCCAAAGATAGACACCACGCGGCAAGGGCGGCTTCACCAGCACGCGGAGCAATGCGTTACGGCGGCGCTCCTTATAAGACGTCCATTCCTCAAACAATTGCTGCAGGCGCGCCACGGCGGCCTGTTGCGAGGCGTCGGCAATGAATCCGCGTTTCCTCAGCGCCCTCTCATACAACGCCAGGACCGACAGGCCTATTGGCGCCGGATCATCCCTTTCATCCGCTTCGGCCGGTGCCGGATCACTCATTATGCAGCCCGTGATGCATGCTAGATATGCAAGGCGCGGCCAAGGGTGCCAAGCGCGGCTTCATGCATGACCTCAGAGAGCGTCGGATGGGCATGAACGATGCGCGCGATGTCTTCCGCCGAGGCACGGAACTCCATGGCGACCACCGCCTCGGCAATCAATTCAGACGCATGCGAATTGACGATATGGACGCCCAGGATCTCATCGGTGTTCGCATGCGCGAGCATCTTGATGAAACCATCGGTTTCATCCTGTCCTTGTGCTCGACCATTGGCTGTAAACGGAAAGACGCCAACCCGATATGGGATGCCCGCCTCATTCAACTCGCGCTCGCTCTTGCCTACCCAGGCGATCTCGGGTGATGTGTAGATCACCCAAGGGATCGTATTCAAATTGACATGGCCTTTCTGTCCGGCAATTGCCTCGGCGACCATGACGCCTTCTTCGCTCCCTTTATGTGCAAGCATTGGGCCACGCACCACATCGCCAACGGCATAGACATTCGGCAGATTGGTCCGGCAATGCTCATCCACATCGATAAAGCCGCGACCTTCTAATTTGAGGCCGACTGCTTCAGCGTCGAGGTTGTCGGTATTGGGAATCCGCCCAATCGACACGATCAATCGATCACATTCGAGCTGGTGTTCCGCACCCTCATGCGTGTACTGAACCGACACGCTCGATGCGCCGATCGTCACCGCTTTGATCTTGGCACTCAGTTTGATCGTCAGATCAGCATGGCTAGTGAAAAGCTTCCATGCCTCTTTCGCAATCGCCTCATCGGCTGCGGCAAGGAAGGTCGGGAGCGCCTCAAGAATGGTGACGTTGGCCCCGAGGCGGCGCCACACGCTGCCCAACTCCAGGCCGATCACTCCAGCACCGATGACACCCAGGCGCTTCGGCACGGTCTCAAACGCCAGCGCGCCGATGTTGTCGCAGACCAATTGCTGATCGACCGTCACGCCAGGCAGCGGCCGTGCCTTGGAGCCGGTGGCGATAATGACAAAGCGTGCGGCGACCGATGCTTCGCCGACGATGATTTGCCAACCGTCTTCATTGCGGGGGCCGAGGCGACCATGGCCCTTCAGCCAAGTCACCTTGTTCTTGCGAAACAGGTAATCGATGCCCTTCGTCATCTTGCCGACGATCGCGTCCTTGCGCGCGAGCATCTTGGCAAGGTCGAACGACGCACCAGTGATCGTGATGCCATGATCGACCAGTTTAGAGGTCGCAGCTTCGAAATGCTCCGAGGATTCGAGCATCGCCTTCGACGGAATGCAGCCGACGTTGAGGCACGTCCCACCGAGCACGTATTCACCCTTGAGGGTTTGCCATTCTTCGACGCATGCGGTCTTCAGCCCAAGCTGCGCCGCACGAATCGCGGCGACGTACCCGGCCGGTCCGGCGCCGATGACGACTACATCAAATTGAGTTGGCATTGCGTAGCGGCTACAGATCGAGGAGAAGACGCGCCGGATCCTCCAGCGCATCCTTCATGGCAACCAACGCGAGCACCGCTTCGCGACCATCGATGATCCGGTGATCATAAGAAAGGGCGAGATAGTTCATCGGCCGCACGACAATCTGACCGTTCTCAACCACCGCACGATCCTTGGTCGCATGGACACCGAGGATGGCGCTTTGTGGCGGATTGATGATCGGGGTGGACAGCATCGATCCGAACACCCCGCCATTGGAAATAGAAAACGTCCCGCCGGTGAGATCCTCAATGGAGAGTTTCCCTTCCTTGGCCTTGGTGCCGAACAGGGCGATCTTCTTCTCGGTATCAGCGATCGACAGTTGATCCACATCACGCAGAATAGGTACCACCAGGCCACGCGGGCTGGCAACCGCGATGCCGATGTCGAAGAACCCGTGGTAGACGATCTCATTGCCATCCACCGAGGCGTTGACGATCGGATATTTCTTCAATGCGTGCACCGCCGCCTTGACGAAGAAGGACATAAATCCCAAGCGGACTCCATGCTCCTTTTCGAAGCGCTCGCCATATTTTTTACGCAGATCGATCACCGGCGCCATATTGACCTCGTTAAAGGTCGTGAGAATGGCCGCGTTCGATTGCGACTGGACCAGGCGTTCCGCAACGCGCGCACGCAGGCGTGACATCGACACTCTTTGTTGCGGGCGATTGGTGAGCAGCGGATCCAAGTTAACTGGCGCCGACGCCTGGGAAAATGGTGGGCGTGCGGCCGCAGGTTGACTGGGCGGTGTACTCATGGCGGGTGATCGAGCTGCTTGCTCCAGCACATCGCCTTTGGTCACCCGTCCATCGCGACCCGTTCCGGCGATCTTGCTGACATCCACGCCCTGCTCGGCGGCGATTTTCCGCGCCGCCGGCATCATGCGCGTGTCTATACCAGACGGCGAAGCATGCTGGGTCGGTAATACCGAGGCAGGCGATGGCTTGACCCCCGGGACAGCCGCCGCAACAGCGCCCGTGCTGGGTCGCGCTTCGGTATCGATAGTGGCGATAATTTCACCGCTCACCACCAATCCACCATCTGTTTTGGCAATCTTGACGATGACCCCATCGATCGGCGCGGGGAGTTCGAGGACGACTTTGTCGGTTTCGATATCGATCAGATTCTCATCACGCTTGACCGCTTCACCGACCTGTTTATGCCAACTAAGCAGCGTGGCTTCGGCAACCGACTCCGACAGCTGCGGTACTTTCACTTCAACCAACATAATCAATCTCTCCGTTCGGTTTCTTACATCGCGCCGGGTTCAACCCGCAAGCGATGAACAGCAGAAAACACTGCGCGTAACGCGCCGGACGAGGGGTCGGCCTCGTACTTCGTCTCCAACCCTTTAGACCTTTAGAAGAGCGGCTGGTTGGGGCGCAGGGCCCCAAGGTCACCGAATACTCTTCCCTCTTTCTTTGTACTGAAATTGCGACCAACGGTGCTGCGCGACCAGCTGTGCTGCGAACATCTTTGGGACGAAAAGGCTTCGCTTAACGAAGTTTTCCGAACGCCATATCCACCAATTTCTTTTGTTGCTCCGCATGCTTTGCGACATAACCCACGGCCGGTGAGGCCGAGGATGGCCGCCCGGTGTAGGACAGTCGCTGATCGGCACGCATGTTCTCGCCAAAGTAGTGCTGCGTCTGATACCAGGCGCCTTGATTCTGCGGTTCTTCCTGACACCACACCACTTCGCGCGCATTGGGATAACGCTTCATCTCGGCGCCGAACTGCTTATGCGGGAATGGATAGAGCTGTTCAACGCGGATGATTGCGATGTTCTCGATCTTTCGCTCGCGACGCGCTGCCAGCAGATCGTAATAGACCTTGCCGCTGCATGCGACGATGCGCGTGACCTCATCGGTCTTCAATTCATCTATTTCTCCGATCACCGTCTGAAATCCACCCTTGGCAAGGTCTTTGATCGGCGAGACGGCTTCTGGTTTGCGCAACAGCGATTTTGGCGTCAGGATGACCAGGGGTTTCCTGAAATTACGGACTATTTGGCGGCGCAGCAAATGAAATATTTGCGCCGGCGTGGTCGGCACACAGACTTGCATATTGTGTTCGGCGCAGAGCTGCAGATAGCGTTCGAGGCGCGCCGAAGAATGCTCCGGACCCTGGCCTTCATATCCATGCGGAAGCATCATCACGAGACCGCACAGGCGCCCCCACTTCGCTTCGCCCGACGCAATGAACTGGTCGATGACGACCTGCGCGCCATTGGCGAAATCGCCAAACTGCGCCTCCCAAATCACCAATTCATTGGGCTCGGCGCATGCATAGCCATATTCGAATCCAAGCACGGCTTCTTCTGACAGGACGGAATCGATGACTTGGAATTCAGCCTGGTTGTCAGCGAGATTGGTGAGCGGCGCGTAGCTGCCTTGGTCCCATTTTTCGCGATTCTGATCATGCAGCACCGAATGGCGATGGGCAAAGGTGCCGCGACCCGAATCCTGACCGGACAACCGCACACCATACCCGTTCACCAGCAAGGAGGCATATGCCAGCGTCTCGCCCATTCCCCAGTCGAGACCGCGTTTGCCATGCACCATGTCGCGGCGCGCCTGCATGACACGCTCGACGGTCGGATGCAGTTTGAATCCTTCCGGAACATGGGTCACGCGCTCGCCAAGCCGCTCAAGATCGGCAGGCGGCACGGCGGTCTCGGCGCTGTCAGTCCAGCGCGCATTGGCATAAGGCGACCAGTCGACCGCGTACTTGCGCTGAAAATTGGACAGGACGGGGCTCGATGTCTGCCGGCCCTCATCGAGTGCCTGACGGTAGTCCTTGATCAGTTGATCGGGTACATCGGCATGGATTTCGCCCTGCGCGATGAGTTTATCGCCGTACAGCTTGCGGGTACCAGGATGCTGCCCGATCTTTTTGTACATCAACGGCTGCGTGACGAACGGCTCGTCCTGTTCGTTGTGGCCCAGTCGTCGGAAACAGATGAGATCGATCACGACATCTTTTTTGAATGTCTTGCGGTAGTCCATCACCAGTTGACAGACAAAATGAGCCGCTTCAGGATCATCCGCGTTCACATGAAAGATCGGTGCTTCGATCATCTTTGCAACGTCGGTGCAATAGGTGGTCGAGCGGGTATCTCTTGAATCGGACGTCGTGAAGCCGATCTGATTATTGACCACAATGTGGACCGTACCGCCGATGCCGTAGCCGCGGGTGAGCGCGAGATTGAAGGTCTCCATGATGACGCCCTGCCCTGCGAAGGCCGCATCGCCGTGCAAGAGAACGGACAGCACCTGGTCGCCATCATCGTCTTTGCGGCGGTGTTGGCGCGCGCGCACCGAGCCTGCAACCACCGGATTGACGATCTCAAGATGCGACGGATTGAACGCCAGGGTGAGGTGGATTGGACCGCCTGGGGTCGACACGTCGGACGAAAAGCCGTTGTGATACTTCACATCACCGGCAGTGAGATCGCTCGCATGTTTGCCCTCGAACTCGGCAAACAATTCCTTTGGGGATTTACCCAGGGTATTGACCAGCACGTTCAGCCGACCGCGATGCGCCATCCCGATGACTAACTCTTCGATGCCATGGGCACCTGCGCGCTGCACGATTTCGTCCATGCAGGAAATCAGCGTTTCACCGCCTTCGAGGGAGAACCGTTTCTGGCCGACGTAACGGGTGTGCAGATATTTTTCCAGCGTCTCGGCCGCGGTCAGTCTTTCCAGCAGGCGCTTGCGCACCTGGATATCGAGCAACGGACGACCACGCACCGGTTCCAGGCGCTGTTGAATCCAGCGTTTTTGCGCGGGATCGCTGATGTACATATATTCCGCGCCGATGGTGCCGCAGTAGGTCTCCCGCAGAATTTGCAGGATTTCGCGCAGCGTCGCCCGCTCCGGCCCGACCAGGGTGCCGGTATCGAATTCGAGCTCCATGTCGGCTTCTGTCAAATCGTAGAAGGCCGGCTCGAGCTCGGGGATTTGCGGGCGCGTGATACGACGCAGGGGATCAAGATCGGCCCATCGCGAGCCCATGATCCGATAAGCGCCGATCAGGAGCAGAACATATATCTGCTTCCGGTTGACGGCATGGTCGAATGGTGTGCCCGCCTGCCGCAATGTGCCCGCCTTGGCGCGCTGGGCGAAGGCTTCGATGATCGGGGCATGTGCGACGTCACGACCGTCGCTGCCGGGCAGTAGCTGGATCTTGTCGAAATAGCCGCGCCATGATTCGGGCACGGCCTGCGGATTGTTCAAATACGCCTCGTAGAGCTCTTCGACAAAGGGTGCGTTGCCACCGAAGAGATACGAACTCGATTGCAAATCTTTCATCATGTGGGGAAGAACCTCTCTTTGCGCGCGATGATGTCGCCGCTCATCGAACCTTCGGACCTGACATCACACAGAAAATCCCGTTCGCCCGTGCGTGCCGGGACATCGCATCGGACGATGCCGGCTCGAACGATAACCGCAACCGGGCGCGCCGTGGCGCCCGTTGCCAATGATTGTTGCGTTTTTGCGGCGAATGTCGGCGGGAATCAGCGCATCCCCATGGGCGGCACCGTTCGCTGGGTGGCGCCGGTATAGAGCTGGCGCGGCCGACTGATCTTTTGATCGGGATCACCGATCATTTCATTCCACTGGGCGATCCAGCCCACCGTCCGCGCGAGCGCAAAAATGCAAGTGAACATGCTGACAGGAATGCCGAGGGCCCGCTGCACGATACCGGAATAGAAATCTACATTCGGATAGAGCTTGCGGCTCACAAAATAGTCATCCGACAGGGCAATTTTTTCCAGTTCCATCGAGAGCTTGAAGAGTCGGTCATCACCCAGCCCAAGTTCGCCAAGCACCTCATGGCAGGTCTCCCGCATAAGTTTGGCGCGCGGATCGTAGTTTTTATAGACACGATGGCCAAATCCCATCAGCTTCACACCGGAGTTTTTATCCTTCACCTGGCGGATGAACTCGCCAATTTTCGATACATCGCCGATTCCTTCCAGCATGTTTAGGCACGCTTCATTCGCTCCGCCATGCGCCGGCCCCCAAAGACAGGCGATCCCGGCAGCGATACAGGCAAACGGATTGGCGCCCGATGAACCAGCGACTCGAACGGTGGAGGTGGAAGCGTTCTGCTCGTGATCGGCATGCAGGATAAAGATCCGATCGAGCGCGCGAACGAGCACCGGATTCACTATGTATTCTTCAGTCGGCGTACCGAACATCATCCGCATGAAGTTGGCGGTGTACGACAGGTCGTTGCGCGGGTAGATGAACGGCTGTCCGATCGAATACTTGTAGCACATGGCCACAATCGTCGGCAGCTTGGCGATCAGCCGGTGCTGCGAGATCTTGCGATGCTCCGGGTTATTGATGTCGGTCGAATCGTGATAGAAGGCGGACAACGCACCCACCACGCCCACCAGCACCGCCATCGGATGCGCATCGCGGCGGAATCCGGAGAAAAAGCGGTTCAACTGCTCATGCACCATGGTGTGGTGGGTGATCACATAGTCAAGCTCTTTTTTCTCGGCCGTACTCGGTAACTCACCTCGCATCAGCAGATAGGCGACGTCGAGGAAATCGCATTTTTCGGCCAATTGTTCAATCGGATAGCCGCGATACAGCAACACGCCCTCATCACCATCGATGTAGGTGATCGTGGACTGGCAGCTGGCCGTCGAGAGAAACCCGGGGTCATAGGTGAACATCCCGGTCTTGCCGTAGAGGGTACGAATATCGACGACATCCGGGCCGATCGTGCCCCCGAGAACCGGGAAATCGATCGACTTGCCATCGCCGTAGTTCAATGTTGCTTTGCGGTTAGAACTCACTTGCATCTCCCGGTAATCAACCTTATGAACGCGAATCCAACGAACGCGGATTAAGCGCCCTGCCCTGATCTGCGCACCAATCTTTGCCAACGATCATGAAGGCCTCACACCCTTCAATCCACGCACCGCTAGCAGGATCGTAACCATCCAACAATTTCCGCATGCTCCGCCGCCGGATCTATCCGCCCACAGACGAGGTCCCACAACGCATTATCGCCAAGCTCTAGCAGCTCCCGCAATCGGGCAAGCCGCCCCTGGTCGAGGTCAGGCCCATGCACGACCAGGAACTTCTCGAGCACCAGGTCATTCTCCAACAATCCACGCCGGCAGTGCCAGCGCAATCTGCGCCAATCCTCTGCCGACAGCCCGCTTTGAGGGTCCACGCTGTAATCCCCGCGCGATCCGCTTCCTACACGGCGCGCTTCACCATGATTTCCTTGATCTTGCCGATCGCTTTGGTCGGATTCAGCCCCTTTGGGCAGACATCGACGCAATTCATGATCGTGTGGCATCGAAAGAGGCGATACGGGTCTTCCAGATTATCCAGGCGCTCGTTGGTCGCTTCATCACGGGTATCGGCGATGAAGCGGTACGCATGCAGCAGCCCGGCAGGACCGACGAATTTATCGGGATTCCACCAGAATGAGGGGCATGCGGTGGAACAGCACGCACAAAGAATGCACTCATACAGCCCGTTCAGTTCTTCACGATCCTCGGGCGACTGAAGCCGCTCCTTGTCGGGGGCGGGCGCGTTATTGATGAGGTACGGTTTGATCGAGTGGTACTGGTTGAAGAACTGCGTCATGTCGACGATCAGATCGCGAATGATCGGCAATCCGGGCAGCGGCCGCAGCTCAACCGGTTCTTTTACATCGGCAATGCGGGTAATGCACGCCAGGCCATTCTTGCCATTGATGGTCATGGCATCCGAGCCACACACGCCTTCGCGGCAAGATCTCCGGAATGAAAAGCTGTCATCGGCTTCTTTCACCCGAACCAGTGCATCGAGCAACATCTGATCGGTGGGCTCAAGCTGGACGTCGTAGTCCTTGAAATAGGGCTTGAC
This sequence comes from Betaproteobacteria bacterium, assembly GCA_009693235.1. Classification (GTDB taxonomy): domain Bacteria; phylum Pseudomonadota; class Gammaproteobacteria; order Burkholderiales; family SG8-39; genus SHXR01. The sequence continues at coordinate 31,897 of SHXR01000038.1, read as the reverse complement.
GTCTTGGTCTGGGTCGTAACGCTGTATGCGCAATCGCATCGTGATCTCGTTGGGTAAGCGGATTAATAGACTCTGGCTTTGGGCTCAAACGATGCAGCGGAAAGCGGCTTCAAATTGACCGGCTTGTAATCGAGTCGATCGCCGTCTTTGAACCAAAGACTGTGTTTGAGCCATGCCGCGTCGTCGCGATTCGGGAAATCGGCGCGATCATGCGCGCCCCGCGACTCCTTGCGCGCCTCGGCCGACACCATACTGGAGCGCGCCACCTCGATGAGGTTATCGAGTTCCAGCGCCTCGACCCGTGCAGTGTTGAATATTTTCGACTTGTCTTGGATGCCGGTGCGAGTGGATCGCGCAGCGATTTCCTTGATTTTGGTAACGCCGTCGGTAAGCAGATCCGGGAATCGAAACACACCGCAATGCAACTGCATGGTACGACGCATGTCATTGCCGACCTGATGGACGCTCTCACCCGCCTTTTGCGAATCGAGGCGCGCCAAGCGGCTCCGGGTGTAATCACCGGCATCGGCGGGCAACGCGCGGTGTCTCGGGTTTTCCTGCAAATAGCGAATCATGGTGTTGCCCGCAGCTTTGCCGAACACGACCAAATCGGTCAGAGAATTCGTTCCTAGTCGATTGGCGCCGTGCACCGAAGCGCAGGCGCATTCCCCTGCGGCATAGAACCCGCCGACGATGGTATTGGGGCCATCTTTGCCCGGTACCAGCACCTGCCCCAGATAGTTGGTTGGTATGCCGCCCATTTGATAGTGCACCGTGGGCACCACCGGAACGGGGTCTTTGACCGGATCGACGTTGGCAAATTTCTTCGCGATCTCGCGGATACCCGGCAATCGTTTCTCGATGGTTTCCACACCGAGATGATCGAGCTTGAGCAGGATGTAATCGCCATTCTTGCCGGCGCCGCGCCCTTCTTTGATTTCTGTCGCCATCGCGCGCGCCACGACGTCGCGGCTGGCGAGATCTTTCATGTTCGGCGCATAGCGCTCCATGAAACGCTCGCCATTTTTGTTCAGCAGATAGCCGCCTTCGCCCCGCACCCCTTCGGTGATCAATACCCCGGCGCCGGCCACCCCGGTCGGATGGAATTGCCAGAACTCCATGTCTTCGAGCGGAATCCCGGCGCGGGCTGCCATGCCAAGTCCATCACCGGTATTGATGAAGGCGTTGGTGGTGGCAGAAAAAATCCGCCCAGCGCCACCGGTCGCAAACAGCGTTGCGCGACCTTGCAGCAAATAGACCTCGCCGGTCTCCATTTCCAATGCGGTGACGCCTAGCACATTCCCCTCGGCATCGCGAATCAGGTCAAGGGCCAGCCACTCCACGAAGAACTGCGTGTTCGCGCGCACATTGCGCTGGTAGAGCGCGTGCAGCATGGCATGTCCGGTGCGGTCAGCGGCGCAGCAGCTGCGCTGTACCGGCTTCTCACCGTAGTTCATCGAGTGGCCGCCGAACGGACGCTGATAAATCGTGCCGTCGTCATTGCGATCGAACGGCAGACCGAAATGTTCAAGCTCGATCACCGTTTGCGGCGCCTCACGACAGAGGAATTCAATGGCGTCCTGGTCGCCCAGATAGTCGGAGCCCTTGACGGTGTCATACATATGCCAGAGCCAGCTGTCTTCGCCCATGTTGCCAAGTGCGGCGCCGATACCGCCCTGTGCCGCCACCGTGTGCGAGCGCGTCGGAAACACCTTGGATAACACCGCGACCTTGAGACCTGCTTCGGCAAGCTGCAACGCGGCCCGCAAACCTGCACCCCCGGCACCCACTACCACTGCATCAAACTGACGACGAGCGAGCGCCATCAGGCTCTCCAAAGAATTTGTAGCGCCCAGCCACCGTAGCCGACCAGCGCGAGGATCACCAGGACTTGCAGCAACAGCCGCGTCCCGACCGGTTTGATGTAATCCATCAAGACATCGCGCACGCCAACCCAGGCGTGATACACGAGACTGATGATGAATAGGAATGTCGCGAAACGCAGCCAGCCCTGTGCGAACCACGCCTTCCAGCCGGCGAAATCCGTGGGCGCATCTGCAAGCAGCAGGGCGATGACGATCAGCGTATAGACCGCCATAACGACAGCAGTGACGCGTTGGGCAAGCCAGTCGCGTAAGCCGTAATGAGCCCCGACGATGACGCGATTCACCATAGCACCCTCCACGCAAAGAGGGCGGTGAGCACCAGACTCACGCCGAAGACCCAGCCACTGGTCGCGCGCGCTATGGGCAGCTCGATCCCTTTATGAACATCTAGCAGCAAAAAGCGGATCCCCGCACAAAAATGATGCAAATACGCCCAGATCAATCCGAGCATGACGAGTTTGGCAAACCAATGTCCAAGCAGCCCCTTCACCTTTGCAAAGCCGGCCGGCGATGCAAGACTCGTATCGAGCAGCCAGAGCAGCCAAAAGAGCATGACGAACAGAAACAAACCACTCACACGGTGGAAGATGGACACGAGACCGGGCAACGGCAGGTTGCGCAGATCGATGTTGAACCACGGCTTATAGTGTTTTTTTCTTACTGGTAGGTCGGACATTCGGGTTCCTGTTATGCATGCCGGGTCGCGCGCTGCAGGGCATCGAGCGAGCCCCCACGGTGCTGCCCTTCACTCACGCGCCACGTCCGTCGACATGGAGGGTGCAGCCGCATGCTGCATCGAACCGCACCCTATTTGCTCCGGCTCGAAAAAATTATAGCAGTGTGGTCATCTTTTATGAAGCGGAAGTCCGTGATCAGCGATTCGCACCGCGTAATGTTGGGTTATCACGCGCCATTTCGAATGCTTCGCGACCTGGCGATGCCCTGATAAACTGGCCGTCGTTTCGGTAGCAATCCCATCGCGTTCAGACCCTGTAACTTTCGAAAGCCTTATATGCCCAAATCTCCCATGCGCGTCGCCGTCACCGGCGCGGCCGGCCAAATCGGCTACAGCTTGCTCTTTCGGATCGCCAATGGCGACATGCTTGGCAAGGATCAACCGGTGATCCTGCAGTTGCTCGAAATTCCCGATGAAAAAGCGCAAAAGGCATTGCGTGGCGTGATGATGGAACTGGACGATTGCGCATTCCCATTGCTGGCCGGAATGACCGCATCGGGCGATCCGAATGTCGCTTTCAAGGACATCGATATCGCGCTGCTCGTGGGGGCGCGACCACGCGGTCCGGGCATGGAACGCAAAGATCTGCTAGCGGCCAACGCGCAGATCTTCACTGCCCAGGGCAAGGCGTTGAATGCCGTTGCCAAGCGAACCGTGAAAGTACTCGTGGTTGGCAATCCGGCCAATACCAATGCATATATCGCGATGAAAAGTGCGCCCGATCTGCAAAAGCGCAACTTCACCGCCATGCTGCGGCTTGATCACAATCGCGCCTTGGCGCAGCTCGCGGCCAAGCTTGGCAAATCGGTCGGTGATTTCGAGAAGCTCTGCGTGTGGGGAAACCACTCGCCCACGATGTATCCCGATCACCGGTTCGCCACGGTAGGCGGGCAAAGCGTCAAGACCCTTCTCAATGATGAAACGTGGATCCGCAATACCTTCATTCCGGTCGTCGGCAAGCGGGGCGCCGCGATCATCGATGCGAGAGGCCTGTCCTCCGCCGCCTCGGCAGCCAACGCGGCCATCGATCATGTGCGCGACTGGGTGCAGGGCACGAATGGAAAATGGGTCACCATGGGGATCGCCTCGGATGGCTCCTACGGCATTCCGGTCGATGTGATGTACGGCTTTCCGGTCACCTGCGCCAATGGTGAGTACCAGATGATCAAGAATCTCGACATCGATGCCTTCAGTCGCGAAAAAATAGATGCGACCCTAAAGGAACTACAGGAAGAACAGGACGGGGTCAAACACCTCCTGCCCTAGGTCCACACACGCGTTCCTAGCCGAATCGTCGGGGAGCAGTGACCGCCTGCCCCTCCCGGCTTTGACATATTCGCCCGCCTCCGTGATCGTACACACATGGGATGGCGGCGAATGCTTCAGCGAAGCAGCGCTGCTCCGACAAGTAAGTGATAGCAGGCTTTTCGGGGATCATCATGCGGTTTCACATCAGCAAGTTGAACATGGCAATCACGGTGGTATTGCTGTCCGCCGGGACTTCGATGGCCCAGGTGGCCGCCGTCGCACCGGTTGATTTGCCCGCGCAGAAACTTCATGGCACATGGGAGTGTCAAGGGCCAGGACAAACCCATCCGATGAAGCCACCGATCATGTGGTTTGGCAGCACCGTCAAAGGGGTCGGCGTCGATGGTTTCGCCGGTGCGCTGTATGGTTCGGCCGATATAGTCGATGAACCCGCCGGCACTCTTCGCATTGCGGTGAAAGAAGGCGAAAACCTGACCGTCTCCGCGCTGGCCGTTCGCGGTGATCGTGCGAGCATGGTGCTCCGTCGCGAATCCGGCGATGACTATCGGTGCAATCGCCTGCCAAAGCTCGACTAGCCAACGCACGGGTCGGGCGCCCGCCCGATCGTCTCGCCACCTGTTCGACCGACCTTCGCGCCATGCTTAGCGCGATCGGCCATCACCGCAACCACCCCTTCATGGCGTGTCGCCGTCATGGCGCAGCGCTTCGAGATGCGGTAGGCTTTAGTCTTTCCCACGCAGCAGGTAAATGACTCGCCAGCCTTGCATCGCCCGCCGCTAACGCGCGGTAACGCGTGCGCTTCGTTAAAGCGAAAAATCTGCCGCTGCCATGCGGCGGTCAACGCATCCCGACACATCATCAGCCCACGTAAGCATGCTGCAAGTTTGCGGTGCCCATTTAAGGAATCACCGAACAAGGGGGCTCGCCCCCTCGTAACTCCCTGAATATTTGAGCACGCTGATTACGCGGAATAGCTTAATCAGCGTTTCCTTAACGCTCCCGTCTGATCTCCCGCAAGAAGGAACCCTGATGGCACTCAACAATCCGTACGGAACTTTGCAATCGTTCAAGCTCGCCTCGGGCAAGAGTGGTCAGTTCTACAGCCTCCCCGTCCTGGGAAAAGCGCTCAAGAAAAAGATCTCGCGGTTACCGGTATCGATTCGCATCGTGCTTGAATCGGTGCTGCGCAATTGCGACGGCAAGAAGGTGACTGAGGAGCACATCCAGCAGCTCGCAAATTGGCAGCCGAATGCCACGCGCACCGACGAGATCCCATTTGTGCTCGCGCGCATCGTGCTGCAAGACTTCACCGGTGTGCCGGTGCTGGCCGATCTGGCCGCCATGCGAAGCGTCGCCAATCGCGTTGGCAAGAATCCCAAAGTCATCGAGCCGCTGGTGCCGGTGGATCTCGTCGTTGACCATTCGGTGCAGATCGACCATTACGGTTCGAAAGATGCGCTCGATCTCAACATGAAGTTGGAATTCAAGCGCAACGAAGAACGCTACCAATTCATGAAATGGGGCATGCAGGCCTTTGACACCTTCAAGATCGTGCCGCCCGGTATCGGCATCGTTCACCAAGTCAATCTCGAATACCTGGCGCGCGGGGTGCACAAGAAGGCGGGCGTCTACTATCCCGATTCGCTGGTTGGCACCGATTCCCACACCACGATGATCAACGGCATCGGCGTCGTCGGTTGGGGTGTTGGAGGCATCGAAGCCGAAGCGGGCATGCTTGGACAACCCGTGTATTTCCTGACCCCGGATGTGGTCGGCGTCAATCTCGCTGGACAGCTGCGGGGCGGCGTCACCGCAACCGATCTCGTGCTCGCGGTGACCGAGATGTTGCGCGCCGCCAAGGTCGTCGGGAAGTTCGTCGAGTTTTTCGGTGCGGGGGTCGAACGTTTGTCCGTACCGGATCGCGCCACCATTGCCAACATGGCTCCCGAGTATGGCGCGACGATGGGCTTCTTCCCGGTCGATCAGGCCACCATCGATTTTTTCACCGCGACCGGCCGCACCGCCGATGAAATCGATGCGCTCGTTTCCTATTTCAAGGCGCAAGGCATGTTCGGCATTCCAAAGGCCGGGGCCATTGACTACAGCGAAATCCGCACACTCGATCTGTCCAAGGTCACCCCGTCGCTCGCCGGCCCCAAGCGCCCGCAGGATCGCATCGAGATCGGCAACGTCAAATCGAAGTTCGCCGATCTGTTCTCGAAGCCTGCGGCGGCCAACGGCTTTGCCAAGAAGGCGGACGATCTCGGCAAGGCCTTTCGCACCCGCGATGGGATCGAGATCAAAAACGGTGATGTGCTGATCGCGGCCATTACGTCTTGCACCAACACCTCGAACCCAAGCGTGCTGCTGGCCGCCGGACTGCTCGCGAAAAAAGCGGCCGCGCGCGGCATGCGTGTGAAACCGCATGTCAAGACGTCGCTCGCGCCGGGCTCGCGCGTGGTCACCGACTACCTCACAAAAGCCGGGCTACTTCCCTCTTTGGAGAAGTTAGGATTCTGGGTATCGGCTTATGGCTGCACGACTTGCATTGGCAATGCCGGGCCCTTGAGCGAAACGATCGAAGAGTCAATCGTGCAAAACGATCTCGTGTGCAGCGCGGTGCTCTCCGGCAACCGCAATTTCGAAGCACGCATCCACGCCAATATTCGGGCGAATTTTTTGGCTTCCCCACCGATGGTGGTCGCGTATGCGCTGGCCGGCACCATTCAGCGCGACCTGATGACCGAACCGGTCGGCAAAGACAAAGACGGCAAGGACGTTTGGCTGGGCGAGATCTGGCCAACCAATGAGGAAATCTGGGAATGCCTGAAGTTTGCGATGGATCCGAAAACCTTTCGGCGCCTCTATAGCCGGCTGGGTGAGGACAATCCGCTATGGCAAAGCGTCACCACCACCACCGGGCAGGTCTATAGCTGGCCCAAATCCACCTACATCGCCGAGCCGCCGTTCTTCAAAAACTTCACCATGCAACCCGGTGCCGTGGCCGGCATCACCAATACACGCATCCTTGGCATGTTCGGCGATTCGGTGACCACCGATCACATCAGCCCGGCCGGGTCAATCAAACCCACCTCCCCCGCCGGCATCTTCCTGTTGGAACAAGACGTCTCACGCGTCGATTTCAATAGCTACGGTGCGCGGCGCGGGAATCATGAAGTGATGATGCGAGGGACGTTTGCCAATGTGCGAATCAAGAATCTCATGATCCCCACCAAGGCGGACGGTTCACGCGTTGAAGGCGGTATCACCCGCTATCAACCGTCCGGCGAAGAGATGCCGATCTATGACGCGGCGATGCAATACATCGAGCGCGGTGTACCAACCGTCATTTTCGGTGGCGAGGAATACGGCACGGGTTCGTCACGCGATTGGGCGGCCAAGGGCACACAGCTGCTTGGCGTAAAAGCTGTGGTGGCACGCAGCTTCGAGCGGATTCATCGCTCGAATCTGGTTGGCATGGGTGTGCTGCCCTTGCAGTTTCAAGGCGCGGACTCCATCGAGAGCCTCGGTTTGAAAGGCAATGAGCAGATCGACATTCTGGGGCTGGATGACATCCGGCCGCAGCAAGAGATCACCATCGTCATTCGCGGTGCGGATGGCTCACGCCGGGACATCAAGGCGCTCTCTCGAATCGATACGCCGATCGAAGTCGACTACTTCAAGCATGGCGGCATCATGCCCTATGTGCTACGTGAGTTGCTGGCGGCGGCGTAACGGCGCAGTGCCGGGGCGACTCGTGATGAGTCGCCCGGTTGCGGGCAGCAAATCAGGCTGCGACGTTGAAGGCAACCCGACCGAGCGATTGCATTTCCATTTCCACCCAGGTACCGGGCTTTAAGGCTTCCGCCGCGGTGGCGCCACCTGCCATGACTATCCAACCTGCTTCCAATGGCTCGCCTGCTTCCTCGGCAAAGCGGGCGGCGGCCACCAGGGATCGCAGGGGATGACCCAGAATGCCCGCGGTCGAACCGATTTGGACCGGCCGGCCGTTAAAGCTCATCACCAACCCAAGATTCGAGAAATCGAGCGTGGGCGAATTCCAAGGACCGGTGACGAATCCACTGGATGAGGCGTTGTCGGCCACTACATCATTCAACGCGAATTTGAAATTGGCATAGCGCGAATCGATGACTTCCATCGCGGGTGCAATCGCTTCTACCGCGGCGAGCGCCTGCATCGGCGTGATACTGCCGATCAATGGCTTCTTAAGCAGGAATGCAATTTCCGGCTCCACGCGCGGATGCACGTATTTCTTGAAGGGCATCGGCGCGCCGTCTTCCAACACCATATCCGCGGTCAAGCGCCCCCAGATCATGTCGAACAGACCCATCTGGATCATCTTGGCGCGGCTGGTGAAACCCATTTTCATCCCGACACGCTTGGCGCCCCGCGCGACCCTGAGCGCGATCGACCGCTTCTGTATCTCGTAGGCATCCGCCATCGAAAATTGCTCGGCGTGCGAAAGCTGTGCAATTGCCTGCGCGTTTTGTGCAGCGTTATCGAGCGTGACGGCCAGACTTTGTAGATCACTCATTGTATTTCGGCCACCTCATAGAAAATTCATCGGCCCCGAATCAGGGGTGCTTGAGGGGATGTTTCCCCTCGTAGTCAACATTACTTTTAAGGAAGCGCTGATTAAGCTATCTCGCGTAATCAGCGTGAGCATATTTTTCGGGGAGTTACGAGGGGGCGAGCCCCCTTGTTCAGTTATTCCTTAAGCCCCAAACGCAGTTCTGACCGAGCCAAGGCCCGCGATACGCACTTCGATGACATCACCGGGCGCGACAGTCCCCATTGGGCCTAACGCACCTGTCATCAGGACATCACCCGCTTTCAAGGGCGCACCGACCGCCACCATGGTACGGGCCAGCCACACCGCCGCATTCAACGGATTACCAAGGCATGCGGCGCCGGCACCAAGCGAGATTTGATCACCACGGCGTTCCATCACCATGCCGCATAGACGCAGGTCGAGCCCTGCCAGCTTGCGCGGCTCATTGCCCAGCACGAATAGTCCGGAAGAAGCGTTGTCGGCGATGGTGTCCTGGATCTTGATGTTCCAGTTCTCGATCCGACTACCGACGATCTCGATGGCAGGCACCACATAGGCGACCGCCGATATAAGCTCGCTGATAGTGATGTGCTCCGCATCGAGATCGCGTTCCAGCACGAGCGCCACTTCCCCTTCCACCTTGGGTTGCATCACGCGGGAGAGCGGCACTTCGTCACCATCGCAGAGCGCCATATCGGCATACAACATGCCGTAATCGGGCTGATCGACCCCCAATTGCGTCTGCACGGACTTCGAGGTCAAGCCGATCTTGCGACCGACCAGGCGCCGGCCCTGTTTGACCCAGTATTGCGTGTTGACCCTTTGGATCGCATAGGCAGCATCCAGGTCCCTCTCGGACAACGCATCGCGAATGGGCTTGACCGCTACGCCTGTCTCGACCGCCTTGCGAATGCCTTCAGCCAGCGCCTTGATTTGCGCGGTCGTTGTTTTCGCAGGCGCTGCTTTCGTTGTGCTCATGGCTCGCACTCTATGTTTGACCGTAGCCGCGCTTCACCCATTGGATGTAATCGCGAAACGCCACCATTTGCTCACCCATGATTTTGCGCGTCGGCTCATCATTCAGTTTGCCGGCCGCATCGAATTTGTTTTGCGCACCGCCGATGAAAATCTCGGGCTTGTTCAAACCGTGCGCGTTCAGGAATTGCAGCATCTTGCGCAGATCGTATTGCGAGCGCGCACCGCCAAGAGGCCCTTGCGTGGCGCTGATGATCGCATAAGGTTTGCCGTTGAACGGCTGATCGGTGCCACGGGACAGCCAATCGATCGCGTTTTTCAACACACCCGAAACGCTGAAGTTGTATTCCGGCGAACCAAGCAACACGCCATCGGCTTTGCGAACCGCTTCGCGCATGGCTGCCACCGCGGGCGGCATACCGGCCGCCATGACATCAGCATCAAAAAACGGTATGTCCTTCAAAGCAAACATGGTGAGCGACATGCCGGCCGGCATCAATTCACCGGCCACCTGCAAAGCCATTCGATTGTATGAAGCAGCACGCAAGCTGCCGCAAATGCCAACGACGTTCAATGATCCATTACTCAAAATACTTCTCCTCTGATTCGATTGATTAAACCATCGTATTCGAAAATTCACCTAGGCCATCGGCCCAAAGCTTCACCACATCGCCTTTATTGAGGAACACGCGCCGGCCCATGCCGACGCCGGCCGGTGTGCCGGTGAGGATCAAATCGCCCGGCTGCAAGGTCACCCGCGTCGAGAGATGTGCAATCTGCTCGGCGGTATCAAAGATCATTTTCGAGGTGTTCGAGTCCTGCATGAGCTGATCGTTCACCCAGAGTTTCAACGCCATATCATGCGGATTCTTGATATCGCGGGCCGGCGTGATCCATGGGCCAAGCGGGCACGCATCATCGAAACACTTCTGGCTCAACCAGTCGAAATGAAACGGCGCGGTTTCCGGCACCGGCGGCCGGCGCATCGCATCGCGGGCGGAGAGGTCGTTGGCAAGGGTGTATCCCGCCACATAGCTCAACGCCTTGTCGACCGATACATTCTTCGCTTGGCGCCCGATCACGGCTGTCAGTTCAATTTCCCAATCGACCATCTTCGAATAGACGGGCAAGCGCGCGTTGGCGCCGGGACCCACGATCGAGCTGCGACCGGTCTTGATGAAATGCCAAGGCTTCAAGCCCTGCGTCTTAGGATTGGGCGTTGGCGGGTTGCCCGCCGCACGATCCATTTCGGCGACATGGTCGGAATAGTTCGCGCCTGCGCAGAAGAGATTGCCGGGTTGCGGAATCGGCGCCAGCAAACGCGTCTTGGCGAGCTTTGTGCCCTTCGCGCGTGACTTGCCGCCTTCAATCCGCTGCGCCGATTCCCGCAGCGCCTTTTCCATGGTGCGCCAATTCTCGAGGACACCCATCACCGTTTCCGTGCCCGCCACACCGGTAACGCGCGCCACGTCATACACCGTGTCGCCCACCAACATCCCTGCCCGCGATTCTTTGGCGCTCACACGGTATGTCAATAGCTTGTAGCTCATGCTCAATGCTCCCCGCCGTAGACCAGCTTTGGTTGAGTGAAGAACGAGTGCAACACCTGATACGCGATCATGTAGTTCTTCGACTGAAAGCTCGCATGGGCGATGCCGGGCATGACCGCGAATTGCTTGTCCGGATTGGGCAATCGTTTGAAGAATTCGATGAGATCGTTTTCGCTTGCGATGCCGTCGAACTGACCGCGCATCACACAGGTCGGCACCTTGAGCTTGGCCGGATTCACTAGCGGCAGTTTGGAGCACATATCAACGTAGGTGCCGGTGGGAACCGAATCGTCAAGAGCCAGGATCGCATCGGCGAACGCTTCGATCGTCGCATCGTCGGCGGTGCCGGGATGATCGCGTTCAAAAATGCTGCGTACAAAAGCGCGGTTGATGGGGCGCCGGTTCACCGCAATGAATTCCGGCAGGCGTTTGCGCCGCTGCTCCAAGGTCGGACTGCCATCGCCCGTCCACACAAAGGCATCCAACGCAACCCGCTCCACCCGCTCCGGATGACGCTCTGCGAAGAGCGCCGCCTTCAGTGCGCCAGACGAAATGCCATACATCATCACCTTCTTCGCACCGGTTTCACGGGCGATGTAGTCGGTGGCGGCCACGATGTCATCGGCGCCGTTTGCGATGTCGTTATTGATCGGTCGTGATTTATCGGAGCGCCCGTAGCCTTCATTGTCGAGGCACCAGGTATCGAAACCACGGACGGCAAACCAGTCCATCACCGAGGCATCCGAGCGCCCCGGCACGGTGAGATCGAAGGTGGGTTGCGAGCCCATCGATGAGCCGTGGATGAAGAGAATCGTGCCGCGATGCGCCGCGGGAACGCGCTTTTTTTCCCAGAGAAACAAACGCACATCGCCTTTCTTGGTCCAGTGCTCCTTGCCTTTGACAACCGTGATCGGCGTTGGTCCAGCTTGTGTCATGGAAAATCTTCCTAGAGTTTGACGCAGACGTTACGAAGCTCAGTGTAGAACTCAAGCGAATGTACGCCACCTTCACGGCCGATGCCCGATTGCTTGGAACCACCGAAGGGCGTGCGCAAATCGCGTAGAAACCAACTATTGACCCAGGTAATGCCCACGCGAATCGCTGCCGACACGCGATGTGCGCGCGACAGATTGGTGGTCCAGATCGTGGTGGCCAAGCCGTACTTGGTATCGTTGGCCATCCGAATCACCTCGTCTTCGGTATCGAACGGGGTGACGTGACAGCATGGTCCGAAAATCTCTTCTTTCATCGTGCGGGATGTTTCCGCAAGCCCGGTCCAGATCGTGGGTTCAATCCAAGCACCATTGGCGAGATCACCGGTCATCTTCGGTACGCCGCCACCAGTGATGACCTTGGCACCCTCCTTCACCGCGAGTTGATAGTAGGAGAGCACCTTTTGCTGATGTTCTTTGCTGATCAACGGCCCAAGACCGGTCGCTTTATCTTCCGGACGCCCAGGCTTCAGACCTTCGGCACGCGTTTTGAGCGCCGCCACAAACTTATCGAAGATCGGCCGCTCGACATAGACGCGCTCGGTGCCAAGGCACACCTGCCCGCAATTGGCAAACACCGCGCGACCGATGCCGTCGATCGCTGCATCGAAATCACAATCGGCGAACACCACCCCCGCATTCTTGCCGCCCAATTCGAATGAGACGTCACGAATACCATCGGCCGCCGCCTTCATGATCGCCGCACCAGTTGCCGTCTCGCCCGTGAACGTGAGCGCATCGACGCCGTCATGCCTAGTCAGCAACTCACCCGCGGAACCCGGGCCGAAGCCGTGAATGACGTTGTAGACGCCCTGCGGAATGCCGACCTTGTTCATCACCCCACCAAGCAAGGTTGCGGTGGCTGGGGTTTCCTCGGACGGCTTCACGATGACCGCATTGCCACACGCCAGCGCCGGGCCCACTTTCCAAGTCATCAGCAGCAGCGGCAAATTCCAGGGGCAGATCACGCCGACGACGCCTTTCGGAATGCGAATCGCATAGTTGAGCGCACCCTTGCCATCCGGCGTGGCCATCTGGAAGCTTTCCGTCGGCACGTTCTTCACGACATCGGCGAAGATCTTGAAGTTCGCCGCGCCGCGCGGAATGTCAAGATGGCTCGCCAACGATACCGGTTTGCCGGTATCGGCGACTTCCGCTTGCAGGAAATCATCAAAACGCCGATTGATTTCATCAGCGACGGCATAGAGCAGCTCAGAGCGCTTGGCGATGTCCATCGTGCCCCATGGCCCAACCATCGCAGCCCGCGCGGCAGCCACCGCGGCATCGACTTCCGGGGCGCCGGCTTCAGCGACGGTGCCGATCGGGCGACCATCGACGGGCGAGCGATTCTCGAAGGTCTTGCCCGATCGCGCGGCGACGAATTCGCCGTTGATGAAATTTAAATACTGGCGAACGCCTTGCTGCACGCCCTTCTCGATAGGACTGTTCATGATGTTCCTTTGCTACTTGTGCAACGGCATGCCGAAGTTGGCACCCGGACTCACACCCTCACGCCAGCGGGCCGTCACCGTCTTCACCTTGGTATAGAACCGCACGCCTTCCGGGCCATGCTGATTCATGTCGCCATACATCGAACTCTTCCAGCCGCCGAACGAATGAAACGCGAGCGGCACCGGAATTGACACATTGATGCCAACCATCCCCGCGCCCACCTTCTGCGCGAAATTGCGGGCGACATCGCCATTCCTGGTGAACACCGCGACGCCATTGCCATATTCATGTTCGTTCGGCAGGCGAATCGCCTCATCAAAATTTTGCGCACGCACCACCGACAAGACCGGCCCAAAAATTTCTTCCTTGTATATCCGCATCGATGCCTGCACCTTATCGAACAGCGTGCCGCCGATGAAGAATCCTTGTTTTGGAAAGCTCGCCTCGCGACCATCGACCACCAGATCAGCGCCCTCAACGACACCGAGATCGACGTAACTGCGCACCTTGTTGTAGTGCTCGCGGGTTACGAGCGGCCCCATCTCCGATTGCGGATCGGTGGACGCGCCCACTTTCAAATTACGTACGCGTGGCGCCAGGCTTTCGATGAGTTGGTTGGACGTTTTCTCGGTGACCGATACCGCAACCGACACCGCCATGCAACGCTCACCGGCCGATCCATAGGCCGCGCCCATCAAGGCATCGCTTGCGAGATCGATATCCGCATCGGGCATAATCACCATGTGATTTTTCGCGCCACCCATCGCCTGCACCCGCTTGCCATTGGCTGCAGCGGTGGCGTACACGTAACGTGCAACAGGCGTCGAGCCGACAAAGCTGATCGCCGCCACCCGCGGATCATTGAGCAGGGTATCGACCGCTTCCTTATCGCCATTGATGACGTTCAACACGCCAGGAGGCAGTCCTGCTTCGAGCAGCAACTCGGCCAACCGGAGCGGGCAGGAGGGATCCTTCTCCGAGGGCTTCAAAATAAACGTGTTACCCGCGGCAATCGCGATCGGGAACATCCACATCGGCACCATCGCCGGGAAATTGAACGGTGTAATCCCCGCCACCACACCAAGCGGCTGGCGCATTGAATAGGTATCGATACCAGGCGAAATATTGTCGGAGAATTCGCCTTTCAACAGATGCGGAATCCCGCAGGCGAATTCGACCACCTCCAGGCCGCGCTGCAGTGAGCCCTTGGCATCCGAGACGACCTTGCCGTGTTCATTGGCCACCAGCAAGGCGATTTCATCGTAGTGGCGCTCGCACAGTTCCTTGAACTTGAACATCACCCGGGCTCGCGTCAAGGGCGAGGTATTGGCCCAATCGGGAAAGGCACGCTGCGCACTTGCAATCGCTTTTTCCACCTCGATCTTGGCCGCTAACGGCACGCGGCCCGAGCGCACACCCAGAGAAGGATTGAACACATCGCCAAAGCGCCCGCTTTCACCGGCGACCTGCTTACCGTCGATGAAATGAAACAGCTCGCGCAGGGCGGCGGGATCGCGGGTATTCATGGGCGAGGCTCCGAGGGGAGAAAGGGTGCGGACATCCGCAACATGCGGAACGCGCGGTCGCTCTGGCGGTCCAGAGCCCCGTAATTTGGCATATCGGGGTCGGTACCGCAACCTTTCCCGGCCTTTTAGATGGATCGACAAACCAGTCCCGCTCCGCGGGAACGCGCTATCCTTCGGGCATCGTTGATGCAGGCGACCGTATTCGCCAAGGAAGGTTCTATGCTGAGCGCCATCCATTTTCCCAAGTGGCTGCTGGATAACCAGCATCTGCTGAAGCCACCGGTGGGCAATCAACAGATCTGGCTCGATCGTGATTTCATCGTCACCGTGGTGGGCGGCCCCAACCAGCGCACCGATTTTCATGACGACCCGTACGAGGAGTTCTTCTGGCAATTCAAGGGCGACGCCTATCTGAATATTATCGAAGACGGGCGTATGCGTCGCCTGGAACTCGCCGAAGGCGCCATGTTTTTGCTGCCGCCGCATGTGCGGCATTCACCACAGCGACCGCAAGCAGACAGCCGTTGCCTCGTGATCGAACGTACGCGTCCGGCCGGTGTGATGGACGGCTTCGAATGGTATTGCCTGTCCTGTAGCCATTTGCTCTATCGCGGCGAGGTGCAATTGCAATCGCTCGTCACCGATCTTCCGCCCCTCTTCGAAGGGTTCTACCAGAATTCTGACGCCCGCCAATGCAAGCAATGCGGCACTGTGCATCCTGGTAAGGGGGGCGCATGAAACCGTACGGCCGTACCGATGCGAAAGCCTATGCACGCGCCAACCTGCGTGGCGTATGGGCCGCGACACTCACGCCCTTCACCGCGACACTCGCCCTCGATGAAGACGGCTGGCGGAGCAACGTGAGGCATTGGTATCGCGATCTCAATCTCGCCGGGCTCTTCGTCGGCGGCAAGCAAGGCGAGTTCTATGCGATGTCGATCGCTGAGCGCAAGCGCTCTTTCGAGATTGCCGTCGACGAAGCGCGTGCCGCCGGCAGCAACAAGGGCGTCATGATTTCCTGCTCCGACCAGAGCATGGATGTCGTTCTGGAGCTGGCCAACTACGCGCAAACGATCGGCGCGGACTACATCGTGGTGCATACACCCCTGTTATATTTCGGTGCGCATTCGGACGACACGCTGTTTGAGTATTACAAGACGATCGCCGCAACCGTCGACATCGGCGTTGCGCTCTGGAATCAACCGCCCGACTGCGGCTATACGATGAGCCCCGAATTGTGCATGCGCTTAGCCGAGCAGATTCCCAATATCGTCGCCATCAAATACAGCGTGTCGCGCGACCTCTACACGCGCTTGACTCGTCTCGCCGGTGACCAGCTCATCGTGAGTTGCTCTTCGGAAGAAGAGTGGTTTAGCAACATCGTGGAATTGGGATGGCAGGTGTACCTGTGTTCCAGCCCGCCCTACCTGCTTCAAACCAAACACGATCAACGCATGAACCAATACACCGCCCTCGCTATGGCCGGTGATCTCATCAAGGCCAAAGAAGTGCGCGATAGCTTGAACCCGGTCCGCGATGCCCTGAAACATTCGCGCCCCCATGGGAAACCCCAGGCAGCGCAGAAATACTGGCAGGAGTTGCTTGGGCAATCGGGAGGGCTGGTACGCCCGCCCCTGCTGCAATTGACCGACGCAGAAAGGGCGGCCATGCTAACGGCGTTTGAAGAATGTGGGCTTGGGCGGCGCGCCGCCGTTCCTGCAGCGTAGTCAGTCGCGACGCACGCGACGCTTGAGTTGATACGCACAAGGAATACACGCCACCATCAGCACCGCCGCCGACAGAAACACCCATGATGGTCGCTGGTGATCGAGAAACCAGCCGAGGATCACCGGCGCCAGCGCCGCACCAACATCCAGACCTGAATACACGAAGCCGTACACTTTGCCGCGCGCGTTGGCGGGTGCGGCTTCCCGCACGAGAATATCGCGTGAGGGTGCGGTGCTGCCAAGCCCCACGCCGACCAGCGCCGCGCACAATGCCACGAGGGCGGCCGGCAACACGCCTAAGGCAATGATCAGCGCAAAGAATGCGGCGACCCCGCATCCGCCGGCGGTGACCAGTCCATGGGCCTTGGTGCGTGCCGCCATGGCGCCGCCAGCCAGGGTGCCCATCGTCACCCCAACGAAAAAAGTCGTGAGGATCCCACTTGCTGCCACCAATGGCATCTCATAGAGCGCGATAAACGCGGCGGGACCGAATGATGTGAAGCTGGAATAGGCAATCGAGGTAAAAAAGAAGAACACGAAGCAAATCAGAACGGCGGGCGCGAGGAGAATCTCCGCCAGCGGTTGCGAGGCAGGACGCGCTCCGCCGCTTACCGGTGCAGGGCTGTCTTCATGCGCCAAGGACTGCTGGGTAGCGAGATACATCACGAACACCAGGACCACCAAGGCGCCGGCCGCCATGGCGATGCGCCATCCGAATAGCTCGGCAATCGACGCCGCGAACATCGGCGCCAGAATCCAACCGGTACTGCCCGCGATGCTATGCATGCTGAAGGCGTAACCAAGCCGGGACGGGGTGACCTTCGCATTGAGAAGCGCCATGTCGGCGGGATGAAACGTACTATTGCCGATGCCGATCACGGCGGAAGCCACGACCAGCCACGCATACGAGGGTGCCAGTCCAATCAGCAGCGTGCCAAGCCCCATCGCAGTGAGCCCGAAGACGAGCACCGCCCGACCGCCCAATCGATCCACCGCCATGCCGGCGGGGAACTGCATGAGACCGGAGACCGCATAGGTCACCGTCATGAGCGCCCCGATCGCCGCGAACGACAAGTCGAACTCGCTTTTGATGAGCGGGATGACCGGCGTAATGATCAGTTGCAGAAAGTGGCTGAGCGCGTGGGCGATGCCGACCAGCACGGTGACGCGGATGTCGTTCCGCATCATCGCCGGGTGAAGAGTCTGTTCAGAAGTAGGTTGAGCCACGGGTGTTAAGTCGCTAGGGATGCAAAGCCGCGCAGGGTAACGCAGATCGCGAATCAGAAGCGCAGGCGCTGCCAATAACCGGTAAGTTCAAGATAGCCGCGACCGATCAGTTGCCCCTCTTTCATCACGCGTACCGCGCCTTCCCAATAGATCGCCCCAACGCTAGTTCGTGCATCGAGCTCCTGGTCATCAAAGAGCGGTTCGAGCTCATAGCTTTCGTTGCCGGCATGGAGACGCATGGCAACCGGATACTGCGCGCCCGAACGCGCGGAACGCCATAGCCTGCGTGACTCAAATCGAATCCCGCTGCCCTCGATCGGTTGCGTTGCGCCATGCGCGCTGCGACGCGTCCCGGCACGCCAGAGCACCGTGCCATCTGGCTTACGCATCTGAAAGGCCATCAGGGCCGTGCCGTCCGCGAAATTGAGCCCCACCCAGTCCCAGCCTTGCACCCCCTCATCCATCACCTCGCTCGACCATTCATGATCGAGCCAGGCGGACCCACCAACTTGCATCGGCGCGCCGCGATAGGTGATGCGACCGTCGATGATGAGTTGTGGTTGGCTGTAGTAGTAGCTCGCCTGCCCCGGTCGCTGCCCCTTGCGGCTAAAGCCCGCATCGCCTTGCAACAAGATCGGCTGCGTGGGCGAGAAGGTCAGATCGACGGTGAAGTCTTTCGCTTTGATCCGCGCGCGATAGCGGTCCCCGGCGAGCGCGAGCGACCAATCGTCGATCCAGACGTTGGTGGTTTCCGTTGCGGCACCGATAATGCCAAAGCCGACCCGTCCGGCACGTTGATCATGGACCAGCTTGCCGGCGCGTGGATCCGCGATCGCCACATGCGCGAACAACAACTGGCGCGCGGCGAACGGGCTGCGGTTCGCCTCGCCGATGCCTGGCCGCGAACGAAAAAACGTGATCTGGACCCCAAGCGGCTGTGCCGAATCCGGATTGACCCAACCGGTGATGTACCACCACTCGGTTCGATAATCGGGATGGGCACCATGGTCGCGCGGAAACACGAGCGGCTGGCCTGCTTTGACGGTCGGATAGGCCACTGCAACCGCCGATCCGAACGCCGGCACGAACACAAGCAACATCATCAACAGCCATGGCAACGCGCTCACCAATCATCCCTCACCGCGCTCACCGTTTCACCCTGCATGGCTGGTCGCCCGCTCACGACGGCGACCAGCGCGGCAAGAACGATCAGAGCAGCGCAAAAGGTACCGATCAATGCATAGGGCATATGCAAATCCATCCCCCAATGAAAGGACTGGCGATTCACCACATAAATCAAAATCAGGCTCAGGAGCCAGCCGGTTGCCACGCCAATCACCGCGCCCACGAACCCCATGATGCCGCCCTCGCAGGCTAGCATCACGCCGATCTGGCGACGTTGCAGTCCGAGGTGTCGCAAGATGCCAAACTCGCGTCGTCGGGTCGCGACGCCTGCCCCAATGCCGGCTGACAGACCTGCCATGCCGATCATGATGGATATCGCCACCAACGCGTAGGTCACCGCGAATGTTCGATCAAAAATGCGCAAGGACGATGCCTTAAGCTCACCGGGCGTGGTCCACTGCAGGCGATCTGCGAGCGGTGCCAGGGCATCCACAATCGATGCAACGGAAGAATTCTCCGCATGCCAAATCGCCGCATCGTTAGCCCGCGTATCGCCGGTAAGTAACGCATAGCGACGCCGTTCCATGACGATCGCCCCCTGCTGCCGGCCATAGTCGCGCCACACACCGGCCACCACCGCATCGACCACTAGCTCGCCAAGCGGAATCCGCATGCGATCGCCGGTCGCATAGCCATAGGCGCCGGCCGCCACTTCGCTGATCCAGACCTGTACATCGCCCGCCACCGGCTTGATCGATGCCAACAAAGGTAGTCGATCGGTGATCGTCAGCGCATCAACGTCCCGCGCGAGCAGTAAGACCTTTGGTCGGCGTGAATCCAACGACACCGCATCGATACGCGTGAACTCGATGCGCCGCACGCCGTCGATCGCAGTGAGCCGCTTCTGCGCATCGGCATCGAGGTAGTCCAATTGCCCGGCGACCGTGCCACGGAGGTAAAGATCAGCCGGCAGGATCTGCTCCAGCCAATCGATCATCGACAAGCGAAACGACGTGACCATGATCGCCATCGATACGGTCAAGCTCACCGCCGCGACCATCGCGGCCAAGCTGATGGCCGCCTCGACCGGCGAGCGTTCCAATCGTGAGTAAGAGAGCAGCGCAGCGACGTTGCCGACTCGAGGTATCAGCGCAATGCAAAGGGCCGACAAGCGGGGCAAAAGGCCGATCACGCCAACCAGAAAACATGCAATCGCGAGATACCCCGCGTAAGGCAGCCCATCGATCGACGGGACGGCAATCAATAGCGTCCCAATCCCAAGCAAAACCAATGCATGACGCGGACGCGCGAACGCATCAAAGCGCAACGATTCACTACTTGCCTTCAGCGCGGTGGCGGCATCCGAGCGCGATGCCTCGATGGCAGGTAATAAGGCGCCGACTAGTGCGGCCAACCCGCCCGCCAGCACGAAGGCGAGCGCGGCGAACGGCCGCCAAACCGACGCCGGCGGCACGCCGCGAAAATAGCCGGCACCCAGATCGCTGCCGAAATAATGCGTCACGCCAAGCGCCATGGTGGCGCCCAACGCGACGCCCAGCAAACCTCCCGCCAGGCCGAGGACGGCCGCCCGCCGCAAGAGCGCCAGCATGACTTCACGCTGGGTCATACCGAGCACGCGCAAGATCGCCAATGCCCCCCGCATGCGAGCGGTCGTCAACGCTTCGGCTGAGAAAACCAGCAGACTGCCGGTAAAGAGCGTGACCAGGGCCAGCACGGTCAAATTCACCCGATAGGCGCGCGACATCCCCGCATAGGCCAGGACGGCATCGTTCACCCGCTCCACCGAGACGCCCGCGGGCAGTATGACGCGCAGCCGCTTTATCGCCAATGCAATCGGCTCCTCCGGCGGCAATCGCGCATCGATGCGGGAAATGCGATCCGGATCATTGGCGAGCCATTGCGCACCCGCGATGTCCATGACGCCTAGCTCGCCAAGCGGGGCCTGCGCGCCAAGCAATCCCGCGACGCGGAGTTCCTGAACAAGCTGTCCCGCGCGCACCGTCAGGCGATCGCCCGATTGCTTACCCAAGCGTAGGGCGAGCGCTGCACTGAGAAAAATCGTGTCGTCACGCAGCGGATCCAAGGCCTCCACCGCTTCGCCCACCAATGCAGGCGCGATCGTGGCCGCGCGCAACGCATCGATGCCAAGCACCGTGAAAGAGACGGGAGGTCCGTCTTCTTTGGCGGCCATCAGCGACAGTTCGAGGACCGGACTCGCACCCATCACCGCGCTCGCCACCAGCGGATAAATGCTGGCTGAAAATCCCGATGCCGGACCACGAATAGATAGATCCGCCGCTCCTGATGCGACCCGTAGCCCCCGTGAGAATTCATCCACCGCCGAGGCATTGATGACATGAATCGCGTAACCCAGCGCAACGCCAAGTGCGATCGCAGCGACGGAAAGAGCGATGCGGCCCTTGAAGCGCAAGCTGGCACGCCAACCAAACGGCGCGGCCAGGCGTCCGCCCAACAGCCAGTCAGCGCCCATCAAAGGGTGTCAGGCGCACGGACCCGCAAGCCATCGCTCGCCAATACCAGCACGCGATCGGCGATGGCGGCCGCCTGTCGCGAATGGGTGACGAGAAGGATAGCCGCGCCGCTGGCACGCCCTTGCTCCGACAACAACGCCAGCACGCGTGCACCATTATCGGCGTCGAGATTGCCGGTGGGCTCATCAGCCAACAAAAGCTTCGGTCGATGCACCACCGCGCGAGCGACGGCGACCCGCTGCTGTTCGCCCCCTGATAGCACGGCAGGCATGATCTTGGCGCGATCATCCAGGCCGACGGCGCCCAACACTTCCAATGCCCGCCGGCTGGCATCGCGATCACGCCAAGCAAGCAGCTTTAACGGCAGCGCCACGTTTTCCAACACGTTCAAATACGGCAACAGATGAAAGGCCTGATAGACAAACCCAATGGCGCTGCGACGGAGCACCGTGCAATCATCATCGTGGCGGCCCGTCATCGCTTGTCCGTCGATATGGACCATCCCTTCATCGGGTAGTGCAAGGCCCGCCACGATATTGAGCAGCGTAGATTTGCCGACGCCCGACTCGCCGGTTATCGCCACACATTCGCCCGCCGCGACCGTGAGGTCGACCCCTGCAAATAGCACCCGAACGGCCGTAGCCTGAAAGGTTTTCCGAAGATTGCGAACGACCAGCACCACCGTACCTTACCGGGCTTAGGGTTCGCCCGCAAGCCAGCCCCAAGCCGCACGTACTTCAGATCCACGAAGTTGTAGCAAATAAAACCTCGAAACGCAGTTCCCGGATCATCGCAGGTCACCGTCGATCCGCAATCGACGTTCCAGCCCGACCACGCGCGCGCTGAGCTGACCGACCGGGCGCCGTCTCCACCACCTGAATTCACCGTCGCCCAGCTATCTTTGCGACGACGACCGCAGTATCATTTCGAGGTTACGTCGCTGGAGGCTTCGATGCATAACATCGCCATGCGCACGGTAACAATGCTTGGTGGCTTCTTCTTGGTATCCGCCAGCGGTGCTGTGGTTGCGGCATCGCCGGCTGACGCCGCGGCAGGATCCGGATTGCTATGGGAACAGCCCCCCCGCCGAGGATGCACCTGGGGATCGCCCGCTTTACACTCGGGCGCGCACGCCCAGCCTGCATCTGTCTGACGCTGCGCCAGTCCCTGAGGCTGGCACGCACGTTTATTCAAGCTTAGTGGGTGCGCCGCTCGGTCGATCTCTCACCGAAGTGTCAACTTCATGGCAACGTACGACAGCTGGCGTCCTATTTGGGCGATCAAGCGCCTGGCATGATGGTCCGTTGCACGTAATGCCGGCGGGGGGCGAAACCACCTCGCTCGGCTTGCATGGCGCCTATCGCTTTGCCACCAATTGGAATGTCACCGGCGCTTACCTCGGCACCTTCGCTGATGCGCAGCCGCCCGATGGCAGCCCACGCCGGATGTCACCTCGCAACCGGGGGCTCGCGTTAGGTCTGGCGAAAAGCGAAACGTGGCTGCGCGGCGATCGGCTCGCGCTATCGCTTGCGCAACCGGCCCGGCCGCGGCCGGGCACGCGCGATGCCACCTATGAAGGCATCGACGGCGTCGATTTCGATCGCACCAGCACATTCAGGCCTGCCGCGCGTGAATGGACGACGACGCTCAATTACTTCGCACCATTGTCGCGGTACGGCGGGCTTGGCCTTACGCTGGTCAATCGCTCGCGGCTCACCAACGACGCCGGTGCCTCGGATGAGCGAATCATGTCGATCCGCTTCTCGACCCGGTTCTAAGCCCCGCGCAATTTGAAGCGTTGAATCTTGCCGGTAGCTGTCTTCGGCAACGCGGCGACAAATTCAATCCAACGCGGGTACTTGTGCGGCGCAAGACGTGCACGCACCAGTTGCTGGAGTTCGGTGGCGAGCGCAGATGACCCGGACTGTCCCTCCTTCAGCACGATGAAGGCCTTGGGTTTGAGCAGCCGGTCCTGGTCTTCCTGCCCCACGACCGCCGCCTCCAGCACGGTGGCATGGGTCATCAACACGCCCTCCACTTCAAACGGTGAGACGTACATGCCGCTCACCTTCATCATGTCATCGGACCGGCCGGCGTAGGTGTAGTAGCCATCGGCGTCGCGCGAGTACTTGTCGCCGGAACGCACCCATTCGCCCTGAAAGGTGGCGCGCGTCTTGTCGCGATTGTTCCAATACCCGGACGCAGCGGTCGGCCCGCTGATGTAAAGATCAGCCACTTCGCCCAGCGCCGCCTCGGCGCCGCCGTCGTTCACTAGGCGCATGCGATAACCGGGCACTGGTTGGCCCGAGGTGCCGTAGCGGACCTGGCCTGGCTCATTCGAGATGAAGATATGCAGCATTTCGGTGGAGCCGATGCCATCCAAGAGATCAAGGCCGAAGTGCCGCTGCCATCGTTGCCCAAGCTCGGCCGGCAGCGCCTCGCCCGCCGACACCGCGACCCGCAGCGCCGTTTCGCTCGGACTAGGTAACTCGGCGCTGGCAAGCAATCCGGCGATGAGCGTCGGCACACCGAAAAACACGGTGGCTTGATGCTGTTTCAGTCGCGCGAACACCGCTTGCGGGGTGGGACGTTCTGCCATCAACACGGTCGTCGCACCCACCGCCAGAGGAAACGACAGCGCGTTGCCAAGGCCGTACGCGAAAAAGAGCTTCGCCGCCGAAAACACGATGTCCGATTCGCGCATCCCGAGCACCGCACGGGCATACAACTCGGCGGTGTGCATCATGCTGGAATGCAGATGCAAGGTCCCTTTCGGTGTGCCGGTTGATCCGGATGAAAACAACCAGAACGCCGTGTCATCACAACAAGTGGCGGCCGGGGCAAATGCAGTCGAGGCGGTAGCGAGCAAGGTTTGCCAATGCAATCCTTCGTCCGTCGCACGCCCGGACACCAGCACGCGCCGGAGAAAAGGGGACGCCTTAATGGCCGGCAGCAGTGCCGGCAACAATTCTGCGGAGACGAGGATTGCCTGCGCGCGGCTCTCCTGCAGCAGCGCCTGGTAATCGTTCGGCGTGAAAAGCGTGTTGGTGGCGAGCGGGACGATGCCCGCCTTGATCGCACCAAGAAACGCCGCGACCCACGCGACGCTATCTTGATGGACGAGCATGACGCGCTCCTCCATCCGCAGCCCCTGCCCCACCAAGGCATTGGCGGCACGATTCACCTGCTCGGCAAGCGCGCCAAAGGTGGTCTGGCCGGCATCGTCGATATAGGCAATCTTCGCGGCGCGGCCGGCCTGCAGATTACGTTCGATCAGATCATGAGCGGCATTGAACCGGCGCGGGAAATGGACGCACGGCGGATGGCTGGAATGGTCGGCGCGGCTTAGCTCGGTCATGCGGACTCCAGCGTTCACGAAGGGGCCCAATCCTATCTAAATTCGGGCCGGCGGCGTCAAGCGGCCTTGGCGAGCGCGATCCATGCGGTACTCCACGGCGCCGCAAGCTCTTCTGGCATCGCCCCACTCGATGCATCATGGAGCATCATCTCGCCGATGCGCTTGGCGCCAAGCGAGGCAAGCAGCGCGTCGAATTTCTTGCCGCCAAAGCAAAAGGTATCGGCATACGTCTTGTCGCCCAGCGCGATGACCCCATAGCGAATGCCGGAGAGATCAGGACGCCTCGCCTCAAGGTCGAGAAAAAGTGGCCTCGCGTTGTCAGGCACATCGCCTTGCCCATAGGTTGAGGTGCAAATCAGGAACAGGCCGCCCGGCGCGAAGACCGCGCTATCGAGGCCGTCCATCGGCTGGCTGGACACCTGCAGGTGTTCGCCATCGAGGGTCAGTTCCACTTCCTGCGCGACCAATTGGGCGGTACCCGTCATCGTGCCGACCAAGATTTTGAGCGCATTACTCACCCGCTGCATCCTTCACATTAAGTCCTTGCAATGTTCGTATCATGCAATATAATGCATTGTTATATCAATCACGCATTATATTGCATCATCCTCTCGATGAACCTACGCGCCGCCCCCATCCAGCCAGTGACAACCGATCAGGACGCTGCCGATGCGTTGCTTCTGACGTTGGCGGATCGGGTCCGCGAAGCAAGAGCGCGCCGCGGCATGTCCCGCAAGATTCTCGCGCGCGATTCGCGGGTCTCTGAGCGCTACCTTGCCCAACTGGAAGCTGGTAAAGGCAACATTTCCATTTTGCTGCTCAAGCAAATCGCCCAGGCGCTCAGCATGCCATTGGACAGCCTGTTGCAGCGCACTGACGAACGCTCGATCGATCGCATGTTGATCGACCAATTGCTCAATCGCCTCTCTCCGCAGCAACTGGTCACCGCCCGTGCCAATCTCGCGCGCGACTTTGGCCAAGCCCATGTCACACGTCAAGAGCGCATCGCCTTGATTGGTCTGCGCGGCGCCGGCAAATCCACGCTTGGCGCGCGCCTGGCACGCGAGCTCGACGCGCCGTTCATTGAACTGGATCGTGAGGTCGAGCGTGAGGCGGCCACTGGGCTCAACGAAATTTTCCTGCTCTATGGACAGGCCGGCTATCGACGCTATGAACGCCGTGCCTTGGAGCGCCTGATTGAACACCATGATCGGGTAGTGATTGCAACCGGCGGCAGTATCGCCTCGGAACCGGGCACGTTTGATCTCTTGCTTTCCACCTGCTTTACCGTTTGGTTGAAAGCGCGCCCGGAAGAACATATGGCGCGCGTCATCGCCCAAGGCGATATGCGGCCGATTGCCGGGAACAAGGAAGCCATGGATGATCTGCAGCGCATCCTGGTAGGCCGCGAGCGTCTTTACCGGCAAGCCGACGTCGCAGTCGATACCGGCAGCAGCACCATTGACCAGGCCTATGCGCGTCTTGAACAGCATGTCAGGCATGCCTTGGCCCAACGCCATGCACTAGGAGAGAGCCAGTGAACGCAGTCCTCAACGCGGCACCGCCGGCCGTCACGTTCGAACGGCATCCGGACACTTACCGGCATTGGAAACTCACTGTCGACGGACCCGTCGCGACGCTGGCGTTGGGCATCGATGAAGACGGCGGCCTGCGACCGGGCTATCGCCTGAAGCTGAATTCCTATGATCTGGGTGTCGACATCGAATTGCATGATGCGCTCCAGCGGATTCGCTTCGAGCATCCGGCTGTCAAATGCGTAGTGATAACGAGCGCGAGGGAGCGCATGTTCTGCTCGGGTGCCAACATCTACATGCTGGGCCTTTCCACCCATGCATGGAAGGTCAACTTCTGTAAGTTCACCAACGAGACGCGCAATGGCATCGAGGATGCGAGCCGTCATTCTGGCATTAGGTTTCTCGCCGCCGCGAATGGAACGGTCGCCGGCGGTGGCTACGAACTGGCACTGGCCTGCGACGAGATCCTGATGATCGATGATCGATCCTCCACGGTGAGTCTGCCGGAAGTGCCGTTGCTGGGTGTATTGCCGGGAACGGGGGGCCTCACTCGTGTCACCGACAAGCGCCGCGTGCGCCGCGATCTGGCGGATTTCTTTTGCACCACCAGTGAAGGCGTTCGGGCGGATCGTGCCAAGCAATGGAAGCTCGTCGATCACATCGCCAAGCCCGCCCAGTTCAAGCAAGCGATCGCCGATCGTGTGGCGGCGCTGGTGGCACAGAGCCCACGCAGTGGCACGCAGGGCATCGAACTCACGCCACTTGCCAAGACTATCGATGCAAACGGGTATCACTACCGGCATGTCGATGTGACCATCGATAGGAGCACCCGCGTTGCAACGATCACCATCAGCGCACCGGCCGGCACCCAGCCGGAGACGCTGCCGGCGATTCACGCCGCTGGGGCAGCCTGGTATCCGATCGCCATGGCGCGCGAACTGGACGATGCCATCCTCCTTCTTCGCACCAACGAGCTTGCGATCGGCACCTGGGTCTTCAAGACCTGTGGGAACCCAGCGGCGATGTTGGCGGTCGACGCCACGCTCAAACAGTATTCCGCCGACTGGCTGGTCAACGAAACCATTGGCCTCTTGCGCCGTACCCTGGCCCGGCTCGACGTGTCTTCCCGCACCATGTTTGCCTGCATCGAGCCTGGGTCCTGCTTTGTCGGCACCTTGCTTGAATTCGCCCTGGCGGCTGATAGAAGCTACATGCTGGCGGCTGCCGACGATGATGCAACCGCCCCAGCCATCGTTTTGTCGGAGATGAATTTTGGGGCCTATCCGATGGTCAATCATCAGTCGCGGATCGCGACCCGCTTCTGCGGTGATCCCATCGCCCTCGCCAAGGCGCACGGCGCCGTGGGTAAGTCCCTTGCGGCCCGCGCGGCCGATGAGCATGGCCTCGTCACCTTCACACCGGATGACCTCGACTGGGAAGAGGAAGTGCGCATCGCCATCGAAGAGCGCGCGAGCTTGTCGCCGGATGCGCTCACCGGTTTGGAAGCAAGTTTGCGATTTCCGGTCGCAGAAAGCATGGAAACGCGCGTCTTCGGCCGACTCACCGCCTGGCAGAACTGGATTTTCAACCGCCCGAATGCCATCGGCGAACAAGGCGCATTGAAGGTGTACGGCAGTGGTGCCAAGCCCAAGTTTGATTGGGATCGTGTTTGAGCATGCGAATCGACCTACGCACGACTGAGGAACTACGATGACCGCCATCAATCTCACTGAACGTATTCCCAACAACGTCAATCTCGCCGGCGATCGGACGCTACAGCGCGCGCTGGAACATTGGCAACCACGCTTTCTCAACTGGTGGCATGAGATGGGGCCGGAGGATTTCTCCGCCGCCGATGTCTATCTGCGTACCGCGGTGGGGGTCGATGCGCAGGGTTGGGCGAGCTATGGTCATGTGAAAATGCCCGACTATCGCTGGGGCATTTTTCTTGCTGATCAAATTGCCGATCGGACCATTGGTTTCGGTGATTCGTTCGGGGCGCCGGTGTGGCAGCAGGTGCCGGGTGAATTTCGCTCGCAGTTCCGCCGCATCATCGTGACGCAAGGCGACACCGAACCTGCCTCGGTGGAGCAGCAACACCTGCTTGGGCACACCTGCCCATCGCTCTACGATCTGCGCAACCTGTTCCAGATCAACGTCGAGGAAGGCCGTCATCTGTGGGCGATGGTGTATCTCTTGCATGCCTATTTCGGCCGCGATGGGCGCGAGGAGGCCGAAGAGATGTTGACGCGCCATTCAGGCGATGTCGACAAGCCGCGCATCCTTGACACCTTCAATGAGCCGATTGAAGACTGGTTGTCGCTCTTCATGTTTACTTATTTCACCGACCGTGACGGCAAATTCCAACTGAAAAGCCTCGCCGAATCCGCGTTTGATCCCCTGGCGCGCACCTGCCGGTTCATGCTGACCGAAGAAGCGCATCACATGTTCGTGGGTGACACCGGCATTGCGCGCGTCATCCGCCGCACGCTGGAAGTGATGAAGGAACATGGCACCGCCGATCCGGCCGCGATTCGTCGTGCCGGTGCGGTCGATCTACCCACCATGCAGCGCTACATGAATTTCTGGTTCACGTCGTCATTGGATCTGTTCGGTTCGGAAGTGTCGTCGAATGCGGCCACCACCTTCGCCAACGGCATCAAGGGCCGGCCGGATGAATCACAATACCAGGATCACAATTGTTCGAATGCCACGTTCGAGATGGAGGTCCCGGACGGTCAGGGCGGCGTGAAGAAGGACGCCGCACCGCTGCGCAATGCGATGAATGAAGTCATGCGGGATGCTTACATCAAAGACTGCGAGATCGGCGTCAAGCGCTGGAACATGCAGATCCAGCGGGCTGGGCATGAATTCCGCTTCAGTCTGCCCTCGCCCCGTTTTCGCCGCTCGATTGGCGCCTGGTTGCAGGTGCCAACCGATCCCGCCGGCAACCTGATTTCAGCGGCGGCCTACAGTGAAGGCATGCCAAATTGGCTACCGAGTGCGAAGGACAAGGCTTTCATTAAAAGTCTTATGCAGCGGGTCGTGGCACCCGGCAAGATCGCGGCCTGGATCGCGCCACCCGATCGTGGCATCAACAATCTGGGCCTCGACTACGAGTATGTAAAGCTCGCATAAAGCAGCCGTTGCTACACGACCTCGCCCCGCACCTGCGCGTCGCTCCGCAATCGCTCGAACAAGGTGCGGCGCATGATCTTGGTGGTGAAGGTCGGCGCGAGAACACCCACCACCATCGCGATGCGAGCACCCCGACCCACCACCAGGCGCACCTGACGACGCGCGAGTGCGTGCAGAATCTTGCCGGCAACTTGATTGGGATCCATGCGACGGCGATCGCTCGCGCCGACGGGGGCAAACTGCTCCGCATGCGGCGTGCGCATCGGTCCGGGAAAGACGGTGAGGCAATGCCGCCCAGTCGCGCGGAGAGCAATGCCAACCGAGCGGGCATATTGCGCCAAGCCGTCTTTTGAGGCCGCGTACATCGCCGCACCCGGATAGCCGACAAAATGCGAGAGCGAGGACACGAATACGACGGACGCGCGCGCCATCAAGCGCTCCCCCCCCTGAGTAGTCGCGCCGTGAGCTGCATCGGACCGGTGAGGTTGGTGTGCAAGACAGGTCGCATGACGGCGAGCGCTCCCGACGCGAACGGTCCCACCGCGCTGGTGCCGGCACAGTGCACCAACAATGTGAGCGGCGCTTCGCGACCCACCTGTGCGGCGATCAATGCGATGCCGTCCTGATCGGTCAGATCGGCGGTAAGCGGTTCATAGCGCGCCAGTCGGTCGGCTGCCATCGATGCCAATGGCAAGCGATCGACACCGATCACGCGGTATCCCGCGTTGATCAACTGCACAGTGAGCGCCGCGCCAAGCCCGCTCCCGGCGCCGGTAACCAGTGCCACCGGCACGTCATCTGGGTTGAATGGTTTGACTTGATTCCGGCTTACCGAGTGAGTACGCCAGGCGACGATGGCATCGATCAGCCCTTTGGCCGGACCGGCGACACCGGCAAGTATCGCGGTCAGCGCATCTGGGAAAACGCGCCACCTACGCCGCTTCATCGCGCGCATCACACGATCGGCAACCACATCGGGCGCCGGAAAACGTGCAGGGTCCAGTGACGTGGCGCCCGCCTTGGCGTGAAATGCGGTACCAATCGCGCCGGGATGAATGACTTGAACCGTCACGCGCGCGCCGATTTCTTGCGCGAAGCTCCGCACAAAGCCATCAATCGCCATCTTGGAGGCCGCATAGACCGCGTAGTGCGGCGCCGGCACGAAGGCGGCAATCGATCCGATCAATACAATGCGGCCCTGCACACGTTCCACCAAGGGAAGCAATTGATGGGTGATTGCCACCGGCGTCCAGATGTTGACGGCAACCATGGCATCAATCGAAGCGGCGCTCTGTAAAGCGGTATCACCCACCCAGCCGATGCCGGCGCAATGAATCAATACATCGATGGCATCAACCCCTGCGGCACTGAGCGAAGGGGCAATCCCATGCATGCTTGCCGCGTCGGTCAGATCCACCGGGACATAGCTAGCCGCAGCGTCTGCCATGGTGCGACGGTCGGTACGGCCCAGCACGATCACCCGCCACCCTGCCCGCAGATAACGAATCGCCAACGTCCGCCCGAGGCCATCCGTTCCTCCGACGATGACTGCCGTAGCAGAGCGCGCTTCCGTCACCACTGGCTCAGCGCTGTCTGGCAATCAGCTTGATCGCAGACTCCTGATTACCAAGCGCTACGGCGACACGCTGCAATTGGCTGCGCAGCTCTTCGAGTCCCCGTGGCCCGATGTGGGGCAGCACTTCCTTCTCGATCGCTTCACGCGCCGCCTTGACATCGCGGTGATAACGTACGCCCTTGCGCGTGCATCGAACCAGCTTCGCTCGCGCATCGAGGGGATCAGGTACGCGCTTCACGTAGCCGATCCGCTCCAATTCATCGATAAACTGACTGACCGCCTGTTTGGAAATGCCCATCCGCTCGGCGACCACGCTGGCACGCGTACCAAGCGGCTCGATCTGCGCAATGGCACCCGCTTGGGCGCCAGTGAGTCCATCGTGACCTCGTTTGGCGAGCTGCGCGCTCACCCGCCCGTGAAAGGCTTGAAACGCGGACCACAACTCACCATCAAGATGGCGATTCGCCTCTTGATGCGCGCCGTTATCGACCAATTGACCTACCCCCCTTTGTATGCTCGCGACTTGCCTGTTTAGTCCAGGCTCCGTGACCCTATTCTTGCCCTGCCACCTGGAAAAGGTCAAGGCGGCGTGCTAAAGAAACACCGATCAAGTAGCCGCACGAGGGATCCCTGAGTGTGATTTTGTCGAATTTGCGAAGCGAATGAAATATTCATCGAACTTGCGGGGCGTTTTGCGACAGAAAGCGGGGCCATGCCCCGCATTTCGCTCACGCTGGAC
>SHXR01000092.1 GCA_009693235.1 Betaproteobacteria bacterium | reverse complement strand
GCGCCCGTGCACTTCGAATCCCTTCGCCGCCGCCAGGGTCATTTGCTTCATCGTCGATCTCTTCCAGCGCAGTCATCCATCTCGCAACTAACGCATGGGCATCGCGTATGGTCGACTGCATTGGGAACTTAATCAGTGTTTCTTTAGGGGAGAAGGCGTGGTGGCGGGTTTTATCGCTCCGCCACCACGTTCACCGACATCTCGCCGATTTTCTCCATCGTTCCCTTGAGCTTGTCCCCATGTGCCAGACGCTGCACGCCGGCGGGCGTGCCGGTGGTGATCAGGGTGCCCGGGCTCAAGGTGAGGCACTCCGATAAGAAGCGAATGTGATCATGCAGGTTGCAGATCATGTCGCCGCTCCATGCGGTCATCACCATCTTGCCGTTCTGTTCCACTTGGAACTTGAGATCATGCGGGTTCGGAATTTCATCGGCGGTGACGATCCACGGCCCTAACCCGGTGAAGGTATCGAAACCCTTGCGGATGTTGCGGGTGTTCTGCTTGCCAATGCCCCAGGGATCGCGTTGGCTGAAGTCCCAAAGAATCGTGTACCCGAACACATAGTTCAAGGCATCCGCTTCGCTTACCTTGTGGGTGGTTTTGCCGATCACCGCGCATACCTCGCACTCGAAATCGACGTGCTTCGACACCTTCGGCAGCACCACCGTGCCATTGGGGCCGATGATCGAACTGACCGGTTTGATGAAGAATTCGGCCATCAGATCGTCCTTGGTGAGATCGGACCGATCGACCGATTGCACGCGACCTTTCATTTCCTCCTGATGGGCTTTGTAGTTGGCCGCGGCACACCAGATGGTCGGCGGATTGGTGATGGGCGCGAGCAGCTTTACGGTAGCGAGCGGCATCCCCTTGCCGGTCTGTTCGACCTTGCGCGCAACCGCCATTGCTCCTGGGCGATTGGCAAGCACATCAATGACCTCGCGCATCGTATAGCCGTCTTTCACATGGCCCGCCCGCACGAGCGCGTCGCCCAGCGCATACACGTTGTCTCGGGCGACGATGCCGGCGCGGTTGTCGTTGTAGTGGCAAATTTTCATTGGGATCCTTTCGGTGCGGCGTAACGCGCCATCGGTTGGAGTGGGTTCAAGGATAATCGGGTTTTCAATTCACGGTGTGCGGTCGCCCGCATTGCTGCCGGCCGGTGGTATCGTGTCTTTCACCGTGATCTCCCATACCGTTTCCCGCGCCGCCCGTCTCGCCGCTTAACCTCGCAGGATTAATTTCATGACGCAACTTGCCACCTATGACATCGCGCCTGAATGGGTGCACGTTCAATTCGCCGAAACAGCGGGCTTCACTGAAGTCTATGGCTTCGCCGGCAGCCAAGGGATGGTGAATCTGGAGGGCGTTCGATTCGTGCCCAAAGGCCGGCCATCGAAGACGCTGGCGATTTACATGCATCCCAGCTCAACGCTCCAACTGTTGCCGATGCCGCAAGCCATGGCGCGCCACGGCATGCATGTGCTCTGCTGTGGCAGCCGCTATGCCAAGAACGATACGCCGCTCATTATGGAAAAGGTCGTCACGGACCTGGGTGCGTATATCCGTCATGCGAAAGAAGTCTGGGGCTACGAGCGGATCGTTCTGTGCGGCTGGTCGGGCGGGGGATCGCTCGCCTTGTTCTATCAGTCGCAGGCGGAGCAGCCCACCATCATACAGACGCCGGCAGGCGATGTGATCGACCTGGCGGCCGCGCGGTTGATTCCCGCCGATGCGATGATCTTCCAGGCGGCGCATCTGGCGCGCTCGATTACATTGACCGATTGGCTCGATCCTTCGGTGCTCGATGAAAGCGATCCGGATAAACGCGATCCCGATCTCGATATCTACGATCCAAAGAATCCGCACTGCCCGCCTTACTCAGCGGCCTTCATCGAGCGGTATCGCGCCGCGCAGCGTGCGCGAATGCGCAAGCGCACCGCCTGGGTCAAGGAATCGCTCGATCGATTGAAGCGCCGCGGCGGTGCCGAGCTGGAGCGCGGCTTTGTCACGCATCGCACCATGGCCGACCTGCGCTTTGTTGATCCGGCGATCGACCCGAATGGCCGGCGACCGGGCTGGTGCTTTCTCGGTAATCCCGAAACAGCCAACAGCGGGCCCGCGGGGCTTGCGCGCTATTCGACCTTGCGGGCGTGGCTGTCGCAGTGGTCCCTCGATGATTCAAACGCCAATGGCCCGCGCTGCGCCACGAGCATTCGCGCGCCGCTCTTGGCGATCGAGAATGCCGCAGACGATGCGGTACCACAGCCGGATACCGGCATCATCTTCAAGGCCGCAGCCAGCACCGACAAGACGATGCGTGTGATCGCCGGGGCGACGCATTACTACCAGGGACAACCCGCACAACTCAACGAGGCGGTGACGCTATGCCTCGATTGGATGGGCGAGCGCGGATACTTCGCGTAACGGAACCGGCAAGACAGGCGGCGATGCTTAGGCTGCTTCCATTTCGATCGCATTACGCAGAATGCCGATCCGCGAGATATCGATCTCGACGTGGTCGCCCGGTTTCAACCAAAGCGGCGGCTTCCGCGCAAAGCCCACACCTTCCGGCGTACCAGTGGCAATCACATCGCCCGGTTCCAGGCGCGTCCAACTCGACACATAGGCGACGATGGTCGGCACATCGAAGATCATGTCATCGATCCCTTTGTGCTGGACCTGCACGCCATTGACGCGCGTGGTAAGGGTGAGTTTGGTCGGATCGGGGATTTCGTCGGCCGTGACGATCCAGGGCCCGAAGCCGCCGGTGGATGGAAAGTTTTTGCCTGCGGTGAGTGAATGCTTGAACTGAAAATCGCGGATCGAACCGTCGTTGAAACAGGAATAGCCAAGCACGTGTTTGAGGGCATCCTTGGCCGCGATATGCCGGCCGCCTTTCCCGATCACCACCGCAAGCTCGCCTTCATAGTCGAAGTCTCCCGATTGCTTGGGCCGAATCATCGGCGCGCCATGCGCCACGATGGAATGCAGGATGCGGCTGAAGAGCTGTGGATTCTCAGGGATCTTGAAGCCACCCTCGGCGGCATGCGCCTTGTAGTTGAGGCCGATGCAGATGAACTTGTCCGGATCGATGATGGGCGGCAGCAGCTTCACTTGCCCCAACTGGAAATCGGCCGGCGCAGTGGCGGCGTCTTTGGCTGCTGCTTCGACGGCCCCGGCGGCAATCGCCGCACGCAGGGTCGGACAGGAGGCGCCAATGCGTCGCCCCAGATCGTGCACCTTGTCTCCATTGACCACGCCGTATGACTGTCGTCCTTGCGCTGAAAAACTGATGAGTTTCATGCTGTCTCCTTGAGCGTTGTGCGTAAGCATAATCGGAATTTCCGCAGCAAGTCGAGGCGTGGTGTGATCCGCTTATGGAAACGATGATTGAGTTATCTCGGGCAATCAGCATAACCAAATTTTTCAGGGATTCCCGAGAACGTTTGGCGCGATGTTTTGCAACGCGGACGTCCTTGGTCATACTGCCGCCATGAACTTGCCCGAATTGCGGTTCAGCATGGACCCATTGCAATAACCGGACTTCACCATGCCATTCACCGCATCGCATATTGCCGCAATCGTGCCGATTCATGCGCACCTTGGGCGTTTTCGCGTAGCGTCCGCGCTCATCATTGGCAGCGTGGCCCCCGATCTTCATTATTTTCTTCCGATCGATATCGGCCGGGTGACGACGCACAGTGCTTTGGGTTTGTTGGCATTCTGTTTGCCGATAGGCCTTGTGACCTACATCCTTTATCACTTGCTCGCCAAGCATGCCTTAATCGCGCTGCTGCCGAATTGGGTGGCCGATCGTGTCGATCGGGTGGCCGGTGACCCGGGCACGCTGCCCAAGAAACGATGGAGTGCCGTGATCGGCGCAATCTTGATCGGCGCGGCGACACACATCTGCTGGGACGCCTTCACGCATCGCGGCAGCATAGGCGTCGCATCGCTGCCTGCGCTGCAAGGCGTTGTCACGACCCTCTGGGGGGGCGGGATCTCTATGGCTACGCGCTGCTCCAGCATCTCAGCACCCTCGTCGGGCTCGGGGTCGCCGCCGGGTGGGCACGGCGATGGCTACGACAACAGACGCCGTTTGTTGCGGAATATCACCCGCGCCTATTCGAACGGTCGAAGCGGATGGTGTGGATGCTCATCATCGCGGCCGCGTTGGTGAATGGTGCGCTCGCGCTGCTGCCGTTCTTTGGCACGGCAACGGCAGTTCATGTCAACACGCTGCCGGCGTTTGATTTCGTGACCTCGACGATCGCGGGCGGGCTCTGTGCATTGGGCGTCTTCGCGCTCATCTGGCAGGTGCGTCTTTTGCGCCGGTCCAAAGGGCTCGTGTGGGTGGGGCGGTGAATTAGATGGAAGGATGCGCGCCGATGATGATCAATTCACCGTGACCCCGGCCGCCTTGACGAGGGCCGCGTTCATCGAGAACTCCCGTTTCAAGAGCGCCTCGAATTGATCGAGGGACATGATCATGGGCTCGGCGACCAGGGCCTTCAGAGCGTCTTGCGCTTCGGCGGAGTGGATTGCTTTCACTAGCTCGTCGTGCAATCGCTGCACGATCGGCCGCGGCGTTTTGGCATGCGCCATCAACCCCACCCAGACGTTGTAGTCCGAATTGGGAAGTCCGGATTCCAGTGTGGTCGGGACGTCTGGTAATCCGGATGAACGACCGGAACTGCCGACCGCAAGGGCGGCAAGTTTTCCGGCTTTGATTTGCGGTAGGGCGAGGCCGATCGGGCTGAAATAATAATCGACCCGTGCTGTCATGACATCGATGAGTGCTTCCGCCGAACCTTTGTAGGGAACATGCAGGCCATCGAAATCGGCCGCCGCGCGGAAACGCTCGGCACCCAGATGCGTCGAACCGCCGGCACCGGCCGAAGCGTAGGTGATCGAGCCGGGTTTGGACTTGGCCGCGGTAATCAAATCATTGAGCGAGCGATACCCCTTGGAGGGCGCCACTACCAATGCCATAGGCAACGCGGCAAGCGGCAGCACGCCGACGAAATCGCGCGCCGTGTCGAACGTGAGTTTCGAATAGGTCGCGGGCACCACGGTGAAGGAATTCGAATGCACGAGGAATGTGTAGCCGTCCGGCTCGGCCTGCGCGACCGCCGCCATGCCAATCGTCCCGCCCGCCCCTGGACGATTCTCGACGACGACGGGCTGACCGAGTTGCTTGGCAAGTTGCGCAAGGAACGGACGGGCGATCGAGTCGATGCCGCTGGCCGGTGGAAATGGGACGATCACACGAATTGGTCTTGCGGGCCATGATTGGGCGTGGGCGACGCTCATGACGAAGCACAGTGTGAGAAATGCAAGGCGAGGGTGGCGGCGGTTCATTTGGGACTCATTGCGTGGCTTGGGGGCATCGGTTGGGTATGCACTCAGGGCGTGTCTGAGGCTCGCAGGATCGTTACGTCCTGCACCGCCTGCGGCCGCCCGAGAAGCGTGGGCGATCTGCTCGCGCGAACAACACCAACATGTAGCCCGATTCGAGATAGATGATGTGGTCTATCGGATCGGCGCCAAAGACATCGAACACCGTGCCATCGGGGCGGCGCTCGGTGAAGGAGAGCAGGCGCCAACGGCCGATGAGGGGCTGGGTTTCGTCATGGCAGGTCGAGCGGATGTAGCACGCAATGCCCGATTGCCCATGGCAATTCCGACGACCGTCTCGACCCTGCGCACCGCTACTCAACCGCCGGCCAATACGTGAACGCGATGCCCGTCTTCACATGATGGATGGGCATGTAGTCGACCACGACGCCCGCGCGAGGGCAGGCGGCGGCAGCCGTAATCCATGCACGGATCTCGCCGGTGCCGCCGCGCAATGCGGCCGCGTCAAAGGAGAAGAGATTCGCCAACTCCTCGCCGCGATTGCTTGCGATGCGTTCCAGAATCCAACGATCGAGCGGCTCGTCGATCCAGCCGGAGCGTGGGCCCCATGGATCGTGTGACAGTCCACCCGACGCATAAATCGCGATGCGGGCTTTGTGGTTCTTGAAGATGTCGGCGATTGCTAGTCCAAGATCCCAACATCGCCGGCCCGACGGGAGGGGCGGATAGTATTCATTGAGGAAAACCGGAATCACCGGGATATCGAACGCGGGCATCAGCACCGGCGCCGGATACATCAGCATGTGCGAGGCGCCGCGCTCTGGCTCCCGTCCAAGCGGTTTCATTTCTGCAAGATTCGCCGGATCGAAGTTGCGTTTGAGGAGGCCCTTCTGCAGATCCATCGCCAGATCGGTGTGGACCTTGAGGTGAATGCGCGATGCTTCGGCGGGGATGTCCGACATGTACCGTGGCTTGGATGAACCCCAGATTTCACTTCCGGTGAAAACTGAAAGCGTCGGCTGATTGTTCATCCCGAATAGATCATTCTGATCGTCGCCAATCACGAGCAGGGCATCCGGGCGATAGGCGTAGAGCTGATCACTCAGCGTCTTGAAGGCCTTCTCGATGCGCTTGGCAAACGCCGCGCGGACTTCCGGCGTTTCAAGCTTCGCGGTCGGTGGCTGCGAGCCCTTCATGACATCCGGAATCGTCGCATACACCTTGGGCCACATCTCCACCGGGCAGAAGATGCCGGGTGCATGGGAAGAGGCCATTCCGAAGCCAAGCATGGGGTTCCTTCAAACTTTCAATGTTACGGCGTGGAGTATAGTCACCCGCACCAGATATGAGGAGGGGACGATGGTTGGCTTACACCGAGCGCGATCGCTGCGTGCGATTGTCGCATTGTTGATGGTAGGGCTTGCGCAGACCGCATTGGGCCAAGCCTATCCGTCGAAGCCGATTCGGTTGGTGGTGCCCTTCGCGCCGGGCGGTGGGATGGACATCCTCGCCCGCGCCCTTAGCCCTGGGCTCATCAGCGCATTAGGCCAGCCCATCGTGGTGGACAATCGGCCGTCGGCCGGTGGCATCGTCGCGGCCGATCTCGTGGCGAAATCAGCGCCAGACGGTTACACCTTGTTGGTCGCGGGCAGCTTTCATGTCGCAGGCAGCCTGCTCTACAAGAAGCTGCCCTATCAGATGGACAAAGACTTCACGCCGATCTCGATGATCGCCGATTCCGATGCGCAGCTCTATGTGCAAACCGCGGTGCCGGCGAAGACGCTGGCCGAGTTCATCGAATACACCAAGGCGAATCCGGGCAAGCTCAATTATGGGTCCGGAGGCGTGGGGCATCCCTATCATCTGGCGATGGAAATGTTCCAGCACCGCATGGGCGTAAAGCTCGTGCATATCCCCTACAAGGGCATGAATCCGGTAATTCAGGATTTTGTCGCCGGGCGGTTGGAATCGATGTTCTATACGCCGAGCGCGCAGTTTCGCGATCTGGTGACTGCCGGCAAGGTGCGCGCGCTCGCAACGTCCGCCGATACCCGCAATCCGCGTTTTCCGGAAACGCCAACGCTCACCGAGCTTGGTATGCCCGGATTCAAACCCGCGACGCATGTCGGCATCGTTGGTCCGGCCGGTATGCCGCGCGCGATCGTCGATCGGTTGATGGCTGAGATCACTCGAACGACCGCCACGCCAGAAGCGCGTGCCGCTTACGATAATCTGCAGTTTGTACGCTCACAACTTGGCCCCGATGAGTATGCCAAGGTGATCCGCCAGGAGCTTGATACCTGGGGGCCGTTGGTGAAGTCGTTGAATATTGCGTTGGATTGATGAGGCGATCCCTAGCAGTGTGTTGAAAAAAGCCCGTCACTCCCGCGAAGGCGGGAGTCCAGAATCTTAGCGCCGTGTGGAATCAAGCACCTGCTGGATTCCCGCCTTCGCAGGAATGATGTTTTAGGTCGAATTCGCGCGAATTTCAACACACTGTTAGCGCGTGCCGGCACCTTACGGCTGAACTAACGGCTGAACTAACGGCCGCTGGCGCAGTCGTTTAAGGGCCGTTTCATAATGAATTCAATCGGCCCTGACTTAGGGGAGTATGAGGGGATGTGCCCCTCATTTTGCAACTGAGTTTAAAGGAGGAAGCCATGCTGTATCGAAATGCATTGTCTTGCGAGTGTTGTCCAGAGCCGGGTGCCGGTTCGGGGGTTACCCGTCGTGATGTGTTGCGCGCGGGTGCTGCTGCGTTCGCTACTGCCGGCCTGCCATCCAGCGTCTTCGCGCAGCCGAAGCCGCATCGGATCGACGTTCACCATCACATCGTGCCACCCTCGTGGCTGGCCGCGATGGAGGTGATTGGTCGCGCTGATTTCCCCCTCAGGAGTTGGTCGATCCAGAAAACGCTCGATGACATGGACAAAGCCGGTATCGCCATGTCGATGACATCGCCCACGACCCCGCAGGTCACGCCACTAGGCCAAGCGGTTGCCGTGCGCGTTGCACGTGAAGCGAACGACTACGCCAAGAAAATGGCCGTCGATCACCCCGGTCGATTCGGTGTGTGGGCCATGTTGCCGTTGCCGCATATCGA
The DNA here is from genome assembly GCA_009693235.1 of Betaproteobacteria bacterium. Taxonomy (GTDB): domain Bacteria; phylum Pseudomonadota; class Gammaproteobacteria; order Burkholderiales; family SG8-39; genus SHXR01. The sequence goes on along the minus strand of SHXR01000092.1, from coordinate 902 downwards.
CGAGAGTCTGAAAGAGATCGCCTACGCCTTCGATACGCTGAAGGTCGATGGGGTGGGTTGCATGACGAGCTATGGCGACAAGTGGCTTGGCCATGCGCAATTCGCGCCAATCTGGGAAGAACTCAATCGACGCAAGGCTACCGTCTATACACACCCCACTAACGCGAATTGCTGCGTCAATGTCGTGCAGGGTGTGCCCGATTTCATGATGGAGTTCGGCACCGATACCGCACGTACCATTGCAAGTGTCATTCTTAGCGGCACCTCGCAGAAATACAAAGACATCAATTGGATCTGGTCGCACGGCGGTGGCGGACTCGTTGCTTTCGCCGAGCGCTTCCAGGTGCAGGTGCTCAGCATCCCGCCCTACAAAGACAAGATCACCGCGGAGATGATGAATGGTGAACTGCGGCGTTTTTTCTACGACACCGCGCAGATTTCCGGCGCAGTGACGCTGGAGGCGCTGTCAAAGCTCGTGCCGATTTCGCAGATCGTCTATGGCACGGACTTCCCCTACCGGACCGGGTCCGATCACACCAAAGGGGTCACCGCGTTCTTCAAGGGCGCCGATCTCATGAAAGTCGATCGTGAGAATGCGATTCGATTGATTCCGAGCTTGCGCAAGGCTTGAGCGAGAGGTCCTTGGTCCTGGTCGTTTGGGACCAAGTGCGCTGCATCGGCCTTGACGGCAAGCGCACTATAGCGCCAGCGCGAGGCGAAGTCCGCTGTCCACTGCGGTCATCGCGGCTGAGGAGGCACGGCCCACCCTGCAGGCGCGTGCCCTGCAGGTGGCCAGTCATGAAATGGATTTCATCGAGGCATTCTCCTGGCTGGTGCAAGATGAACTGGACCGCCGGCGATCGAGCCTCCTTGATCGCCGCTATACGCTCTCGGGCCTCACC
>SHXR01000037.1 GCA_009693235.1 Betaproteobacteria bacterium | reverse complement strand
TCTGCGCGGCCCTCGGTTCGGCGGCGGCAGCTGTTACGGCGCGTACACCAGCATCGGGATACGTACAGTGCGCTGGTCGGATGCCGATGTGCCGCCGGTCCATGTGAGCTGACCACCATAGTAATTCGGGGTCGCTGTGTTGGGCGCGAACGTTACGGTAAACGACTTTGTTTGCCCGCTTGCCATCGTCAACGATGGCGGACTGACTGTCACCGTGAAGCCGGGCATGTCGTAAGACGCGGTATAGGTGGTGGTTCGGCTACTTTTGTTGGTGACCCGACGTGTCACCGTTTGCTTGGTCGCGAATTTCCCGAAGCCAATCGCGATCGACGGCACGTTCAAGTCGCTGGCATGCAGTACCGGAACATTCGCGGCGGTACAGGTTGCAGGGAGCACAGCACCAATGCCGCAGAGGAAGCCCTGCCAGTCTATCGGACCGGAATCGAACACCAGCCCCGGATTGGCGGCATTGTTGGGGCGGACATGGCCGGCACCCTGGCTCCGGATTACTTTCGGAGCCGTGTTTGGTCCGTCCAGCACGTCACCGGCAGAGGTCATCAGCGCTGACTTGATCGCCATCGGTGACCATTTCGGATGCAGTTCCTTCATCAATGCCGCAATACCTGCGATGTGCGGGCTGGACATCGACGTACCGCTCAAGACGTCGAACAAGCGGCCCTTGTAGCCCACTGGCGAAACGCCCGCCAGAATGTCCTGTCCGGGGGCGATGATATCGGGCTTCAGCAGATTGCCACCGGCAGCTTGTGATGGTCCGCGTGACGAAAAGTTTGCGGTGAAAGGCGCCGGCGTCGTCAAATTCATCACGCCTTGACTGATGGCTGCTGTCGCACCGGCGGTTGCCGCGTATGCGGTCACAGCGACACGGTCGCTCACCGACAATTGAACGGTCGGCACGAAGTGCAGTTCGGTATTGAGCGTCTGCCCCGGCCCATTGTTGAGCAGAATCATGCCGACCCCGCCAGCCCGCTGCATTGCGAGGCTCTTGTCGACGCGGCTATTGCCGCCAAATTCGCAAACGACGATCTTGCCGGCGACCAGGGCCGGGTCAAGCACTGGGCCGGTCCCCCTGTAGAATTCCTCGTAGATCTCCTTTGTCAAGCAGGCATTGGCGTGGTTCTCATCGACGAGCGGCAAGCGGGCCGCGTTCGCATCAATCAACGGTTTCGAGGGCAAAGCTTGCGAAATCGACGCACCAACGTAGGTGCTGTCGTTGCCGAGCGTGACGGAACCATTGCTGCTTCGGTTATGCGTTCCCGCCGCAACGGTAGTGATCCACGGGCTGGGATGGGTAACCGTAAAGTAATTCGGACCGTTATTGCCCGCGGCCGCTGCCACGAACACACCAGCGGCAGCGGCGCGCATGAACGCCTGCTCGACGGGGTCCTGGAAGTTGGTCTGCGTGCCGCTGATCGAATAGTTGATGACATCCACACCGTCGGCGACCGCTTGGTCGATCGCTGCCATGATGTCGGAGGTGTGGCAATTTCCAGGACCCCAGCACACCTTGTAGGCAGCAATGCGCGCGCGGCGCCATGCCGCTGATCTTTCCGAATACCGCCGCGGCGCCCGTGGTCGGAACGTCAGCGTTGCCACCGGCGGTTGACGCCGTGTGCGTGCCATGGCCATTAAAGTCGCGGGGCGAATTGAATTCTCCAGGGAACAACGCATTGATTCCATCGTCGCCTCCGAACCCCGCGTTGTAGTAGCGTGCGCCGATCAATTTCCGATTACAGTTCGACACGGTGAACTCCTCGCCTGCGACGCACGTACCCTTCCAGCCACGGATAAGCTCGTAGGCCTGTCGGCCGCTTTGGTTTCGATCGGAAAAACTCGGATGCTCGGGCCAGATGCCGGTATCGATAATGCCGATGATCACGTCCTCGCCCTTCGCTTCGTACTTCCGCCAGAACCCCCCCCGCTGCCACTGAGCCCGAGGAATGCCGGCGTGGTTGCCGTGTCGATCTGGCGAATCTCGTCCGGCACGACCGACAGCACATCCGGTGTCTTGGCCAGAGCCTGCGCCTGCGCCTCCGTGATTTGGGCGGCAAACCCGTTGAACACATATCCGTAGCTATGCAGCTTGCTGCCGCCGCCGACGCGGTCGAGCACGGCGTTCTGCCGCGCCCTCAGATGCTCCCGATAGCTCGTGACCGCAGGATTGTCCGCATCGATCTTCTCGCCTTCTGCGGACTTCGTCGGCGGGTGAGTGTTGATGCCACCCTCGTAGGCCACCGCCGGCGGCTCGGCCAACTGCACGATATAGGACTTGCCGCGGCCACTTTGGGCGGCGGCGCCGTGCATGAGAGTGAGTGCGAGTGCTGCGGAAAAGACGAACTTAGCGAACTTCTGCGAGAGCGTCACGGATTGCCTCCGATGTATGTGAATAGTGGGAGAATCGGACCGGTTTATACGTAGCGGAAAATAAGATGTCTATTTTTCTTGTGTCAGGAATGCAATTGGTAGGTAATGGGAATGTAAATGCAGACCCTATGGCAGCCAATCATCTTTGTGTTGCAGAGTTGTGTCACATGTAGGGGGACTTAGATGAACGAAGCGACCAATGCACCGACGATTAGGACGGCGGCTGAAGCCAAGGGCGGATACCGCGAAATGCTGTTGCGTCTAATGACGCGCCAGTTCTATGCGGAGACCGCCACGGCTGAAGTCTTCGGACGTTCCATCGGTTGTGCGCCCAGTCTGCGCGAGAAATTTCTGGCTGCTGAGTTCGCCGGAGAAGAGGCCGAGCACAGCGCGCGTCTTTGCAAATTGTTTGAAGCGCTCGGTGAAGATCCTGAGAAAGTGCATGCCAAACGCCCACCCGCTGCGCAGTTCTGGTCACTCGATCTCGATAACTGGATTCATATCGCCGTGTTTAACTTCACGGTCGATCGTGCCGGCAGCCAGCAGATCATGGAGTACCGTGATTCGAGCTATGAGCCCTGGGCGAAGGAAATGGACTCGGTGTTGCGCGACGAAGAAGGCCACTACGGCAATGGCGTTGAAAACCTGCGCGAGTTCGCACGCGATCCGGTCAAGTTCGCCGAGTTTCAGCGGCTCTACAACCAGATGCTGCCGGTGACGATTAAGCGCGCGTTTGGGCGGCCGACCGGACCGGATAATGATTACTGTGTGAAGGTCGGTCTCAAGCGCCATCCGACCGAGCAGGTCGTGAATCGTTATCTCGAAGAAATGCTTGGCTACATGCGCGAATGCAAGCTCAAATTTCCGGCAATGTCTGCGTTCGAGAAAATCGGCGCTGAGATTCTCCCAAGTACGCGAACAGTTCTGATGTCCAATCAGTAGCCCACATAGATTTTATGCGGCCGGACAAAACAGCAGAACTCAAGTCCCTGATCGAGCGTCGCATCCTGGTCCTCGACGGCGCGATGGGAACGACAATCCAGGGCTATAAGCTCTCGGAGGCCGATTTCCGTGGTGAGCGATTCGCCGGGTCTGCCCGCGACCTGCGGGGTAACAACGATCTGCTCACGCTTACGCGGCCGGCGGTGATCCGCGAGATTCACGGCCAATATCTCGCGGCCGGCGCCGACATTATCGAGACCAATACCTTCAACTCGAACGCGCCGTCGCAGGCGGACTATGGTCTTGAGCATATCATCTATGAGTTGAATCATGCCGCTGCGAAGCTCGCCAGAGAAGCCGCGGACGAGTACATGGACCGCGATCCCAGCCAGCCGCGCTTTGTCGCAGGCCTTCTCGGACCGACCACCAAGACCGCGTCGCTCTCGCCCGATGTCAACGATCCGGGCTTTCGCGGCATCTATTTCGATGAGCTGGTGGCGGCTTACGGCGAGGCGCTCAAGGGCCTGGTCGATGGCGGCGCGGATCTCATCTTGCTCGAGACCATTTTCGACACGCTGAACGCCAAAGCGGCGGTGTTCGCGATCGAGACGTTCTTCGAACAACGCGGCCAGCGGCTCCCGGTCATTATTTCTGGCACCATCACCGACCAGTCAGGCCGCACGCTCACCGGCCAGACGCCGGAAGCCTTCTGGAATTCCTTGCGGCATGCGCGTCCCATCGCGGTCGGCTTGAATTGCGCGCTGGGGGCAAAGCTCATGCGCCCCTATATCGAGGAGCTGTCCAAGGTCGCCGACACGTTCATCAGTTGCTATCCGAATGCTGGGCTGCCCAACCCGCTCTCGGAAACGGGCTATGACGAGACGCCGGACTATACGTCTGGTCTGCTGCGGGAATTCGCCGAAAGCGGCTTCCTCAATATCGTCGGCGGCTGCTGTGGCACTACGCCCGGTCATATCCGCGCGATTGCTCAAGCGGTACGGGGGCTGCCTCCACGCAAGCCGCCCCACATCGAGAAGAAGCTGCGTCTCGCCGGGCTGGAACCCCTTAACATCGACGACGATGCACTGTTCGTCAATGTGGGCGAACGGACCAACGTCACCGGCTCCAAGGTTTTTGCGCGCCTGATTCTCGCGGGCGATTATCACGAGGCGCTCGCCGTCGCGCGCCAGCAGGTCGACAATGGCGCGCAGTTGATCGACATCAACATGGATGAAGCGATGCTCGACTCGCAGAAGTCCATGGCGACCTTCCTCAATCTGATCGCCGCCGAGCCCGACATCTCACGCGTGCCGGTGATGATCGATTCCTCCAAATGGTCGGTCATCGAGGCCGGGCTGAAATGCGTGCAAGGTAAGTGTGTGGTGAATTCGATCTCGTTGAAGGAAGGCGAAGCCGAGTTCATCCGTCATGCGCAACTGGCACGCCGTTATGGGGCCGCAGTGATCGTCATGGCGTTTGACGAACGGGGCCAGGCGGACTCGCTTGCTCGCCGCGTCGAGATCTGCCGGCGCTGCTATCGCATCCTGGTCGATGCGGTGGGTTTTCCACCCGAAGACATTATTTTCGACCCGAATATCTTCGCGATCGCCACCGGCATCGAGGAGCACAACAACTACGGTCGCGACTTTATCGAAGCGACGCGCGCGATCAAGCGCGAGTTGCCGCACGTTAAGGTTTCGGGCGGCGTATCAAACGTTTCGTTTTCCTTTCGCGGCAACGACGCGGTGCGGGAAGCCATTCACACCGTTTTCCTCTATCACGCCATCCGCGCCGGTATGACCATGGGCATTGTGAATGCGGGGCAACTTGGGGTCTACGAGGAGATCCCACTGGAACTGCGTGAGCGGGTCGAAGATGTCGTGATGAATCGGCGGCCCGATGCCGGTGAGCGCCTGGTTGAGCTTGCCACCACCGTGAAAGGCGCTGGCAAAGCGCAGGTCGATGATCTCGCATGGCGGCAGGGAACGGTCGAGCAGCGTCTCGCGCATGCGCTGGTCAAGGGTATTGCCGATTTTGTCGTTGCGGACACCGAGGAAGCGCGCACCAAGGTCGAGCGCCCGATCCAGGTGATCGAGGGCCCGCTGATGGACGGTATGAACATCGTGGGCGACCTGTTCGGCGCGGGAAAGATGTTCCTGCCGCAGGTGGTGAAGTCGGCGCGTGTAATGAAACAGGCGGTGGCGCACCTCATCCCCTACATCGAGGCCGAAAAGAAACGATCGGGTGATCTGAAGCCAAAGGGCAAGATCGTGGTCGCGACGGTGAAGGGCGACGTGCACGACATCGGCAAGAACATCGTGGGGGTGGTGCTCCAGTGCAACAACTTCGAGGTCATCAATCTGGGTGTCATGGTGTCGGCGCAAAAAATTCTCGACACGGCGATCGCCGAGCAAGCCAACATCATCGGTCTGTCGGGTCTCATCACGCCGTCGCTTGAGGAAATGGCGCACGTCGCGCATGAGATGCAGCGGCAGGGTTTTACGATTCCGCTCCTGATCGGTGGGGCCACTACCTCGCGCGTGCACACCGCGGTGAAGATTGCGCCGCACTACCGCTTCCCGACCGTGTATGTGCCGGACGCCTCTCGTTCGGTGTCAGTGTGCTCGAATCTGCTGTCGGCGGAGTTGCGTGATGCGTATGTGGAATCGATACGGGTCGACTACGAGAAAATCCGCGTTCAGCACGCCGCCAAAAAGGTGCAAGCACTCGTTTCCCTCGAGGCGGCGCGCGCCAACGCTCATCACATCGACTGGAACAGCTGCGTTCCGCCGCCCCCCCGAATGCTTGGCCGCAAGGTCCTCCTGCACTACGATCTCGCCGAGATAGCAGGCAATATCGACTGGACACCATTCTTTCAGACCTGGGACCTCGCCGGCAGCTATCCGAAGATCCTGACCGATCCGGTCGCAGGCGAAGCGGCGCGATCGGTGTTCGCGGATGGCCAGGCGATGCTCGAAAGAATCATTGCTGAGAAGTGGCTGCGGGCGAACGCGGTGTTCGGGTTGTATGCGGCGGCCAGCGTGGGTGATGACATCGAGATTTACACCGATGCCTCGCGCATGAAGAAGGCGATAGTGTGGCACGGCCTGCGCCAACAGTCCGAAAAAGCCTCTGATCGCGCCAATCGCTGTCTAGCGGATTTTGTCGCCCCGAAAGAATCGGGTGTGGCCGACTATATCGGGGCCTTCGCGGTCACTGCGGGCATCGGCGTTGATGCCAGAGCTGCGGCTTTCGAGGCGAAGCATGACGACTACAGCGCCATCATGCTGAAGGCACTGGCCGACCGGTTGGCTGAAGCCTTTGCAGAACTGCTGCATCAGCGTGTAAGAAAGGAGTTCTGGGGCTACGCTCGCGACGAGCAATTCACCACCGCCGCATTGATCGCCGAGCAGTACCAGGGCATCCGGCCCGCGCCTGGCTACCCGGCCTGTCCCGACCACACCGAGAAAGCGGCGCTGTTCGAGCTGCTCGATGCATCCGAGGCGGGCGTCACGCTCACGGAGAACTTCGCGATGATGCCGGCTTCAAGCGTGAGTGGCTTCTACCTCGCTCATCCGGATTCGACGTATTTCGCGGTCGGCAAGATCGGCGCGGACCAAGCCGCCGACTATGCCCGGCGCAAGGCGCTGACGCTCGAAGAGACCGAGCGATGGCTGGCGCCCAACCTCGCATAAGATCGCCGCGATGGACTCCCAGAAAAAATATCCGCGCGCGTTCAGCTTCGAGTTCTTTCCACCGAAAACCGCACAAGGGATGGCGAACCTGCGCGCTGCCTGGCAGCAGCTTGCGCAGCTGAAACCGCGATTCTTCTCTTGCACCTATGGCGCGGGCGGCTCCACCCGGGACCACACCCTCGATACTGTCCTGGAAATCCAGGCCGCTGGCCACAAGGCGGCGCCCCATCTTTCATGCATCGGTGCCGCGCGCGACGAAATCGCTGCCACGCTCGAGCTATACCGATCGAAAGGCATCGATCATCTGGTTGCTTTGCGAGGCGATTTGCCATCCGGGGCTGCGAGCGCCGGGGAGCTGCGTTATGCGAACGAATTGGTCACTTTCATTCGACAACGGACGGGCGACCATTTTCACATCGAGGTTGCCTGCTATCCGGAGTTCCATCCGCAGGCACGCAGCGCACGGGACGATCTGGAACACTTCAAGGCGAAGATCGACGCCGGAGCGGATGCCGCGATCACTCAATATTTCTACAACATCGATTCGTATTGCCGATTCATCGATGACTGCGCGGCGCTTGGCATCCAGGTGCCGATTGTGCCGGGGATCATGCCGATCGCCAACTTCTCGCAGCTGGCGCGCTTCTCGGACGCCTGCGGCGCCGAGATTCCGCGCTGGCTGCGCCTGAAAATGCAAAGCTTTGGAGACGATGCGGCCTCGGTGCGAAGCCTTGGCTTGGATGTGGTCACTGATCTTTGCGGCCGCCTGCTCTCGGCCGGGGCGCCCGGTCTGCACTTCTACACCATGAACCAGGCGGGATTGACTTCAACGATCTGGCAGCGATTAGGCATTTGACCAGACTCAGCACTCCTCGAAGGAGGTGTCGATCATTGGATCGTTGATGGGGTTACCGGCACTGCGAGCGAGGTGGCCATGGATCGTACCGTTCCGCTTGACGACCAAGCTTTGATACGTGACATTACCTGCAACCCGGCCGGAGCCGGCGACCGCCAGGACTGATGAGGCGTTGACCGATCCGCGAATCGAACCGCTTACTACTGCATTCGACACCGTGACATTGCCGTGGACGCGTCCGGAGCGGCCGACGACGACCGTCCCGTTGGCGGATTTATAAAGATTGAGGTCGCCGCGAATGTTTCCGTCAACCCGCATATCGCCCGCGAAGGTGACGTTGCCGGCGATCGTCATGCCGGGGCGCACGACGGTATCAAAGGCTGATTTATTGATCGCGAGCGTCTTGCGTTGCATGGAGGATCCTATTGGCCGTGCGCAGACGTTGATAAGTGTGACAGCCGAGCATCTGAATTCAAGATGCTCCCGCTATTCGGCCGTAGTTTGTCACGCCATTAGATGATCGTGACGCCGCCATCGGCGACCAGGACTTGTCCGGTCATGAATGCACCAGCCCGCGCGGCAAGCATCACCGCGATGCCGCCAATATCATCGGGATCACCAATGCGACGAAGCGGGGTCGCCGCTTCACGCGCGGCCCGTAGCGCATCGTTTTCCCATAGCGCTTTGGCGAAGTCGGTCTTTACTAGACCTGGGGCAATGGCATTGACGCGGATGTTCGAGGGTCCCCATTCCGCGGCGAGATTGCGCACCATCGAGAAGAGCGCGGCTTTGCCGACGCCATAGAGGCCGAGCAACGGATTGCCTTGAAGGCCTGCGATGCTGCCAACGATGATGACGGTGCCGTCTTTGCGTGCGGCCATCTGCGGAATCACCAGGCTAGTGAGTTGCCAGACGCTCTTCACATTCACGCTCATGATCTTGTCGTAGGCCTCATCAGAGGCTTTGCCCATCGGTCCGAAGTTGGTGTTGGTCGCGGCATTGCAAACCAAAGAATCGATGCGCCCCCATTGCGCCAGCACAGTCTCCACCAAGCGTTTCTGCTGGTCGTGCTTGCCCACATCGCACGGCACCGACAACGCCTGATGGCCCGCCGCCTGCAAGCGGGCAGTGACCTTTTCGCATTCCTCGGCCTTGCGGCTGGAGATGACCACCTTGGCACCCTGCTTGGCGAAATTCTCGGCGATGGCAAGGCCGATGCCGCGCGTCGAGCCGGTGATGAGAGCGACTTTGCCCGTGAGATCGAACAATTGGGTTCCTTGGAAATCTGATGCAACAGCGCTCATCACCGCGAAGGACGCAAAGGAAAAACAGGAAGGAAATGAGGAACCCTCAATCGGACCGACCTTTGCGTCCTTCGCGCCCTTTGCGGTTCAATATTTTGTCGCGTCAAGCATACACATACCCATCGAACAAGCGCCGTGCCGTTCGATAGAACGAGCCGCGGGGTGTCTGCCATACACCGTCTTGCTGCGCGACACTGGCATCGACCGTCAGCACACCTGAGGGCATCCCCAGGCGGAGGGCCCCGATTGCGCCGGCACGGACTGCGTGGTGCACGACCGACCCTTGTATTCGCGCCGCGACCGCCGTGCAAAGTGAACCGGTCAGCGGCAAGGCGCGATGCGGTTGTCCGTTCGAGATGAAGCGCACCGTGAGGTCGATCGCATCGGCTGCGATGTCTTCGCCCGACAGCGTTCGGAAAGGTTGGGGTGGGGCGACGATGCCGAAAAATGGCACCATGGTTTTCAGTCGGGCCGCAGCGAGGTCCCGCGTGATACCCATGGCGACGGAACCGGCGGCGCGGATCGCCACGATGCGCTCCAGCACGGCGTGATTCTGTTCCAAGGTATCCGGCAGTTCGATGCCGGTGATGCCAAGCGATGGGGCGCTCACGAACACCGTGGCATTGGCCGCGTCGATCAGCGATGCGTCGATGTTGCCAAGCCCGGTAATGTCCAAGCGATCGATCACATTGCCGGTTGGTAAAAGCTTGCCAGTAGTGGCGCCGCCTGGTTCCAGAAAGTCGAGTCGGATCGGTGCACCGCTCCCTGCCACGCCTGGAATCGCGAGATCACCTTCTTCGCACGCCTCACCCCCTTCCACCTGGAAGGCAGCCTGAATGATCTTCTTCGTGTTGGTGTTGTGGATGCGCACGATCGCATCGCCATCGGCTGCCGAGAGGAGGCGTTCGTCGATCGCGAAGGGTCCCACCGCAGAGGACATGTTTCCGCAATTGCCGCTGTAATCGACGCGCGCGTCTTTCACCAGGACCTGCGCGAAGGTGTAATCGACATCGGCATCGCTGCGCGTGGGTGGACCGATCACGCAGACCTTCGAGACGGACGATACGCCGCCGCCCATGCCGTTCAGCTGCCGACCGTGCGGGTCCGGACTGCCGATCGCCCGCAGAAAGAGGGCGTCCCACTCGCCGCGTTCGGTCGGCAGGTCGCGCAAATGAAACATCAGGGCCTTGCTGGTGCCACCGCGCATGAACGCGGCCGGTATTCGTCGGGCTTTCATCGTCGGGCTTTCATCGAGCGGTTCTTCAAGTAACCGCTATGATAGGTCCACATTCGTTGATCGTTGTATTGCCATGGCCGATTATGTTGGCGCGCGCGTATTGCGCGTGGAAGATGAACGCCTGCTCATTGGGCGCGGCTGCTATGTCGCTGACCTCCCGTTAGAGGGGGTGGCGCATCTGGTGGTGGTGCGCTCGTCACACCCATCGGCGCGACTGCGATCGATTGAAACACGGCGTGCCATGGCCATGCCCGGAGTGCTCGGTGCGTGGACCGCCGCCGATCTGCGCGCTGACGGATTGCACGGGATTCCCTGGGAGTTGCGTCCCCCGGTTGCGCCGGGGACCGATCCCAACGCGCTGCCGCCGCAAGGCGATCCCTCGGTCGCACCACCACAGCCCTTGCTGGCCGAGGCAGTGGTGCGCTATCAGGGCGAGCCGATTGCCATGCTCGTTGCAACCGGTCTCGATGCGGCGTTGGATGCGGCCGAAGCGATTCACATCGACTATGAGCCGCTGCCCGCGGTGTTTGACGTGCGCGTGGCCGCCAAGCACGGCGCCGTGCAGGTATGGGATCGGTTTCCCGGCAATGTGTGTTTTCGGCTGAGCGCGGGGAATGCCACGCAGGTGACCGACGCATTCACCCAGGCGAGCCATGTGACAAAGCTTGCCATCCATGTGCCGCGCCTGGTACAGAATCCGATCGAGACCCGGTCATACCTTGGTAGCTATGATGCGGTCGGCGACCGTTACACCTTGCATGCGGCAGCGGGTAAGCCGCAAACGATCGGGCGGGCGATTGCCAACGATATTTTTCGTATTCCGCAGGAGCGCGTTCGGGTGATCGCCAAGGATGTCGGTGGCGGCTTCGGTGCGAAGAACACGCTCTATGCCGAAGAGGCATTGGTGCTGTGGGCTGCGAGAAAAATCGGACGGCCGGTGCGTTGGGTGTCATCGCGCGCTGATGGTTTTCTTTCCGACATGCAGGCGCGCGACCAGGCCGCCGATGCGGCGCTCGCGTTCGATCCGTCCGGCAAGATTCTCGGCATGCGCGTTCTCATGCTCACCAACCTGGGCGCCTATCTTGGCCAGCGCGGCGCCACGCCGCCGACCTTGCCGCCCCGCGTGATCACTGGTGTCTACGATATTCCTGCTCTGCACTATGAAGGTGTGGCCCTGCATACCAATACCGTGCCGACCTGTCCTTACCGTGGAGCCGGCGCACCGGAAGCGATTCTCATCATAGAACGATTGATGGACACGGCGGCTCGCGAGCTTGGCATCGATCCGGCTGTCTTGCGCCGTCGCAATCTCATCGATAAGACAAGGATGCCTTACCAGACGGCCGGCATTTCCCAATACGACTCCGGCGATTTCGCGCTCGCCATGGATTTGGCGGAACAGCATGCGTTGGCTGCCGGTTTTCCAGCGCGGCGCCTGGCCAGCGAAGCACGCGGATATCTACGCGGTCTGGGCTATGCCAACATGATGGAAGCATGCGGCTACGGCATCGCCGATAAGGCCGAGGTGTCCTGCCTGCCGGATGGCTCGATTGCGGTGCGCATCGGCACCATGTCGAACGGTCAATCGCATGAGACGGTGTATGCGCAGATCCTGGCCGATGGCCTGGGTGTCGCGCTCGACCGAATCCGGATCATCCAAGGCGATTCCAGCGAGACGCCCGATGGCTGGGGCACCGGTGCCTCGCGATCGATGACGGTCGGTGGCAGCGCGTTGGTCTTGGCCGCCCGCAAAGTCATCGAGCTTGGACGCGTGGCGGCCGCAGAGATGCTGGAGACTTCGCCTGCCGACCTCGCTTATGAGAGCGGGGCATTTAAGGTCATCGGTACCGATCGGATGGTGCGCCTGGAAGGTGTCGCCAAACACATAATAAAACAAGGTGCGCGGCCCGATCGTGGTCTCAGCGCCACAGACAAGTTCGAACCTTCGAGCCCCACCTATCCTAATGGCTGTCATATCGCGGAAGTGGAAATCGATGCGGAGACCGGTGTCGTGCGTCTTTGCGGCTACACGATGGCGCAGGATGTCGGTCGCGCATTGAATCCGATGGTCGTAGAAGGCCAACTCGCTGGTGGGGTTGCACAAGGGGTCGGTGAAGCGCTGTTTGAGCGGGTGGTGTTGGAGCCGCAGTCGGGGCAGCTGTTAAGCGGATCGTTCATGGACTATCCGATGCCGCGGGCCGATGACCTGCCTTCGTTCGACACGCAATTGTTGGAGATCCCATGCCGGCACAATCCGATGGGCATCAAATCATGTGGCGAAGCCGGCGCAACCGCGGCACCGGCTGCGGTGATCAACGCGATCCATGATGCGTTGGCGCCGCTCGGTGTGATCGACATCCCGATTCCGGCGACAGCGGAGGCGATTCTGCGGGCGATCCAGGCGGCTATGCGGGAAGGGCCTCACGCGATCAGGCTTACCGCATGATTTCCAGCCAACACGACGGCTCGACGAACACGACGCTCCTTGGCCGCTCGGTCCCGCGCCTCGAAGATCCTGATCTATTGCGTGGCAATGGGCGTTTCGTCGACGATATTCAACTGCCCCGCCTATTGCATGCGGCATTCGTTCGCAGCCCGCACGCGCATGCCGAGCTTCGCGGCATCGATAAGCGTGCGGCGCTGGCGCTGCCCGGTGTGCATGCGGTGCTGGCGCTCGCCGATCTGCGTCTCTACCTGAAGAGCGAGCGGCTGGTGGTGGGACTGCCCAGTCCGAGTTATCGGCAACAAGTCGATCGGCCGGTGCTCGCCGGTGATGAAGTCGTGCATGTCGGTGAGCCGATTGCGGTGGTGATTGCCGACAGTCGCTACATCGCCGAAGATGCGGCGGCGCTGGTCGAGGTGCATTACGAGCCGTTGCCGGCGATGGCCGATTGTCGTGCCGCGCTCGCCACCGATGCGCCACGGGTCCATCGACGCGCGCCGCACAATCTGCTGGCCGCCTTCGATATGGGTTATGGCGATATCGATGCAGCATTCGGTCGCGACGCGCTCGTGTTTCGCGAATCGATTTGGCAGCATCGTGGCGGCGGGCATTCGATCGAGGGGCGCGGCAATGTCGCGCTCTATGCGCCAATGGAGGATCGCCTCACGCTCTGGAGTTCCACGCAGATGCCGCACACGGCGATGCGATTGCTGTGCGAGCTCCTGGGACGCGATGAGAACGGCGTGCGCGTCATCACCCCCGATGTAGGCGGCGGGTTCGGACCGAAGCTCGTGTTCTATCCGGAAGATGTCGTGGTGTGTGTCGCGGCGCTTGCGTTGAGCCGCCCGATTAAATGGATTGAAGACCGCCGCGAACACTTTGTCGCGTCCACCCAAGAGCGCGATCAGTATTGGGACGTGTCGATCGCGGTGCATCCAGACGGCCGTATTCGCGGTGTCCGTGGCACCCTTATCCATGATCACGGTGCCTATACCGCGCGTGGCGTGAATCTCCCCTACGAGTCGGCGCAGACGGTCACGCTGCCCTATGAGATTCCTGCTTATCACCTGGACATCAGGCTCGCGCTGACCAACAAAGTTCCGGTGTCGCCGGTGCGTGGCGCCGGGCAACCGCAAGGCGTGTTCGTGATGGAGCGGTTGCTCGATCGCGCCGCCCGTGAATTGGGCATTGATCGTGCGGAGATTCGCCGTCGCAATTTGATTGCCGGCGCGCAAATGCCGCATACCAAACCGCTTGCCACGCGCGGCGGCATGCAAGTGGTGCTGGATAGCGGCGACTATCCGAAATGCCAGGCAGAGGCGTTGGAAAGAATCGATTGGAACGGGTTCGCGACGCGCCAACGCGCAGCGCGTGCGGAGGGTCGCTATCTTGGCATCGGGCTTGCCAACTTTGTGAAGGGCACCGGGCGTGGTCCGTTTGAGCCGGTGACGGTGCGCGTCGGCCTGTCCGGCAAGGTGCATGTGTACACCGGCGCGGCAGCGATGGGGCAGGGGACGCGGACCATGCTCGCGCAAGTGGTCGCGGCAGCACTAGGCTGTCATCTTTCAAGCATCACAGTGACGGCCGGTGACACCGCCGGCATTGCGATGGGCATGGGTGGCTTCAACAGCAGGCAAGCGGTGATGGCGGGAACGTCAGCCCATATGGCAGCGATCGCGGTTCGTGCGAAGGCGTTGTTGATCGCGAGCCATCTTCTCGAAGCGGCGAGCGACGATCTCGAACTCGGCGGCGATTGCGTGCGGGTGAAGGGTCTGCCGAATCGACAGGTAGCGCTCGGCAAACTCGCCGGTGCGGTCGCGGGCACGGCGGGGTTTCGGATTCCAGGCGGTGTGACTCCCGGCCTTGAGGCCACCGAGCAACCGGTGATGGATGAGATGGCCTATGCCAATGGCACCGCGGTCGTTGAGGTGGAGGTCGATACGGATATCGGTTCGGTGCGGATCACCCGCTTCGTGGTCGTGCACGACTGTGGGCGCATGATCAATCCGATGCTGGTCGATGGCCAGGTGATCGGCGGCGCTGCGCACGGCATTGGGAATGCGCTGTTCGAATGGATGGGATTCGACACCGAGGGCCAACCGATTACCACGAACCTGGGCGAGTACCTATTGGTCGGCGCCATGGACGTTCCGCGCATCGAGACAGCCCATCATGAATCACCGACGCACCTCAATCCGCTCGGTGTGAAGGGCGTCGGCGAGTGCGGTGTGTTGCCGACGGCCGCGGCGATTGTCTCGGCGATTGAAGACGCGCTATCGCCGTTTGGGGTGCGAATCGCGCAGACACCGATTCGGCCGGTTGAGCTCGTGCGGATGGTGGAGGCGGGCAGGGTGAAGGGGTGAAAAGCAAACGGCCCGCCGAACCTGGGTTCGGCGGGCCGTTAGTATTGCTGCTTCGCGAAGATTAACGACCTTCGCGCGGTTATTGAAACGGTACCGTATGCCCGAGGAATTCCTGTGGAATATCGGGCCCCCATTGATTATTGAACGCTTCCTCAGGGGTGAGGAGTTTGGAGCCGGCGGCTTCGTTCAACACGTCGCTGTCGGCCCAATGCTCATGCACGCGATTCCAAGGGTCGTACCAGTAATCGAACACCTGGCTGCCCAGGATGTGGCGGCCGATGCCCCAGGTGTGGCGATAGCCTTTTGCCTTCATCACGTTATGGCCGATGAAGATCGAGTCGATATCGCGTGATTCGTACGAGATGTGGTTGAGGCCCGACTTGGCCGATTGCAGCGCGAAGAACACATGGTGATCGACGTATTCCGGGCCATTGTTGATCCGGTTGAACGAGGCAATCACGTTCTCTTTCTTCTCGACGTAGATGTCATCGGAAGAAATGAAGCCAAGCGTATCGCGATACCACTGCAAGGTTTTCTTGAGATCGGTGGTGGTGATCACGCCATGCCCCGCGCATTTCACCATCGCCGGCCCCTTGGGCAAACGCATGAGTTCGGTGCGCCGAAATTTGTCTTCGGCCCAGTTCACCTTGTACTCGGGCATCGGCAGCGGTTTGGCTTTCGCCTGACCGTGGAGGACCTCGATGCGAAATCCATTCGGATCGGTGAGACATACGCGCTTGCCGCCGCCCGGCTCATCGACGTTCTCGATGCCGGTGGCACCGGGCACTTTGGTAAGTGCCTTGAGATCGTCTTCACTGCGCGCGAAATAGCCAAACGCCAAGGGCTTTGCCTCACCCAGTTCGGTCGCATGGAGGAACTGCTCCGGATCGGTGCCGCGCATGAAGAGCTTGGTCGCGGTGCGCTCGGCGCGCATCATGCCGAAACTGGTAAGAAATTCTTCGGCTTGATCCAGATTCGGCGACTGGAGCCTGCCGTACACAAACTTATTGACCTTGATTTCGGCCATATTCAATTGCCTCCTATTCGAGGGTTACGGAACGAGTACAGGGTAACGACGTGAATTGTGGCACGACCTGTTATTCGTTGCTGAGGGGGGGGCAAGAATCGCGCGCCTGCGGCTCTTCCGCCCGCTGCATGCACTTGACCGATTGGCAGGCGGCCGGCGGACTCGCATAGAGCGCCGGAATATAGTGCGGCGAATCGGCGTGTCGCCACCGTCACGGTGGCCCCGCGATTGCGTCCGTGACGGTGGCACTTTGTCTCTACGAGAGGAAACCCTATGAGTAGTTCCGCCCTTGAGTGCGTATCGCATTCGCCGCTGATGCATTGTTACACTAAAGCGCCCGCCGAGCATGACGTCATTAACGACTTGTTGGCGCGCCGCACGGCCGAAGTCAAAGCCTTTGATCCGGAATTGGTGATGGCGTTCGGGCCGGATCATTACACGTCGTTCTTTCGCAAGCTGGCACCGCCGTTTTGCATCGGCGTCGCCGGGTACGCTACGGCCGACATCGGCGGTTACACCGGGACGCTGAAGGCCCCTGCCGACCGCTGCCGCCGTTCCGGCGTAGCCGCGCGCTGGGTGAGGCGGTGGGACGGTTCGTCAAAACGCTCGGCAAGCGTGTCTTGTTCATTGGCTCGGGTGGCCTGTCCCGCAATCCGGTGCAGATCTTCCCGCCGTATGGAACCGGCGATTAACCCATCGCCGAGTACCAGCGGGTCGGTCCGCATGAAGACCCGATCAAGCTCGCGGCTTGGCTCAAGCACATGGATGTCGTGCATCGAGAAGGCGCGGCGGCGTTGGGAGGCGGTGCCATCACGCGGCCGACTGCAAATTCAATCGCGAGCTGGATCTGCAGTTCATCGACTTCGTAACAGAGGGTCGGGTCGACAAGGCAGACCAGTGGAAGCCCGCCGAGATGATCGAACGTGCGGGCATCGGTTTATACCTGGATCGCCGCATGTTCCGCGCATGCTGTGGCCGGTGGTGCACTGCCGGTCAAAGACATCTATTCGCAGACGGTGGAGTACGGGGTGGCGCTTGGGATGGTGCATGCTTGAGGCGACGGGTTCAATGATCGGAGTAATCCGGGGCGGATCCCCTACAATCCACCCCTGACGCTCAATCCCTAGGAGAACATCTGTGAGTGCACTGCTACGCGCAGCAATCGCCGCTCCTGTCGCCGCCATAATGGCTTTAGCGATGATGAGCGCCGCGGCAATCGCCCAGCCGTATCCGAACAAGCCGCTCAAGGTAGTGACGCCGTTTCCGCCCGGATCGGGCCCTGATACGGTGCTGCGATTGGTGACGGATCGGATGCAGCGCGCGCTCGGCCAGCCGATCGTGGTCGAGAACCGGGTCGGTGCTAATGGATTGATTGCCGCCGAGCAGGTCAAACGGGCCGCGCCCGATGGGTACACGTTGCTGCAGTTCGATGACGCGATGATTGCCGCCAATCCGTATCTCTATAAGAAGCTGCCGTATGACTCGACGAAGGATTTCGAACCGGTCGGTACCTTGTTTCAAACCTATTTCTTCGTCGTTGTGGCGACCAATTCGCCGTGGAAATCGATGTCTGATCTGCTTGCCGCGGCCAAGGCCAAACCGGGGAAGGTCACGCACGGCACATGGGGAATCGGCAGCGTTGGGCATTTGGGCATGTTGCAGTTCGAAACGGTAAGCGCGCTGGAATTCACCCATGTGCCGTTTCAACGCGTGGTCGATGTCTATCCGGCGGTGGGCAGTGGCGATGTTGACTGGGCGTTCGGCAGCATTGCCTCCTCAGGCGCCATGGCACGCGCCGGCAAGGTGCGCTATCTCGCTGCTGCATCATCCAAGCGTGTTGCTGGATTCACCGATATTCCGACCATCGCCGAATCGGGTGGTCCGGCTAATTTCGATACCCGTGCATGGGTCGCGTTGCTCGCCCCGCGCGGTGTGCCCGCCGATATCGTGGCGCGCCTGGGTAGCGAAAACGCCAAGGCACAGGCCGATCCGGAAGTGCGTGAGAAACTCGCGGCCATCGGTTTCGAGCCCTTAGCGGTCGGGCCGGCGGAGACGGTGCGCTTGATCGAGCAAGCGCAAAAGCGCTTCGGCGACATCATTCAAAGGGCGAAAATATCATTGGATTGAGCGATGCTGAATGCTTGGTGGTCGGCGCATTGTTGAGCCGAAATGCAAGAAAATGGTGGTCTGTCCCCTATTACTATTAGGCGGGAGCCGTGGAGGGGCGGTAGGTGGCGTTACAAGACGCTCGTCCCGTCCCACTCCGAAATTTCCAGTACGGTACCGTCCGGATCGTAAAAATAGCATTGCCGCCCGACGAAGACGCCGGTCTTACGATCTTCCTCCTCGAAGATGTTGACCCCTTTCGAGGTGATGAATGCCTTGATTGCATCGTATTGGTCGGCATCGACCTTGAACGCATGATGGCTGCGCCGGCTATCGGTTTTGCTGCGCTGAATCGGCAGTTCACTCTTGGTGAGAATAACGTGGTCATCGCCCGCCTGTAAAAACACCATGCCGATCGGCGTGGCATCGCGCACGAGCTTGAGGCCGACGATCTCGGTATAGAACCTGCGGCTTACCGCGAGATCGCTTACCCGAATGCTGAAATGGACGACACCTTTGACATTGATCATGGTCGCGCTCCAACCGGAAGATGGGTTCAAGTCTAACGCGCTCCGGCCGGCACACGAAAAATCTCATTGCGGTGCACACTATGGGATACCGATTCATTCGCTAATCATCCGGAGACAAGATGAGAATCAATCGCATCGTTGCGGCGCTTGTCGTCATGGGCAGTGCTATCTCGCTCCATGCCGCTGCACAGTCGTATCCGAATAAGCCGATTCGCGTCATCATCCCTTGGCCCATCGGCGGGATAACCGATGTCATCACGCGTGCGGTGGCATTGCACCTCTCAGAGGCCTTCGGCCAGCAGGTGATCGTGGACAATCGTCCCGGTGCGGGTGGAACGCTCGGCGCCGGGCTCGTCGCGAAAGCCGTGCCCGATGGCTATACGCTTCTGATGACCGATGTGGCGAGCCATTCGATTTCGGCAAGCCTGTACGCCAAGCTGCCGTATGACGTGTTGAAGGACTTCGAGCCCGTCGCGCTCGTGGCCGGCTCGCCGATGCTCTTGGTGGCCAATCCAAGTCTCAACGTTCGCACGCTCGCGGAGCTGGTCGCACTCGCCAAGTCCAAACCGGGGCAATTGAATTACGCATCGTCCGGCAATGGCGCGATCAACCACCTAGCCGCCGAGCGCTTGCATCGCATGGTCGGGATTCAACTCGTGCATATTCCGTTCAAAGGCAGCATTCAGGCGGCGACATCGGTGATCGCAGGCGACACCGCAATCTCGTTATCGACGATTCCGGCTGCCGTCCCGCAAGCCAAGGCGGGCAAACTCGTTATCCTCGCGACCTCGTTTGCCAAGCGCACGCTGCAGCTTGGCGATGTGCCTACCATCGCCGAGACGGTGGGCGACTACGACCACGGCTTCTATTCGGCGCTGTGGGGGCCGCCGGGATTGCCGCGCGACATCGTCGAGCGCTTGCATGCCGAGATCGCGAAAGCAGTGGAGCAGCCGAAGGTGAAGGAGATTCTCGCGCTCAATGCGGCCGAACCGGGGCGGATGACGCCTGCCCAATTTGGCGAACATATGGCAAGAGAAGTACGCATGTGGGGCGAGGTAATGCGCACGGCCGGGCTCAAACCTGAGTAAGGGGTGTCGTGGCAACCGAACAAGATCCCAATCAAGTCAGTGACGCTGCACGGTTGCAAGCGCAGGCGGAGCGTGCCGCGGGGTTCGTGAGCCTGCAAGAAATTGTGATGGCGGCCCATCGGGGTTTGTCATCGCAATTGTGGGACATGCTTTCCGGCGGGTCGGATGCGGAGGCGACCCTCGCCCGCAATCGCTTCGCATTGGATCGACTGGCGCTACGCCAGCGCGTGCTGGTCGATGTGCGCAACATCGACATGACGACGACGCTCCTTGGTCGCAAGATGCCGATGCCGGTGTTCATCGCACCCATCGGCAACTTCCTGCAGGTGGGTGATCCGCGCGGTGCCGTCGCGGTCGCGAAAGCGGCGGTCGCCAAGAACGTGCCTTGTTTCATCAGCATTGCGGCGAAGCCTGGCATCGAGGCGATCGCAGCTGCGGTCAAAGAACCGCTCATTTTTCAGCTCTATGTGAGAAGTGGCCGCAAGTGGGTGGAAGACACGCTCGATCAGGCCAAAGCGCTGGGCTTCAACGCGCTGTGTGTCACCGTCGATCGTGCTTACTACAGCCGGCGCGAGCGCGACCTCATCAATCGGCATCTGGTGCGGGAAGGCGGCGATCCCACTTTTCAGGCGAGCCTTACCTGGGATGACATGGTGTGGATGAAAGCCCGCATGGGTGTTCCGCTCATCTTGAAGGGCATCGTATCCGGTGAGGATGCGCGTCGCGCGGTGCAGGTGGGGGCCGAGGTCGTCTATGTGTCGAATCACGGTGGCCGTCAACTGGATCATGGCGAAGCCAGCATTGATGTCTTGCGCGAAGTGGTCGACGCGGTCGAGGGCAAGGCCGAAGTGGTGATGGACGGCGGCATCCTGCGTGGTACCGATGTGATCAAAGCAATTGCGCTGGGTGCGCGTGCGGTGGGGATTGGCAAGCTCTATGGCTGGGCGCTGGCGGCGGCGGGCGAGGCGGGCGTGGTTCGTATGTTGGAACTGCTGGAAGCAGAGATTCGCACGACGATGGGATTGATGGGCGTCACCTCGCTGGCCGAGCTGAATCCCTCCTGGGTGCGACCGGGCTTGCCGCCATCCGCGGCACCTGGGCTCGGCATCGTGTATCCGTACTTCGAGGCGTTGCGACGAGCCTGATTAATCAACGCGGAAAGATCCCCGGCATCGTAATGAAGCCTTTGATGCCTTTGACACGATCGGTCCAGCGCCGGATCGCCGGATAGTCCTCGCGCGAGATGCCGCCTTCTTCCGACAGCATGATGTACGGAAAGCAGGCGATATCGGCGATGGTCGGATGATCGTTCGTGGCGATCCATGCGGCCCCTCCTGCCTCGGCGAACCAGAGATGCTCATCGAGAATCTGCAACGCAGCGTGCGCCTCGGCGCGACACCGCTCGATGTCGAAGTCGTACTGCATGGCGTCATGAAGGCGCGCCGCCGAGGCGGTCGCGGTAATCCGCTCGGCGAAGGCGAGCCACATGCCGATCTTGCCCATCGTTTCCGGGTGGCTCGGGTACCAAGTGCGCGTCCCGTCGTACTTAGCGGCGAGATAGACAAGGATGGCCTGCGCGTCCCGCAATCGCAGGTCCCCATCTTCCAGCACCGGGATCTGGCCAAGCGGATTGATGGCGAGGAACGCGGCATCACGATGGGCGCGACCCGGATAGAAATCGACCGGAATCAACGCAAGTTCGATACCGAGGAAGGCTGCCAGCGGCCGTACCTTGTAGCAGTTGCCAGACATTGGATAGTCGTAGAGGCGGATCACGTTTGCGCCTCGATGGTGCTGCGCAGTGATTGCAGCGAGGCGTTGAGTTGTTGCGCCGCTTCGAGCCAAGCGCCGCCAACCGTTGCGGCATGCACGCCATACACGATCGATGTGTCCACGGTCGATGGTTGAATGAGCCATCGCAGCGTTTCCTGCCCAGTTGCGTGGCGGACGACCACGGTGAGCGGATCGATGCGTTGCGCAGTACCGCCCGCGGGTGCAAAGGCATGGCGCAGCAATGCAGCCGCAACCACTTCGGCCGGTGCGCGCATGATCGCGCTGCGAAGCGGGTGATGATCGGCCGGAAGGTGTGCGATGGAGGCGGGTTCGCTGCTAGGCTCCTCGGTCGAAGCCCAAATGAAGCCACTCCGTTCGAGAGCGCGAAACACTTTCACACCGATGCGTGCTGGTGGCGTCTCATTGGGATGTGCCGGAATATGCACGCATCCACCGCTGCCGGTTGCATAGCGCCAGCCGTGATAGCGACATTGCAGTTGATCGCCAAGATGGCTGCCGATGGTGAGCCGCACGCCGCGATGCGGGCAACGGTTTTCCCATACGTTGATATGGCCGGCGTTGTTGCGCCAGACGGCCAGTTCCTCCCCGAGCAGGCGACCGTGGAAGAGATGTCCTGCCGGCACATCGGCGGTGCGCGCAATGACGATCCATCGGTGCCGGTAGGCGGCCAAGGCTGGGTGCATGGATACCCGGTCGTTCATTGCTGTGAAGCGGAAATGGTCCCGTAGCGCACGCCAAGGCCCGCTAGCCACCGGCGATACGCGCTTGATGTGGCGTCGGCACGAACGGGCATCTCGGCGCGCGGATCCAAGGGCAGGCGTTTCTCGCGGTGATTCTCGAGGATGGGCTTGTCCTGCCCGAAAATGGTCAGCTGAAATTGGCGCAAGGCGGCTTCGCTGCTCGACGAATCCAGTATGCAGATCCATTGATGAGCGATGCAGCGCGTCTCGGTGACCGGTTGCACGAACAAGGCGATGACATCGAAACGTTCCGGTTGTAGGGGGCAAGTCTTGTAGAGGATCGCCGTGTACGGGCGTGGTACCCGATAGATATAGTGAATCTCGGCCGCACCGGTCGCATTGAGCGCCGCCTGCGGTTGCACGAAGCGGCATTCGGTCGCGACGACCTCATTGGCGTCGTTGATCGTGACGGTGTAGTCCAGAACCTCGGTGTATGGTTCGGCGCCTAAGATGCCGGTATGCACGAACGGGAAGTGCGCGAGGTCAAGAAAATTCTCGATGGCGCGCAGCCCGCCGGTGTGCACACCAATCGACCCCGGGTGACAGGGGCGCCGGCCTGCTTCATCGGCTTCCGGGAGAGAAAAGAGCGGATGACGCGGTTCGTCAATCGATGTCCAGAGATGGCCATAGCGCAGGGTCGCGGGCAACGTTGGTCCAATGATGGCTGCATCAAGGGGCATGTGATGCCTGCAGCGGTGTTCCGGATCGAGCCAGACAAGGTAAGTCTGTTCATCGCGGCGCGCCACCGCGATCGGCGTATCGAGCAGTACCGTGCTATGCACACGGCCGATCGGTAGGTCGATGCAACCGGCGACCGGATGCCAATCATTGCAGATGACCGGATCGCGCGCCGTCGCATTCATCTGCGCGTGCCGATCAGATCGCCGGATGCAACAGCTTCAAGCCGAAGGCGACGCGCCCGAAGGTGGTGCCGGCAATATCCCAGCTATTGATGTAATGCCGGCTTAAAGCGAGGCATCGCGGTAGAGGCGCTGCATGTCGGTGTTGAGATAGATGCCGGCGCCCCCCGTCACCGCGAACATTCGTTCCGAGGCCTGTCCGCAAAGCTTCACGCAGTAACCCATATCGCGGCGATTGCGTGCGCGTTCCTCCATGGTGAGCTTGCCGCGTTCGCGGATGGCGCGCATGCTTTCCTTGCAGTCGCGTTGCAACAGCAAACGTGCGGCATCGATCTCAGCGGCGGCTTCGGCGACCCGCAGTTGAATGGTCTGCTGCTCGGCCAATGGAAAACCGCGCGAGGCACGCGGACGCATGTTGTCGACGAAATCGTCATACATGGCCTGCGCAATGCCAAGGATCGGTGCGCCGAGGCAATAGGGGACGGTTGCGGCGCGCGGTAGGCGATACAGCGCGGCATCGTTATAGGTAATGCCCGGGCCGGTTCCTTCGTTCGCATCGCTCACCCGCAGCGTGCAATGGCTCGGGATGAAGGCGTCATTGATGTCCAGATCATTGCTGCCGGTGCCGCATAAGCCCATCACTTCCCAGATGTCGATGATGTGAAAGTCGGCGCGCGGCACGAAAACGTAGAGGGAATCGGGCGGCGCGGCGCCATCCGCCGCGGGCAGCGGCGTATGCACGAATGCCCAATCGGCATGGGTGCAGCCGCTCGAATAAGACCATCGTCCGCTTAGCCGGTACCCGCCTGCGGTGCGCTGAATCGTTCCGCCGGGTGCAAGGCCAGTCGAAATCAACGCATCCGGTTGCTTCGCCCGTACGTCTTCCTGCATCGCAGCCGGAAACATCCCCAGCGTGATGTAGTGGTCACAATAGACGCCGAACACCCAGCCCGTTGAGCCGCAGCCACGGCCCAACTCCGCGATGATCGCCATCACTTGATCGAGATCGAGTGCAAAACCACCGAATCGTTTGGGGCGTGCGGCTTTGAGCAATTCGGTGCGTCGCAGATCGGCGATCGTCTCATCGGGAAGACGGCGCAGCAGTTCAGCGCCGATGTCGTGCGAGGGCGAGGTCAAGCTAAGATGCTCCTATTGGCGAAATGCATCTGCGACGATAGGCGATTCGCCGCGGATGCGCCAGCATGCTTTCGCAGCCCGTCAGGATGCGTGCAAGGTTCGTCTGCTTGACGGCCGGTTGGCTTGCTGATAGAAGCGCAAGGTGCGTTGGAATGCAACGTTGAGATGCGACCAATGCGTATCGGCCGACGTCACACTTGCCGTCGGCGTGCCATGCCGACGCGAAAATATCTTGGAGGAGACAACTAATGAACGTTCAGCTTTCCCGTGGGGTTCTTGCTGCCGGCGCCATCGCAGTGGCGGTCGTAGCGATGCCTGGCGCCATGGCGCAGGGCGCAGCAGCCGATATCCCGAGCATCACCTTGAAGGTTGCGTACTCGTTCCCGCCGGTGGGCTTCGTGCCGGATCGGTTCAAGGAGTGGACGGAAAACATCACCAAGAGAACCGACGGCAAGGTGAAATTCCAGATCTTCTGGTCGGAGTCGCTGTTCAAGCAGGCCGATGCCGCGCCGAATCTCGCCGCGGGCGTCGCCGATTTTTCCAACGTGGCATCCACCTACGATCCGGCCAAGACCGCGCTCTGGATGACGCTCGACATGCCATTCAATGCGCGCGATTACTGGTGCGGCATCACCGCCTCGGTGCAAACGCAGCAGGAAGAGCCGAATCTGCGTAAGACCTTCGACCAGCTTGGATTCTTCCCAATCACCGGTTATGCAAGCGGTCATTTCTATTTTCTGTCGAACAAGCCGATCGAAAAGCTGGCCGATCTCGAGAAGAAACGCATTCGCAGCTACGGCGGTGCTCGTATCAACATGTACAAGCCGCTTGGCATCTCGCCCATCTTCATGCCCTACGGACAGATCTATGAAGCGGTCGAGCGCGGCGTGGTCGATGGCGCCGAAGGCACGGTGTTGCTCACCGATTCTTTCAAGCACTTTGAGATCGCCAAATTCATGACGGCCACCGGTTCGGGTATGGCCTTGGCCGCGCCGGTCTCGATCAGTCTTAAGCGTTGGAACAGCTTTCCCGCCAGCCTGAAGAAGATCGTTCTCGATGCGAGCATCGAGTACAACATGGCGTTTGCGCGCGGCATGATCGAACAGGAAGCCGTGAAGCTGAAGGAGTTTGAAGAAAAGCGCGGCATGCGGCTCATCAAACTCTCCCCGACCGATCAGGCCGCGCTGGAAAAAGCGGGCAAGGACGCGCAGGAGATGTGGCTCGTCGATATGGAAAAGAAAAACGTACCGGCCCGCGCGACCTGGGCGAAGTTCCAGGAATTGCAGACCGCCTGTGAGCGAGAGATCGCTGCCAAAGGGTATCCCTGGCAGAAGAAGTAAGCGGACACAACCGACTTGCAATCGTTCGCGAAGTTGAGGGGGGATGGTGAAGCAAAGTAATCGCGCGCTAGACTTGCTGGCTGAATGGATGGCGCTGGTCGGTGGCTTTGTGGTTTTCCTTCTCATGCTGATGGTGGCAATCGATGCCATCGGACGAAAGGTGGCGAGCTCACTGCCGGGTGCGCTCGAATTCAGCGAAGCGTTGATGATTCCGGCGGTGTTTCTGCCGCTGATGTTCGTGCAGCTCAAGCGGGAGCATGTGTTCGTCGGCGTGGTCACGATGGGTCTGTCGGTGCGGACCCAATCGTTGATCGATGCGGTGGCCGCTCTGATCGGCGTCGTGCTGTTCGGCTTTCTCACCTGGCTGGCGATGGAGAAAGCGATCCAGTCGACGGTCGTGTGGGAGTACCGGATCGCGGTGATACCGGTGCCGATCTGGCCGTTCCGCTGGATCATCCCGCTTGGTACCGGACTTATGGTGTTGCAGCTGGTGCTCACCGCGAAGCAAGAGTTTAAGCGCGCATTTGGGGTAGCGGAACCGCTGCCGCACGATGCGCCGCCGCCTGCCTGATCAACCGTTCCCTGCATAGCAAGTAGAAAGGCGGCGTGAGCCGATATGGAGAGTCATTACTACGGTTTGTTCGGGTTCATCATTCTTCTCGCTTTGATCGCGGTGCGGATTCCGATTGCATTTGCGCTCACTTTGGTCGGCCTGGGCGGACTCTTTACGCTGAGTGGACCGGACGCGACCTTTGCGCTCCTGTCCTCGCAGATGTATTCGTCGGTGGCGAACAACACGCTTACCGCCGTGCCGTTGTTTCTGCTGATGGGCTATTTCGCCTACCACGCTGGTTTGACGCGCGCCTGTTTTGATACCGCACGTTTGTGGCTTGCGCGGCTGCCGGGCGGCTTGGCGATCGCCACCGTCGCCGGGTGCGCCTTGTTCGGCGCCTGTGCGGGTTCCGGTGTTGCGGCGGCCGGCGCGATGGGGCGGGTGTCGATCCCGGAAATGCTGCGCTACGGGTATGACCGCAAGCTCGCATGCGGTTCGGTCGCGGCCGCCGCAACGCTTGCCGTGCTCATTCCGCCCAGCATCGTGATGGTGGTGTTTGCCATTCTCACCGAGGTATCGATCGGCCGATTGCTCATGGCCGGATACCTGCCGGGTATTCTCTCAGCGTTCCTGCTGATGGCGATGATCTGGTATCGCGTCAAGCGCGATCCATCGCTCGCGCCGGAAGTTCCGTTCGAGATCACCTGGGCGCAGCGCTTTGTTTCGCTCAAGAATATTTGGGGTATCACGCTCCTTATCATGCTGGTTCTCGGCGGCATCTACACCGGTTTCGTGACGGCAACGGAAGCCGCGGCCATCGGTGCGCTCGGGGCATTTGTGCTGATGATCTTTGCCAAGCAGCTGTCGCGGACGACCTTCAAGGATGCCATGATCGAGACCGCACGCACCACCGGCATGATTTTCCTGCTGCTGGTGGGTGCATCGATCTTCACCGGGTTTATGGCGATCAGCGGCGTGCCGCAAAAGCTCGCCGAGGCCATCGTCGAGGCCAAGCTCTCGGTCGCGGTGGTGATCCTGATCGTTTGTATCGTCTACATTTTCCTCGGGTGTTTTCTTGACTCGATCTCGATGATGCTGCTCACGCTGCCGGTGTTGCTGCCGGTGCTAAAGAGCCTCGACATCAACCTGATCTGGTTTGGCATCATCGTGGTGAAGTTGGTTGAGATCGGCTGTATTACGCCACCCTTCGGGATTACGGTCTATGTCGTGAAAGGTGTGGTCGGTAATTCGGTGCCCCTAGAAGAAGTGTTCCGCGGCATCTGGTGGTTTCTCTTCATGGAGATCTTCACCCTTATCATCTTGATTTTCTTCCCGGTGATCTCGACCATCCTGCCCGATATGATGCTGGGCAGGGGATAGCGTTCGCGGTAAGCACCGCAGTGGGCGAGGGGCTGTTAAACAGGGCTTGGCGGCGTCCGATGGGCTACGCTCAGGGCTTGAGCGGGCCTTCGCGCACGCACGAACCTGGAGGATGAAGCAATGAATCGACGTCACTTTCTCAGCCGGACCGGGGCTTTGGCCGCCGCTACGGTTGGCGTCCCAGCGGTGGCGCAAGGTCTGGCTGATTCCAGGCTCACGCTCGCGCAGGCGGCCACGCGTACTCCCGATGTGATCTACGTGCCGACGCCGCAGGAAGTGGTCGATACGATGCTGTCCCTGGCCAAACCTACCAAGAATGATCTGATCTATGACCTGGGTTGCGGTGATGGACGCATCGTCGTGACGGCGGCAAAGAAATACGGTGCCCGCGGTATCGGCGTCGATATCGATCCGAATCGGATCGCCGAGGCAAACGCCAATGTGCGCGGCGAAAATGTGGGCGATCGAGTGCGCATCGTGCAGGGCGATCTCTTCGAATTCGATTTCAAGGATGCGACGATCGTCACCCTGTACCTGTTGCCCTCGCTCAATCTGAAGCTGCGCCCCAAGCTCTGGCGGGAATTGAAGCCTGGCACCCGCGTGGTGTCGCATGATTTCGATATGGGCGACTGGGTGTCTGAGCAGAAGGTCAGCGTGGCCTCGCGCACGGTCTATTTATGGCGGATTACCGGGAAGATGGGTTGATCCACGGCGCTCGCGTCGTGCACTTTGCAGGGCAGCGGGTCGTGCCGTTGCTTGCCTTGTTGGCTGCTCTGCTCATGGTCGGCACGGGCTGCGCCTATATCGATGTCAAGCAGAAGGAATTCATTTGGCGCCCATCGCCTACCACTTGGTGGTCGAAATTCGATGTCAAGGCGAATGGCGTCGCGGAGCTGTGGATCGCGCGGAACGGCGAATCCGTCGTGCCGGCTGTCGATGCCGCAGATGAAGGCAATGGCGATCGCCTGCACGTTTGGTGGTGGCGCCATCCACGCGCCGAGGCACCGGTCATGTTGTACTTGCATGGTGCGCGGTGGAACCTGCAAGGCAATGCTTTTCGCATCGCCAGACTGCGAGACATGGGGTTTTCCGTGCTGGCGATCGACTACCGGGGCTTTGGCAGGTCAGGGGGCGACTTGCCGAGTGAGGCCGATGCCTATGCGGATGCGGCGATTGCCTGGGACTATGTCAAGAAGCTTGCACCCGAGGCGAGTCGACGCTATCTGTACGGCCATTCCCTCGGCGGTGCGATCGCGATCGAACTCGCCACGCGCGGCGATGATCTGGCCGGCATCATCGTCGAATCGACTTTTACCTCCATTCGCGACCTGGCCGGCACTTACACATTGGGCCGCATTCTGCCGATCGGTTGGTTTCTGACCCAGCATTACGATTCCCTGTCCCGGATCGAGAAGGTGCATGTGCCGAAGTTGTTCGTGCATGGTGCCAATGACCGCTTCGTCCCGGCCTGGATGACCGAGCGCCTCTATGAGCGCGCCAATGGTGCAAAGCGCCTGTTGCTGGTGGAAGGCGCCAACCATAGCAATTCAACCGGCGTGGGCTTCGAGCAATACCGGGTGGCGTTGCAGGAGATGTTCGGCTTGCGCCAGCACGCGGCGCTGCAGTAACTGACCGGCCCGGCCCTGGCGCCGGCGATGTTATCCTCCGTCAGCCATCTTCCGATTGCCCCCATGCAGCAACCCGTTCCCTTATCGACGCACGCGGTGTCAGATAGCTTGCCCCGTCCAGCGATCCGCGCACTGGCGAGTTCGCGCATTCGCGAAGTGGCCAATGCCACGATGGGTGATACCAGCGTGCTGCCCTTTTGGTTCGGTGAGCCTGATCTCGTTACGCCCCAGCCGATCCGGGACGCCGCGATCCGTGCCCTGTCGGAGGGCGACACCTTTTATCACCAGAATCTTGGCATTTCTCTATTGCGGGAATCGATCGCTTCCTATGTGGGCGGCCTGCATGGCTCGATCGCAGCGGATCGCGTTGCCGTAACCAGTTCGGGCGTGCATGCGCTCATGCTGGTGCATCAGGCGCTGATCGATCCGGGCGCACGCGTCGTGATCGTCACGCCGGTGTGGCCCAATCTCACCGAGGCCCCGCGCATTCTTGGCGCCAATGTCGTGCCGGTACCGCTCTCGTATGGTCCCGCCGGGTGGACGCTCGATGTGGATCGATTGCTTGCCGCGCTCACGCCGAACACGCGGGCGCTCGTCATCAATTCGCCTAACAATCCAACCGGGTGGATGATCGATGCCGGCACGCAAAGAATCATTCTTGCGCATTGCCGGCGGTCCGGTATCTGGATCGTTGCCGATGATGTCTATGAGCGCGTCTGTTACGAGACGAGCGTGGCGCCGTCCTTTCTTGCCATCGCCGACAGTGGCGATCGGGTTATTTCCACCAACAGTTTTTCCAAGTCGTGGATGATGACCGGCTGGCGTCTTGGCTGGATCGTCGGGCCGGCGC
The DNA here is from genome assembly GCA_009693235.1 of Betaproteobacteria bacterium. Lineage (GTDB taxonomy): Bacteria > Pseudomonadota > Gammaproteobacteria > Burkholderiales > SG8-39 > SHXR01. The sequence continues at coordinate 14,016 of SHXR01000037.1, read as the reverse complement.
CCTTGATCGCCGAGCTGCCCAAGCTGGTGGAATACAACACGTCCTGCGCACCGGGATTCGTACAGCAAGCCGGCATCGAGGCGATTCGCCGCACCGCTGAAATCGTGCCACCGATGCAGGCGCGTATGCTGGACGCGCGGGATCATTTGTTCGGACTGCTCAGCGCCATGCCGGAGATCGAGGTCACGCTGCCGCCTGGTGCGATGTATCTGTTTCTCAAAGTGCGCGGCGTGCATGATTCGCTCGCGCTCGCCAAGCATTTGGTGCGGCATGCCAAAATCGGTCTGGCGCCCGGCATTGCGTTTGGCCCGGAGAGCGAAGGATTCCTGCGCTGGTGTTTCGCCGCCTCCGCTGAGCGATTGTCGGAGGGGGTCGTGCGCCTCCAACGCGGCCTTGCTGCCATGCAGTCCATTGAATAACCATGTTCAAAGCGATTCTTCTGAATAAATCGGCTGGCGGTTTCGAAGCCAAGCTCACCGAGCTGGACGATGGCCTGCTACCCGAAGGCGATGTCACGGTGCGGGTCGACTATTCCACCGTCAATTACAAAGATGGCTTGGCGATCGCCGACAAATCGCCGGTGGTGCGGAAATGGCCGATGGTCCCGGGCATCGATCTAGCGGGAACCGTCGAGTCGAGTGATGCCAGTGAATTCGCCGTCGGGTCGCGTGTTGTCCTGAATGGTTGGGGAGTGGGCGAGACCCATTGGGGCGGCCTCGCGCAAAAAGCGCGGCTCAAATCGAGTTGGTTGATTCCATTGCCAGGGAGCATGACGACCCGCCAGGCGATGAGTATCGGCACCGCCGGCTACACCGCAATGTTGTGTGTGCTCGCCTTGGAGAAGCATGGCATCACACCGGAGCAGGGTGAAATTCTCGTGACTGGCGCCGCCGGTGGGGTCGGCTCGTTCGCTGTCGCGTTGCTCGCCGCCCGTGGATTCAAGGTGGTGGCGTCCACCCGCCGCCTCACCGAAGAGTCTTATTTGAAGGGCCTCGGTGCCACCGAACTGATCGATGCGGCAACGTTGGCCGTGCAGGGCAAGCCGCTTGGCCGGGAGCGTTGGGCGGGGCGGTCGATTCAGTGGGCAGTCATACGCTGGCCAATGCGTGTGCGGCAATGAAATATCGGGGCGTGGTGGCGGCCTGCGGACTGGCGCAAGGAATGGATTTTCCGGCCTCGGTTGGCCGTTTATTTTGCGCGGTGCGGCACTGCAGGGCATCGATAGCGTCATGGCACCCAAGGCGGAGCGCATCGTCGCCTGGAACCGGCTGGCGAGCGATCTGGATGCCGCAAAGATCGCCCAAATCACGCAAGAAATCAGCCTCGCAGAGGCCCTTGAAGCCGGGCACGATATCGTGCTTGGCAAGATCCGCGGTCGGGTCGTGGTTGATGTGAACCGTTAAGGAGACGCTGATTAAGCTATCTCGCGCAATCAGCGTGACCCTATTTTTCAGGGAGTTACGAGGGGCAATGGAGGGGTTGGGGTCCCTTCATCCCCAACGAGCCCCCTTGTTCAGTTATTCGTCGAGGTTGAATCCTCGTTTTTCCATCGCAGCAGCACTAAAAAGGAGTGGTAGCGTGAACGGAATGAGAACAGTCCTCGCTGCATTGTCGGTCGCCGGCCTCATCACTATGAACACGGCCTGCGCGCAGGCGCCGGCAAAAAATAACTATCAACCGGAAGTCGGCCAAGCCGGCAAGGATGTCATCTGGGTGCCGACCCCGGAGACCCTGATCGAGAAAATGCTGTCGATGGCAAAGGTCACGCCGAACGATTTCGTGATCGATCTCGGTGCAGGCGATGGTCGCACTGTGATCGCCGCCGCGAAAAAAGGCGCGACCGCAGAAGGCATCGAGTACAACCCGGATATGGGTGCGCATGCGATGAAACGCGCCGCCGATGCCGGCGTCTCCGCCAAGGCGAAATTCATGAAGGCCGATATCTTCGAGAGCGATTTCTCGAAGGCGACGGTGATCACGATGTACCTGTTGCCGGAACTCAATTTGGGCCTGCGCCCGAAGTTGCTCGAAATGAAACCGGGCGCGCAGCTTGTTTCACATGCTTTCACGATGGGCGATTGGGATCCGGATGAACAAGCGGAAGTCGAAGGCCGCCGGGCCATGCTCTGGATCGTGCCGGCCAAGGCGCAGGGCAACTGGTCGGTGAAAGGTGCCGGGCAGTACGAGGTGACGCTCACCCAGCAATACCAGAAGCTCACCGGCACGGCTCGTCAAGGCGGATTCTCGACGAAGATCGATGATGGCCGGGTCACCGGTGAACAGGTGAGCTTTTCGTTTGTCGATCAAAAAGGCGCCAAGCAGACCTTCAGCGGCAAAGTGAGCGGCAATCGTATCGACGGCACCGGCATCAGCAAGTGGACCGCCGAGCGCAAATAGCGCATCCACGAGGAATCAACAGCCGTGGTCGATGGCAGCCTCTGTTTTCTGGATGCGGTTGAACTTGCGCGGCTGATTCGTGCGGGCGAGGTGTCGGCATGGGAAGTCATGCATGCACACCTTGCCCAGATTGAGCGGGTCAATCCCGCAGTCAATGCGGTCGTCACGTTGGTGGCTGACCGCGCGCTGGCATGGGCCCGCGAGGCCGATGATCGTCGCGCCCATCGCGTCCCACTTGGCCCCTTGCATGGGCTGCCGGTCGCGCACAAGGATCTCGTCCAGACCCAGGGCATCCGGACCACCATGGGTTCGCTCGTGTTCAAGGATTTCATCCCCGATGAGGATCAGCTCATCGTCACGCGGTTGCGGGACGCCGGCGCCATCACCATCGGTAAAACGAATACGCCCGAATTTGGCGCCGGATCGCAAACGTTCAACAAAGTATTTGGTGCGACGCGCAATCCGTACGATTTGTCGCGCACCTGCGGTGGATCGAGTGGCGGGGCAGCGGTGGCGCTTGCCTGCGGCATGGTGCCGATCGCCGATGGCAGCGACCTCGGCGGCTCGCTTCGCAATCCGGCCAATTTTTGCAACATCGTGGGCTTGCGCCCATCGGCCGGGCGCGTGCCTGCGTATCCCAATAACAACGGCTGGTATTCCCTCAGTGTGCTGGGGCCGATGGCGCGCACGGTGCGTGATGTGGCGTTAATGTTCTCGGCGATCGCAGGACCTGATGCGCGCGCGCCGATCTCGCTCGAAGCGCCGGGAAGCGTGTTCGCCCCGCCCCTCGAGCGCGACTTTCGCGGGCGGCGGATCGCCTTCTCAGCTGATTTCGGCAAACTGATTCCGGTGGACCCGGCGGTGGTGAACGCCATCGCGCCACAGCGGTCCATCTTTGCATCGCTTGGTTGCGTGGTGGAAGAAGCGATTCCCGATTTCACCGATGCCAATGAAATTTTCCATCGCTTGCGCGCGTATCAATATGAAAGCAATTTCGGCGCGGTGGTGGATCGCCATCCCGATCTGATCAAGGATACGGTTATCTGGAACATCGAGGAGGGTCGCAAGCTCTCCGGGCCGGAGCTCGCCGCGGCCGAGCGGATGCGCACGGTTTTGTTCCGGCGCGTGCACGCGTTCTTCGAGAAGTACGAGTTCCTCGTCTTGCCGGTGAGCCAAGTCCTGCCATTCGATATCGACACGCCCTATGTGCAAGCGATCAATGGCGTGCCGATGCAAACATACATCGACTGGATGCGATCGTGCATCTACATCACCGTGACCGGACATCCGGCGATCTCGGTGCCCTGCGGATTCTCTCCCGAGGGGTTGCCGGTCGGATTGCAGATTGTCGGGCGCTATCGGGATGATCGCGGCGTCTTGGAATTGGCGCATGCGTTCGAACAGGCCACGCGCGTGGGCGAGCGACATCCGCCGATCGCGGTCTAGTACGTGGACGCCACCACAATGAACCTGCCGTTCCTCTCTGCCGCGGATATTCATCGCGCACTGGATTTTCGGGTGCTTACCGACGCGCTCGCCGCTGCCTTTCGGGTTGGTGCCGAAGCGCCGGTTCGTCATGTTCACACGGTCAATGGGGCGGGCGATGGCAAGCTCTTGTTGATGCCCGCTTGGCGGACCGATGAGGCCATCGGCATCAAGATCGTCACCGTCTTTCCGGGTAATCGGCGCCATGGCGTGCCGACGGTGGGCGCGCTCTATGTATTGTTGGATGGCGTAACCGGCCATCCGGTGGCCTTACTCGATGGCGAGACGATCACGCAGAGGCGCACTGGTGCTGCCTCAGCGCTGGCCGCACGGTATCTTACACGGCCGGATGCCAAGACGCTGCTCGTGGTGGGGACCGGTGCGTTGGCGCCCTATATGGCGCGTGCGCATGCCGCCAATCACGCATTCCAGCACATCCTGATGTGGGGCCGTGATGCGGAGCGGGCCCGCGCCGTCGCGGCGCATCTCGCTCTGGACGGACTCCCGGCCATCGCCGTGCAAAGTCTCGATGACGGCATGGACCGCGCCGATGTGGTGACCTGCGCGACAACCTCGACCGAGCCCATCATTCGCGGCGAGCAGTTGCATCCGGGGATGCATATCGATCTCGTCGGTTCGTTTACGCCGCAGATGCGCGAAGTGGACGACGCATGTGTGGCCCGTGCGAAGGTGTTTGTCGATACGTTTGCCGGCGCGCTCAAGGAGGCGGGGGATCTGGTGCAACCGATTGCAGCCGGATCGTTTTCGCGGGCGCAGGTGCGCGCCGAACTTGCCGATCTGGTTGCGGGTCGTCACGCCGGGCGGGAAAGCCAAGACGAGATCACGCTGTTCAAATCCGTGGGCACCGCGCTGGAGGATCTTGCCGCGGCGCGCCTCGCCTACGCGCGACGAGTGGTGTAGCGAAGCGCTGCTACCCGTTAAGGATAGCAATCGCCTCGATCTCGACCTTCATCTGCGGATCGACCAGGCCCTTTACTTCGACGAGCGTCGAGGCCGGCAGATGCTCACCGAAGTACGCTTGCCGAATCGGATTGATTGCGGCACGCTCGGTGATGTCGGTCATGTAGACGTTCACCTTCACGACGTTGGCGGCACCGGCCCCGGCATGCTTCAGGCAGACATCCACGCTTGCCAGCGCGAGGCGAAATTGCTCGACCGTGCTCGCCGGAATAGATCCGTCTTCGCGCACGCCGACCGCACCGGACACCCAGATCTGATTGCCCGCGCGCACGACATGACAGTAATGGCTGACCGGCGGAAACTGCCCGGGAACCAGAAAGCGCTCGATCATGCCTTGATCGCGGCGGCAAATTCTCGAAACAGCTTCACGAATTGTTCGGGCTGCTCGGTTTGCGGCAGATGGCCACAATTCGGCAAGATGTCGACGCGTGCATGCGGAATCAATTTCTTGAAGCCTGCGGCATAACCGACCGGGAGAATCTTATCGTTCTCACCCCACACGATTTGCGTCGGCACTTTCACGCGATGCAGCCACTTGTGCAAATGCGGATCAAACAGGCGTGGCTCCCAGACGAGTTTGGCGGTGGTGTGCATGTTCTTGATCGCAGTTTCAATGAACTCGGGCGTGGGCGGGACGGCCAGCAGCCGATCGGCGATCGACTGATCGGCGAACAGGTTTCGCACCCGTTCTTCCGGCGTCCAAAGAAACAGATCGCCACGTTTGATGCCCTGCACATGAATGCCGGACGGACCCACCAGACTCATCGCACGGATGCGCTCAGCGCTTCGCACCGCAATCTCGAGGGCAAGCCAACCGCCGATCGAGCTGCCGATCACCGTGACATTGTCGAGCTTCAGCAGGGCCATGAAGTCGAGATAGAAGTAGGCAAGATCATGGATGTTGTCCATCCAGTCCGGTTCCCCCGAGGCGCCATAACCGGGATGCTCAGGGACCAGCACTTCATATGATTTGGCGAGCTCGGTCATGAAAGGTTGCACCATCGCCGCGCCGGCTGCACCGTGCAGAAATAGGAGCGTTGGGCCCTTGCCGCCGCGCTTGAGCGAAACGCGGCAACCGTCAATGGTGTGGACTTCGGAGGTGAAGGAGGTGGTCATGCCATTCAATCTTGGTTAAGGGATTCGGTTGTCTGTTTATGCTGTCGGCGGGCGATTGTCAATCTCGACGCGAGCGGCCGGAGCGCTCAGCGTAGAATCGCGCCCTACATCACCTGGAGCCGCCCCAATCATGCCAAGAAGCGTCGTTCGGCGTTTGGACGCCGTCGTCAATGACTTTGTCTTGCGCTGTCGGTTTTTTCGCGAGCCAATGACCAAGGGGCGGGCGCAGATGTTCGCGATGCAACACCAGCTGAATACCCGCCAGCGCAATTCCGTTTTGAAACTCAAGGTCGCGACCAATTGCACCGATTGGGACACGCGCATTCGTATCTTGAAGGCGTGCAGTGAAGAGGTGATTGCCGATCACGAGCACGGCGGCGGTCGTGCCCATTGGCAGATTCTCGAAGATCTCGGCGTGCGCATCGGACTGAAGCGCGCGCAGTTGCAAAAGGCCACGCCACTGCCGTCGACGCAACTTTGTTGGGCGGCCTGGGAAGGGTTGATGGCGAATAAGCACTGGCTCGAAGGTATTGTCGCCAACACCTGCGCCGAGCGCGTGAACGTGCCGGGATATGGCACTGGATTGTTCAAGCGGCGCGGCTGGTTCGGCGTTGAGCGCCAGCGCTGGGGGCGGCTCTTTGAGCTCACCAATGACGAGATGAAATTCTTCACATTACATGAGGAAGCCGACATCTTACACTCAAACATGGGCTGGCAGGCGGTCGAACGATTTGCCCGCGAGTTGCATATGGAAGATGCGGTGGTCGCCGCATGTGAACGCAATCTATACGTATGGGAGCACTATCTCAATGGCATCGCTGCAGGCGGTGACGCGCTGGCTCGCATGCGCCGTTAGCGGTCTGGCGATTGCCCTACCGGCGGTTGCACAATACCCGTCGAAACCGATCCGATTCGTTGCGCCGATTCCACCCGGTGGTGGACCGGACATCATCGGGCGGTTGGTGGCGAGCAAACTCTTCGAGGGCTCCGGGCAACAGGTTATCGTTGAAAATCGCGTCGGCGGGAATGGCATCGTCGCGGGCGAGTTCGTCGTTCGCGCCCCGGCAGATGGCTATACCTTGCTGCTTGGCATGGACAGCTTGCTCACGATCAATCCCCATCTTTATCGCAAGATGCCATTTGATCCGCTCAAGGATTTGACGCCGGTCGCAAGCCTGGTATCAAACGGTTTTTTTCTGGCGCTGCATCCGCAGGTCGCGGCCAAGACATTGGCCGAATTCATCGAACTCGCCAAAAAAGCCCAGCCGCCGCTGCAATACGCCTCGGGCGGCAATGGCAGCCAGCATCATCTGACCATGGAGCGTTTGAAGGCGCGCGCCGGGTTTGAGATGGTGCATGTGCCGTACAAGGGTGGGTCCCCGGCAACCACCGCTACCGTGGCCGGTGAAGTGTCGGCGATGATGTCCGGCACCTCGACTGCCCAGCAGATTCGCGCCGGAAAGTTACGCGCCATTGCCTACACCGGCCGTTCGCGTTCCGGCATCCTGCCCGACGTACCAACGATTGCCGAGATGTTCCCGGGCTTTGAGATGACCCAGTGGTATGCGATCTTGGGGCCGGTGGGAATGCCTGAGCCCGTCCTGCTGCAGTTGCGCGCCGAAATCGCCAAAGTGCTGCGGCATCCGGATATCGTTGAGCGGCTCAAGGCCGCGGGCGGCGTCGAACCCTGGATCACCACGCCGGCCGAATTCTCGGCGGCGATCCGTGCCGACTTCGAAAAGAATGCGGAACTCGCGCAAGACATCGGCATCCGGATCGATTGATCGACAATTCGGTGCGCGGTCAACCATGTACGTTGCGACGGCGTTGCGTGCTCTGTCGTATTCTTTGCGCCGGTCGCTTGCCTTTACCCGTTGTGCCGGTTGGTGCAGGGATGGTCGCCCATTTCCGAGTATGATCGCGCGCTTTTTCCGGTCGCTTCCCTTTTCGCCCTCACACTCATGCCAGCCATCCAGCAAGCGTTCGCCGCCCGATTGGGGTCGATCAAACCCTACGCGATCACCATTTTTCTCTCGGCTTTTCTCCTCTTCCTGGTCCAGCCGATCATTGCAAAGCAAATTCTTCCCTGGTTCGGCGGCTCGGCAGCGGTGTGGACCACTTGCCTTGTCTTCTTTCAAAGCACTCTTCTGGCAGGCTACGCGTATGCGGATGTGACCAATCGTTTGGGGCTGCGCAAGCAGACCATTTTGCACATTGCGCTCCTGTTACTTTCGCTCGCCACCTTGCCCATCATCGCGTCGACCGGATGGAAACCAAGCGGTGAGGAAGAACCGATCGGCCGTATCTTGTTGCTGCTGCTTGTTACGATTGGCCTGCCGTATTTTCTGCTCGCGACGACAACCCCTTTGTTGCAAGCGTGGTACTGGCGCCGTTTCGAGGCAGCGGTGCCGTATCGCCTGTTTGCCCTTTCTAATTTTGCCTCGCTCTTGGCGTTGCTCGGCTTCCCGGTGCTGCTGGAGCCATTTCTCTCGTTGCCTGAACTCGGCTGGACATGGTCGGGGCTTTATGTCGTGTTTGTCGTGATCTGCGCCGGTACCGGTTGGATGTCGCTGCGTGCGTCAGAACATGCGGGCGTCGCCAAAGAGGCCACCGCTTCGATCAGTAACGCGCCGGCCCCCACCCTGTTATTGCAGCTCCTGTGGCTCGTTTTGTCGGCGATGGGCTCGGTCATGTTGTTGGCCATTACCAACCATGTCACGCAGAATATTTCCAGTGTGCCGTTTCTATGGGTACTGCCGCTCTCGCTTTATCTCATCACGTTCATTCTCTGTTTCGATCATCCGCGCTGGTACAAGCGCTGGTTGTTCATTGCGCTCCTTATCCCGGGGATTCCGGCGATGGCGCATTACATTCCAAGCCATGATCTGGAGTTCGCGGCAATTCTTTATTTTTCGGGTCTTTTTGTCGCCTGCATGTTCTGCCATGGAGAACTCGCGCGCTTGAAGCCCGATCCGCGTTTTCTTACGCGCTTTTATCTGATGTTGTCGCTGGGTGGGGCCATCGGCGCGGTGCTGATTGCGATCGTTGCGCCGCTCACCTTGCGCGGTTACTTCGAGATTGGCATTGCACTGGTTGCGCTGGCGCTCGTGCTGTTCTTCCAGGTGAGCGGGATGGTGGCAAGAGTGATTACGCTTGGTGCGGCGATCCTGACGGCCTTTTTGTTTGGCGAGGGCGTGCGTGATTATCTCGATGATGTGCGTCTGATGGCGCGTGATTTCTACGGCGTCGTGCGCACGCGCGACCGCGCCACCCCGGTGCCCTACCGTGCCATGTTGCATGGGAGCATCGTGCACGGCGGCCAGTTGTTGGGCGATGATTTCAAGAACACCGCGAGCGATTATTTCGGGCCAACCTCAGGCTATGGACGTTTGTTCGCCAGCCTGCCGGCGGATAAACCCCGCAATATCGGTGTCATCGGCTTGGGTGCCGGCGTGATTGCCGCGTACGGGCGTCCGGGCGATACGCTGGTGTTTTACGAAATCAGCCCGACCGTCGTCGATCTTGCCCAGCGTGAGTTCACCTTCCTCAAGGACACGCAAGCCAAGACGCAATTGATCATGGGTGACGGGCGTCTTAGCCTCGAACGTGAATCGCCGCCTCGCCAGTACGACATCCTTGGCATCGACGCGTTTTCAGGCGATTCCATTCCGATGCATCTGGTCACGCGCGAGGCGATGCAGTTGTATGTAAAGCACCTTGCCGAAGACGGCGTGATCGTATTTCAAGCAACGAACCGGTATGTCAATCTGATGCCGGTGATCAAGCGGCTCGCCATGGAAGTCGGCATGGAGGCGGTGCTGGTTTCCGATTCGCCGGACCATCAAAGCGGAACCGCCTATTGGTATTCCTCGACCGATCAGGTGCTCGTCACCAGGAACAAGGCCTTGTTAGAAGCGCCGCGGCTGAAGGAGGTCGCCACGCCGATCGAGGATAACAAAGCCTTGCCGACCTTCACCGACCACCATCACAATCTGTTCAAGATATTGAAGTAGGTAGGCGGTCGTTCCAAGCTAGCGGGATTCGCTGCCGCGGCTGCGCTCGTAAAGCGGCATGACCTCGGCCAGGTGCCGCTCTATTTCCTTGATGCGATTGGGGCCGGTGGGATGTGTCGATAGGAACTGTGGCGGCGCATTCTTGCTGGCCGTGGTCATTTTTCGCCAGAGCGTGACGCCTGCGCGCGGATCGAAGCCGGCGCGTGCGGCCAGATCCAGGCCCACCACATCGGCATCGGTTTCGTTGTCGCGCGAGAATTTGAGCGTCGCCAGACTGCCCGCCTGGTTGATGACATCGGCATAGCGCCCGCCACTGATGACTGCCCCGACAATCGCGGTCCCGAATCGGGTGATGCTGTTCTTGGCCAGCCGCTCGCGCGAATGCTCGCGCAAGGCGTGCGCGACTTCATGCCCCATGACGATCGCCACTTCATCATCGGTGAGGCGCAGCGTCTCGAGAATGCCGGTATAGAACGCGATCTTGCCGCCTGGCATGCAAAAAGCGTTGATCTGCTTGGAGCCGATCAGATTGACTTCCCATTTCCAGCTGGTGGCATCCGGATTGAAGCGGGGAGCGTGTTTGATGATCCGCTCGGCAATCGCGCGCAGACGCATGACCTGCGGATGATTGGCGGGTGCCAGGGCGCCTTGCCGCCGCGCACCGGCAGTGAGTTGTTGGTACTGCTCGGTGGCGGTGTGCTCCAGCCGCTCAGCGGGAATGAGTTTGCGCAGCACCGAAGGATTGCTCACTTGCACGCCATCACCCTTGGCGGCCGGTTGGGCAATGGCTATTGAGCATGCAAAGAGGAGGGGAAGCGCGATGGCAAGCGTGCGAGGATTCATGACCCGAAGCATCCGATTGGGTTGGTGAATAGCGACAACATGGGGGCGTTCGGCGCCGTCTGCAAGGACTTTCGCGCCCCGGTGGCGACATTCCTTTGGCGCAGGCGGGGTAACATCTCGACCTATCACGCGTTTGGCCAACACGGGGGCGACATGGCAGGGCTTTACTTTGAGGAATTCGAGATCGGGCGGACGTTTGAACATCCGTGGACCCGCACCGTTACCGAGATGGACAACATGCTGTTTTCCAGTCTGACGATGAATGTGCAGCCGCTGCATATCGATGCCCATTTTGCGGCGAAGACGGAATTCGGAAAACCCCTGGTCAATAGCATTTTCACGCTTGGCCTGATGATCGGCATCTCGGTGAATGACACCACGGTGGGCACGACGATCGGCAATCTTGGCATGACCGAAGTGAAGTTTCCCAAGCCGGTATTTCATGGCGATACGCTGCATGCGCGCACCAAGGTGTTGTCGAAGCGCGAAAGCAAATCGTGGTCTGACGCGGGCATCGTCGAGTTCGAGCATGTGTGCCTCAATCAGGACGATGTGATCGTCGCGACCTGCAAACGCTCTGCCTTCATGCGGAAAAAACCAACATGAGCCGCTCGCTCTTGTTTGTCCCCGGCGATAGCCCGCGTAAATTCGAGAAGGCTGCCGCGGGCGATGCGGATGGTCTGATCCTTGATCTGGAGGACTCGGTCGCCCCCGATACCAAGGCAGCGGCACGCGGCATGGTCCGCGCAATGCTGGCGCAAGGGGCGGCCGGGAAGCAATTGTGGGTGCGGATTAATGCGCTCGATACCGGGCTGTCAGTCGATGATCTGGCGGCGGTGGTGCCGGGCAAACCGTTCGGAATCCTTTTGCCCAAGTGTCGCAACGGCGATGATTTGCGGCAGGTCTCGCACTATCTGGATGCGCTGGAAGCGGCCGCTGCCATTCCACCAGGCACCATCAAGATTCTGCCGATCGCCACTGAGCTGGGTAGCGCCATGTTCGGCTTGGGGACGTACGCCAATGTGACGCCGCGCTTGTGGGGCATCACCTGGGGCGCCGAAGACCTGTCCGCCGATCTTGGGGTGATGACGAAAATGGTGGATGGCGTGTACACCGATGCGTTTCGCATCGCCCGGAGTATGTGTCTCTATGCGGCGGCCGACGCGGGTGTGCCGGCCTTCGATACGGTGTGCGTCGACATCGATAATATCGACGTCGCCATCCGTGAGTCCACCGAGGCACGGCGCGATGGCTTCACCGGCAAGCTGTCGATTCATCCGAAACATGTGCCGGTGATCAATGCTGCTTTTACGCCCGGTGCAGATGAAATCAGTTGGGCGAAAAAGATCGTTGCGGCGTTCGCGGCGAATCCGAACACCGGTGCGTTCAAGCTGGAGGGCAAGATGATCGACCGCCCGCATCTGCGCGCGGCGCGCCGGATTCTCGGCATCACGTCGTGAGCGGCCGTGCACCGATTCCGTCCGGCCAGTAGACTGCGCGCCAGGATCACCGTTCAATTCGCAGGAGAAAGCATGTTCAATCGTGTCCGACGCGGCTTCGTATTCGCAGCCGGTGCTGCTTTGCTGGGTACCGGCGCGCTTGCGCAGGCGACCACCTTCAACCTTTCCTATTCGTCGCCGCATGCGCCGCTGGCGGTGTGGAACAAAGTCGCCAAGGAATTCTTCTTCGTCGAAGTAAACAAGCGCTTGCAGCCGCTTGGGCATCGCATCAATTTCAGCGATTCGTATGGCGGCACCATCGTCAAGTTCGGCAGTGAAGTGGACAGCCTGCAAAAAGGCCTCGCCGATATGACGATGCTTGGCACGATCTTCAATCAGTCGCGTCTACCGCTCTCGCTGGTGAGCTATGCGGCGCCGTTCTCGACCTTGAGCCTCCACAATGCGGTGGGCGTGATGGACGAGCTCAATGTCACGAACGCCGCACTTGCCAAAATGTGGGATGAGGCGGGTCTCGTCCCCCTGGCGAGCGTCGGCATCGAGGGCCTGGATTTGTTTACCCGCAGGCCGATCCAGAAGATGGCCGACCTGAAAGGCATGAAGATCGGCGGGGTCGGCATCAATCTCACCTGGCTGAAAGGGAGCGGTGTGATTCCGGTGGTCAATACGCCGGACAAGGTCTACAACGACATTCAAACCGGCGTCATCGAGGGGCAGATGTATTTGCCGACGCTGGCATTCGTCGGCAAGGTGAATGAAGTCGCCCCTATATGCTGAAGGTCGACTTTGGCGTCGCGGTGTTCGGTGCGCTTGCGATCGCGAAAAAACCGATGGCCGGGTTGCCGCCTGGGGTCCAGAAAATCTTGCGGGACGTTGCCGCGGAATATCGCGTCAAAACCGCCGATGGTCTGATGGCGCTAGCCAATAGCGGCGTTGAAACCATGACCAAAGCCGGCATGAAAATCACCACCCTCGATATGGCGGCGCGTAAAGAATGGGTCAACACGCTACCCGACCTTGCGCTGGAATGGGTGCAACCCCTCGAAGCGAAGGGCCTGCCGGCGCGTCAAGTGCTGGACGACTACCTGGCCGGCGTTCGCAAGCGAGGCGAGCAACCATTGCGCAACTGGGAGGTGAAGAAGTAGGGTCCCTGCGAGTTTGTCCGCCATGACCGCCGTGAATGGCCGATGGGGCGTCAAGCGATGATGAAGCCAATCGGGCGGGCGCTCGATGCGATTAGCCGCTGGCTCAATCACGCCGGGACGCTGTTGATTGTCGCGGCCATGGTGCTCATCACGAGCGACGTGATTGGCCGCGGCATGGGCTCACCGGTGCGTGGCGTGCCGGAGATGGTGGGCGCATCGATCATCGCCATCGTCTTTCTGCAATTAGCGCACTCGTTGCGCTCCGGCCGGATGATCCGCTCCGACTCGTTCCTCGTATTTCTTGGCAGACGCCGCCCCGCGTACGCGCATGCCCTCGAAAGTGTATTCGCGCTCGCCGGCAGCGTGCTGTTCGCGGCCACTGCCTATGCAGCCTATCCGTTGGTCATTGAGGCGATCAAGGCCGAGACGTTCATCGGTGTCTCGGGTTATTTCACCATGCCGATTTGGCCGGTCAAACTGGTGGTCGTGGTCGGGTGCGTGCTCGTCTTGCTGGTCTATCTGCGGCTCGCCTATGACAAGGCGAGTCAGGCCATGGCCTGCGCACCATGGGTGGGCGAT
>SHXR01000091.1 GCA_009693235.1 Betaproteobacteria bacterium | reverse complement strand
TACCTCCTGTGGGACTGAATCGCCAAGTGTCGATCGCCCCCTGGCCGTCGCCGCGTGCGGAGGAAACTCCAGTCGCCCTACGGGCTCCCTGCGTTTCCTCCGCACATGCTGTTTGCCGTCGACGCAGTGTTCGACTAACGCTGAAACTCCGCCTGTGAAGGGTGAAATGTTAAAACTGGTCACTCGATCGCCACCGGCGATCACCCCCCCTTCTCCCTTCCCCCTTCTCTGTTTTTAATAAACGCCTTTCGATCATCAAGCGTTCGCTTCATTGAAGGACGCTCGCCGACGATGCGCAGATAATCGTTCACTGACGCCACATAATCGCCGTAGACGTCTTCATCGAAAATCGCTTTCACTGCCTCGCCGACCAGCGGCAAGTGATTGGCGGCCGCGCAATCGGCCCAACCAAATTCCGTGCCGGCCGCGTACGGCGAAAACTTGGCCAGTTGCCGAATGGCGCGCAACCCCTTCTTCAATTCGCGGCGCACCTCTTTCTTGGTTTCCTCCGATGGCGGCGGTCCACCGAAGAAGGCCGCCCAGTACAGGCGGCGGGCGACCAATTCGAAATTGAGTTCGAGCACTGCGATCAACTCACGCATACGAGCCCGTGCAAGCGGATCTTTCGGCAACAAGGGGACCTGCGGATATGCATCTTCGAGATATTCGAGAATGACCTGCGACTCGCACAAGGTCTGCCCATTACCCAGATCAAGAAACGGAATCTTACCAAGCGGTGAGCGGGCGAGAAACGCAGGATCCTGCGAGATCATGGCCGTCTCTTCCTTGAAAGACACGCCCTTCTCGATTAATGCGATCTTGACCTTGTTGTAGTAGTTGGACATCTGCAGACCGCAGAGCTTTAGCATTTTGATGATTCCTAGGCTGAACTATATTTGCACCGCAAATGACGCAATGGACGCAAAAGGGATATGAGTCTCCTCATCCACCGATAAATGGATGCATTAATGGAAGGCAATCACGTTCAACGATTTAACTCAAAAGCAGAACCTTTGCATCCTTTGCGTCCCTTGCGGTTCATTGACGATAAGCGCCCTAGAGCTTCGGGATCGAAGCATGCCGCCCAAGTTCCCATTTCGCGATCGAGTTGCGGTGCACCTCATCCGGCCCGTCCGCGAATCGCAGCGAGCGGTTCCACGCGAACATGTACGCGAGCGGAAAATCGTCCGACATGCCGCCGCCGCCATGCGCTTGCATCGACCAATCGATAATCTTCTCCGCGACATTTGGCGCTAGCACCTTGATCATCGAAATCTCGCCGCGTGCCGTCTTGTTACCGACGGTATCCATCATGTAGGCGGCCTTCAGCGTAAGCAGGCGCGTGGTCTCGATGCCAATACGGGCCTCGGCGATCCGCTCATGCCATACGCCTTGCTCCGATACCGGTTTGCCGAATGCCACGCGGGAAGACAGCCGCTTGCACATCAGTTCGAGCGCCCGCTCTGCCTGACCGATGATCCGCATGCAATGGTGAATACGGCCCGGTCCCAGCCGGCCCTGTGCGATCTCGAACCCCCGGCCTTCCCCGAGGAGAATGTTCGAGACCGGGACACGCACGTTCTCGAATTCGGTCAGCGCGTGACCATGCGGCGCATCGTCGTAACCGATGATATTCAGCGGGCGCACCACTTTCAAGCCGGGCGTATCCCGCGGAATCAGGATCATCGATTGCTGCGAGTGCCTGGGACCATCGGGATTGGTCTTGCCCATGAAAATAAAAATCTTGCAGCGCGGATCGGGCGCACCCGATGACCACCATTTGCGCCCATTGATCACATATTGAGCACCATCGCGACGAATGGAGGCCTGGATGTTGGTGGCATCGGACGATGCGACATCGGGCTCGGTCATCGCGAAGCATGAGCGGATCTTGCCTTCCAGGAGCGGCGTGAGCCATTGCGCCTGATGTTCGGGCGATCCGTAACGAAGCAGCGTCTCCATGTTGCCGGTATCGGGTGCCGAGCAATTGAACACTTCAGGCGCCCAGGTGACGCGGCCCATGATTTCGCAAAGCGGCGCGTATTCGAGATTGGTGAACTCCCCACCGTGCCCTTTCGGACGCCACATGTTCCAAAGTCCGGCTTGTCGTGCCAGCGGCTTTAGCTCGTCAATGAGCGGCACCGGCGTCCAGCGCTGGCCCTTTCGCGTGTTCTCGGCGATGTCCGCCCAGTAGCGCGATTCATTCGGATAGATGTGCCTGTCCATGAAGGCGATCAATCGCTCCTGCATCGCCTTTACCTTGTCTGAGTAGCTGAATTCCATCATCATTCTCCGTTGTGGATGGCAGATCATACCCGCTCGCAGTGCTGCCCCGTCCGTCCGCGCCCGGGCAGCTTCGGTGTAACCTCAGTGGGTTCGCTACCAAGATTGGGGAGGCCATGCCGAATCCGGATACCGAGCGCATCCTTGCGCTCTATCGCACGATGCATCTCATTCGCACCTTCGAAGAGCGCGTCGGCGTCGAAATGCAAAAGGGCAACATCTACGGCTCGGCCCATCAAAGCACCGGGCAGGAAGCCGTCGCAACCGGCGTCGTCTCGCAGCTACGCAAGACTGACTATCTGTTCAGCAATCATCGCGGTCACGGTCATGCGCTCGCCAAAGGCGCCAATCCGTTCGCGATGTGGAAAGAGCTGTTTGGTCGTGCGGGCGGCACCTGCGGCGGCAAGGGTGGGTCGATGCATATCGCCGATTTTTCGGTCGGCATGCTGGGCGCCAATGGCATCGTCGCCGACGGCGCCACCATGGCAGTCGGTGCCGCGCAAGCGATTCGTCTGTTGGGTGAAGATCGCATCGTGGTGGCCTTCATCGGTGATGGCACGATCAATCGCGGGCCTTTTTCCGAGGCGCTCAATTGGGCAAAGGTCTATGAGCTACCGGTGCTCTTTGTGATTGAAGACAACGTCTATGCCTCGACCACGCTCACTAAAACGGTGATGGCGGGTCAAGGCGTCGTCGCGCGCGCGACCGCGTTTGGTGTGCCGGCAATCAATGTCGATGGCAATGATGTCATCGCAGTGAGCGATGTTGCCGCGACGGTCGTGGCCGATGTGCGGGCCAGCAAGGGACCACGATTGCTGCACGCCACCACCTATCGGGTTCGCGGTCATCTTGCGCTCGACAAGATGTTCTATCGCGATAAGAAGGAAATCGATGACTTCATGGTGCATCACGAACCGATCGGCAAATGCCGTCGCTGGCTCACCGACCATGGCACAAGCGCAAGTGCTTGCGACACGATCGCTAATGAAATCTCGGCGACCATCGAACGCGCAGTGGCCGAAGCACTCGCGGCACCGCAACCCGATGCGCGCCTCGCTTACACCGACGTCCAAGATAGGGGAGCCCCGGTATGGCACGGATGACCTACGCGGATGCGGTCCGCCATGCACTCGCCGAGGAAATGCGGCGCGATAAACGCGTCTGGGCGCTTGGCGAAGATCTCAGCACGGCGCACGGCAATAGCAGCGCCAATCAATACACCGGCCTGATCGATGAATTCGGGTCGAAGCGAATCGTCAATACGCCGATTTCGGAGTCCACCATCATGGGCGCCGCAGTCGGCGCGGCGGTGGCCGGTACGCGACCGGTCGCCGATCTGCGCATGATCGACTTCGGACTTTGCGCGATCGACGAATTGGTCAATCAGGCGGCGAAGATTCGTTACATGTTCGGAGGGCAAGCACGCGTGCCGCTCGTGGTCCGTGAAGCAATTGGTCTCAAGGCAGGGATGGCCGCGCAACATACCCAATCGTATGAAGCATGGTTCGCGCATGTGCCGGGCCTTGTAGTCGTAACACCTGCTACGCCTGCCGATGGTCGTGGTCTGTTGAAGGCCTCGATCCGCTGTGACGATCCGGTCGTCTTCATGGAGCACAAGGATCTCTGGGGACTCGAGGGAGACATCGACCTCGATGATGAAGGCCTCGTGCCGATCGGCAAGGCCAAGACATTACGCGCGGGTATCGATCTCACCATCGTTGCATGGTCGAGAATGACGCATGTTTCAATGCTCGCCGCCGACGAGCTCGCCAAGCAAAACGTTTCGACCGAAGTGATCGATCTACGGACGATCTATCCCTGGGATCAGCAGGCGGTGCTCGCGTCGGTGGAGAAAACGGGACGCCTATTGGTGGTGCAGGAAAGCGTGTTAGCAGGCGGCTTCGCTAATGAAATCGCCGCTGAAATCGCGCAACAGCTCCATTGGAAACTGCACGCGCCGGTCGCACGATTGGGTGCGCCGCGGATTCCGGTTGGTTATGCGCCCGCGCTCGAAGCAGAGCATCGGGTGGAGGCGGCGAAGATCGTGCAAGAGGGGTTGCGGCTTGTTAAGGCCTCCAAAACCTAAATCCTCAGAAATTCGACACGAAGGTAAAGGAGGAGGCAAAAGAGGTACGCGGAGGAAACGTGATCGGGCTGCATTCCATGATGCGCCGCTAGCTCCTCCGATTCCTCGTCTTTTCCTCCGTGTCCTCCGCGTCCAATTTTTGAGTCGGTGAGCGAATTAGGCAACGTACGGTTTGCCAAACGCCGGCTCATTCGATTTGATCGGCGGCAATCCCCACCCACCGGTTGAGGGTGGCCGGACATTCGCGTCGACATGCACATCGATGAGGCACGGCTTCCTGAGTTTGACGGCGTGCTCCAGCGCGCCTTTGAAGTCTTGGGACTTCGTGACCGTCATGCCTGCGACCCCAGCGGCCCGCGCCCATGCGGCGAAGTCCGGGTTATAGGGCCTGCGCTCTTCGCCTTGGTAAAACGCGGTGCCATGTTCGCGGCCACCGAAATAGCCCATCTGGATATCGCGAATCGCCGCCCATGAGAAGTTGTTCCACACCACCCATACGGCCGGAATGTTGTATTCGACTGCGGTACACAGCACATGCGGCACCATGGTGAAGCCGCCGTCACCACAGATCGCAACGCAAGGACGATCAGGTGCCGCAAGCTTCGCGCCGAGAATCGCGCTTGGACCAAATCCCATTCCCGAATAGCCCCAGGTGTTCAGCATGGTCTGTGGACGCCTGGCATTCCAGAACTGCATGAACCAGTTGTGATGCACGCCCGAATCAAGCGAAATAATCGCATCATCGGGTAGCACCGCTCGGCAATCGGCGACCACGCGTTCCGGACGCATCGGATTGGTGTGCATCTCGAAGTTCGGCGCGACAAACGCCGCCCATTCGGCGCGCCACTTGGCGATGTCGGCATGCCATGCATTCAATCGTGGTTGGCTGCCAATGCGACGCGTCGCAAGTTCGGCGAGCAACTGCTGCAAGAATTCTTTCGCATCGGCGAGGATGCCAAGATTCGGCACGTAGTTGCGGCCGAGTTCCGCATGATCGACATCGACATGGATCAATTTCGTCGTCGGAAAGTTCCATGAATACCCGGGCACCCAGGACGATGATGATCGATCATCGAAGCGCGCGCCAATCGCAATAACGAGATCGGAACGGCGGCCCGCTTCGTTGGCTGGATAGGCGCCGTTACGCCCGATGAATCCAAGCGACAAGGAATCATCCATATTCAAGGTGCCCATGCCGTTGGGCGAACTGATCACCGGAATGCGCAAAGCTTTCGCCAACTCGGTCAACTTGGGACCGGCTTCGGCGAGCGTCGTGCCATGACCTACAAAGAACACTGGGCGTTCGGCGGCAAGGATCATCGTCATCGCCGCTCGCACATCCTCGGTGGCTGCACCGCTCCGACGTACATTGAACCCGTTCCAGGCGGGCTCGTTCTGCACGTCCGCCTCTTCCTGAAACAGATTGAACGGCACATCAACATTGACCGGACCGGGCCGGCCGCTCGTCATCGTCGTTACCGCCTGGCGCAACGCAAGCGGCAGCATCTCCACGCGCGATGGCTGGAAGCTTCGCTTCACCACTGGTCGCACGACGTTGGGGAAGTCTGCTTGATTGTGGCGATTGAGTTCCTGGAACGGCCCGCGATTGAATTGCGAGGTAGGCACGTTGGCGGTGATCGCGAGGATCGCCGATGAATCAGTTTGCGCTAAGGCAAGCGCCATGATGATGTTCGCTGAGCCAGGCCCGGTGGAGGTGAGCGTGGCGACCGGTTGATGTTTCACCCGGAAGTAGCCATCGGCCATATGGCCCGCGACTTGTTCATGACGTGGCGAAACATACTTGATCTTGTCCCGCACCTGGTAGAGCGGATCGAGCAGCCCGACATTGCCGTGGCCACAAATACCGAACACATAGGGAATCTTCTCGTTGACCAGGAACTCGGCGATGAGTTCCCCACCTTTCATCTTCGGCATGGCTTGCTTCCCTAAAATTGTCGACGCAGCACAGATGCTACCGCGCGCGCCGCGCTTTCACCGATCACCTATCTGCGCGCCGTTTGCCCGATGAAAATTCCTGCCATCACCAATGCGAAGCCGCCCAACGCAGACCATGTCGGCGTCTCACCTAGGAACAGGAATGCGAGCACCATCCCGCACACCGGTACCAGATGGGTGCCGAAACTCGCCTTGGCCGCGCCGAGTTTATCGATCGCATAGTTGTAGCTGATCGTCGTCACGATCGAACCGATAATCGCCATATACAAGGTGCCGACCACGACCTGCGTGTTCCAGGTGATATTCCAACCCAGTGCGACCTCGGCGCCATAGACAGGCAGAATCGCGACCACTCCGATCGCCGAAACAATCGTAACGAACGTCCATCCGCCGAGATGGGTTGGACGCCGCGGCACCAGCACCGAGTACAACGACCAGTTGATCAGTCCGCAGGCCATAATCAGATCACCGGGATTGAAGGTGTAGACACCCGACGCCGAGCGTGCGCCACCCAGGATGATGTAGAGCACGCCCACTAGCGAGACGAAGACACCCGTCCATTCACCATGAGTCGATCGCCGTCCAAAAAACAACGACGAAATAACCAGGATCCAGATTGGAATCGTTGAATTGAGTAGCGCCGCGTTGGTAGCGGTCGAATACGAGATACCCCAATAGAACACGGTGTTCTGCAACGACGTACTCATCAAGCCAAGCAGCAGCAGAATGCGCCAGTTCGCCTGGATGCTGGCGCGTTCCCGCTTCAGTTCCGCAAAGGCGAACGGCAGCACGACCGCGAGCGTAATGCCCCATCGAAGAAAGGAAAGGGTCGCCGGTGGCACATAGGTCACCACCGCCTTCGCCGCGATCGACTGTCCTGCCCACAGCACCGCCGTAATGACCAGCGCAATCCATGCCCGGGCGATTGGCGATTCCGGAAGGATCCTCAAAGCGTGAACGGGATCGCGGTATCCCGGATCACCGCGAACGGATCACGGTAGCGTTCGGCCGATGCCCGTTCTTCCGGTGTGCGCTGCTCGGCTTGGTAGTAGGCACCGAGATGGCGCGCATGTTGCACTACACCCATCCCGAACGGCACGCGTGCTGCTTCGTATTGATGCAAGGCGCGTGTCACATCACCGCCATTTGATGCGGTGAGGGCATCCACTAGTGCGCGCGCATCACCGGCCGCCTTCGCCACACCCATCCCGCAATGTGGGCGGGCCACGAACGCAGAATCACCGAGCAGCACCACGCGTCCGAACACCAGGCGCGGCGAGCGCACATCGTAGATCGGTTGAAAGAACGGTTCCTTGGTGCGCTCCACAACTTCAGCAAACTGTGGCGAGAGATTGACGCGCGCTACCGCGCGAGTCTCGGCAATGATTTCCGGTCGAATGAGCGGTGGCGGGATCGCCCCGTCATGGACTTTGCCCGTCGCATCGGTGCAAAGGCGCTTCAGCTCGGTTGCCTCGGCGGCCGGTCGATACCACACGAAGTTGTAGCGGCGCTTGCCAGGTGTGATGTCATCGCGTGCGCCCGCGACCGGATAGCCGATCATCTGCTCGCGTTCAGGCAATGAAAACGCAAACTCTTCGAAAATGGAACGGTGCGTCGCCGCGGAAAACGCCGACTCCTCAGCGAGGCCGCGCCATGCCACATAGCCCGCGTATTCGGGCTGTACTTCAGGCGCGAGTTGCGCTCGCAGGGTCGAACGGACGCCATCGGCCGCAATGAGAAGATCCGCATCGCGCCGTGATCCATCGGCGAATACCGCCGTCACGCCATCACTGCGTTGCTCCGCATTCACGATGCCGATTCCGTCGTGATAACGCGAGCGCGGGAATACGGCATGGAAGAGGTGGTAAAGCCGGCTCCATCCGGTAAACAGCTGACGGAGCGGCAACTCGCCAATCACCGAACCGAAGCGATCGAGGACGATGCGCCGATCCACCCAAATGCCAAGCGGTGCATCGCGCGAGACGCCCGACTGCCAGATGATTTCGCGCTGTTCCGGATGCGTAACGAGACCCGCACCGCGTCCATCGAGCGAACCGGCGACGCGCTCGTAAATCTCAACATCCCAGCCGGCACGGTGCAGCAGATTGCCGACCAGCAAACCACCAAGGGATCCTCCGGCGATAATCGCGCGGGGCTTTGCAACGGTAGTCATGAATGAGCGGGGCGCCTCTGGCATCGACGAATAGACGAACGCGGCGCCGATCAACGGCGCCGCGCCCCGTAGTCTACCGTCTTCTACTTCCCTGCCTGCTACTTCCCGGTCGCCCGCACCAGCTCCCGTACGCGTCGCGGTGTGAGCGGCAGTTCATCACAGCGCACGCCAAACGATCCCAGAGCGTCCTCGTTTGCTCGCGATAAGGCGCCGGGGCCCCCATCCGCCCGCCTTCGCCACCGCCCTTGATACCGTATTCGGTGAAAGGCGACGGCGTCTCCACATGACCCACCCGAATCTCGGCCGGCATCTCATGCAAAGTCGGAATCAAGTAGTCCGCGAACGTTGCCGTTTGCAACTGCCCGGCCGCGTCATAGTGGAATTTCTCGTAGAGCGCCGTGCCGATCCCCTGCGCCGTGCCACCACGAATGTGGCCCGCCAAGGTCATCGGATTCACCATCGTGCCCGCATCATGGACCGCCACGTAATCGAGGATCTTCACCTTGCCGGTTTGCGGATCAACTTCCACGAGTGCCATGTGGCACATATGCCCCATGATCGGATAGAAGATCCCAAGATGCGATCGATCCTTCGCGGGCATCGTGGTGAGCGGATGGTCGTACACATAGTTCGCATCCAGACCGCTTGCGTAGTCATCGCCCTCGGGCAAGTTCAGACGGAAGTAGTGTGCATAGAGCGAAACGTCGCCAATCGATTTCTTCATCGCGGGCACGCCCTTCACGCCGATCTTGCCGTCGCGGAATTCGAGATCGCCCACACCCGATTCGAGCATGTGGCTGGCGATCTTCAGCATCTTCGCCTTGATCTTGGTGCTGGCACCCACGATGGCGCCCGCGATCATCACAGTGAAGCGACTGCCGCCTGCCCGCGGTGACACTAGCGCTATGGACCAGACTGGTTTGGCTATCGACCCCGATGTGCAGCTTCATGCCAAAGTGCCACTGATTGCCTTTCTTGCTTTGATGCATCCCCGGGTCACGGCTTTGCTCCTGGTTCTTGGTCGAAGCCGGG
>SHXR01000036.1 GCA_009693235.1 Betaproteobacteria bacterium | reverse complement strand
TCGCGCCCAACACAGCGACCCCGAATTACTATGGTGGTCAGCTCACATGGACCGGCGGCACATCGGCATCCGACCAGCGCACTGTACGTATCCCGATGCTGGTGTACGCGCCGTAACAGCTGCCGCCGCCGAACCGAGGGCCGCGCAGATGACGCCGGAAGGCCGCGTTGGCGTGGCCATTTCGCCGCCGGCCAATGCATCGCCCGTAAAAAGCGCACACACCAGGATCGCGGTGCTCACCGTGAAGGAACGATTGCGGTGTTCATGGCGTATGGCGAGGCTTTCATGGCCGTGCAACGGGACCGGTTGATCGAAGGGTGCATTACCCTATAAGCCAAATTCTGCCCAGTCAGGCATCATAGTGCAAGCGGACGCACGGACTGCGGACACCGTTTCACGATCACTTCAATCAATCGAAGGACGCCTCTCTGAACGCCCCTAGCGACCTCACACAAGACACCCGCGCTGGCCCATTCGTTGGCCAATCGATTGAGCGCATCGAAGATGGTTCACTCCTCACGGGCGCGGCGATATTTGGCGATGACATGCCGGTACGCGGTGACACGCTGTACGCCGCCATCCTGCGCTCCCCGCATCCGCATGCGGAGATTCTGTCGATCGACGCCAGCAAGGCCCTCGCACGACCCGGTGTTGCGGCGGTCCTGACCGGCCCAGAGGTCAAGGCGATGACCGAGCCCTTCATCGTCGGAGTGAAAGCGCCGATCGATGATTGGGCGCTGGCGGTCGATCGCGTGCGCTACGTGGGCGAACCGGTGGCGGTGATCGTCGCTGGGGATCGCTATCAGGCGGAAGACGCGCTCGATGCGATCGAGGTGGAATACCGGCCACTGCCGATCGAACTGGATCCGCGCACCGCGGCGCGCCCAGATGCCACGCTGCTGCACCCCGCATGCAAATCAAATATCGTCCATGACCGGACGTTTCGCTACGGCGATCCGGAATCTGCGTTCGCCAACGCACCGCATCGCATCAAGCTTGAAGTGGAATATCCGCGCGTGCTCTGCGCGCCGATGGAAGGCTATATCGTCGTCGCCGACCACAATGCCGCCGAAGACAGTTTTGATGTCATCGCGAACTTCCAAGGTCCCTTCTCGGTCCTCACCGTGGTGCCCCGCGCGCTAAGAGTCGCGGGCAACAAGTTTCGCCTGCGCACGCCGCCCAATTCAGGCGGCAGTTTCGGTTCGAAGCTCGCGATCTTTCCGTACATGGTGCTCATCTGTATCGCCGCGAAAAAAACCGGGCGGCCGGTGAAGTGGGTCGAAGATCGACTCGAACATCTGGCGGCATCGGGTTCCGGCCCGCACCGTATCACCAACATCGAGGCGGCGGTTGCCAAGGATGGTGAGATCCTCGCGCTCAACTGCGATCACCTTGAAGAGTACGGCGCGCTGCTGCGCGCCCCGATGCCGGGGCCACTCTATCGCATGCATGGCGTGACGACCGGCACCTATGGAATACGCCATCTCGCCATCCGCAATCGGATCGTGCTCACCAACAAGGCACCGGTAAGCCTAGTGCGTGGCTTCGGTGGCCCGCAGATCTATTTCGCCCTTGAACGCCTGGTGCAGCGGATCGCGGTCGAACTCAAATTGGAACCGCTCGCTGTGATGCGCCGCAATCTGATTCCGGCCAACGCCTTCCCCTATCGCACAGCGGCCGGTGCGCTCCTCGATTCCGGCGATTTTCAGAACGCAATCGCGACCGCGATCGATGAGGGCGGCCTTGGCGAACTGCAACACCGCCGCGAGGAAGCACGCAAGGCCGGGCGCTTGTACGGCATCGGCTTTGCCTGCGCATCGGAACCCGGTGTGTCAAACATGGGCTATCTCTCGACGCTCCTGCCATTGGAGGCGCGTAGGAAGGCCGGCCCCAAAGATGGCGCAATCGGTACTGCGACGGTCGCGGTCGATGGCAACGGTCAAGTCACGGTGGCTTCCGACTCCACTCCACAGGGTCAAGGCCATCGTACGGTGCTGGCGCAGATCGTCGCCGATGAACTGGGACTCACGCCCAACGACATAGCGGTGAATGTCGAACTCGATACCAGCAAAGACGCCTGGTCGATCGCTGCGGGCAATTACGCGAGCCGCTTTGCCGCCTCAACGGCCAACGCCGCTTATCTTGCAGCGGGTCGCATTCGAAAGAAATTGGCCGCCATTGCAGCACTCTCATTGGGCGTCTCATCTGAATCGCTGACTTTCAAGGGCGGCAAGATCTGCTCATTGACGGATCCCACCAAGACGCTCCCCCTCTACCGCGTCGCCGGCATGGCGCATTGGTCGCCCGGATCGTTGCCCGATGACATTACCCCGGGCCTGCGCGAAACGGTGCAATGGAATCCGCGCGAGCTCACGCCACCCACCGAGAACGATGAGATCAATACCTCGCTCACCTATGGCTTCATCTTCGATTTTTGCGGTGTCGAGATCGACCGCATCACAGGTGAAGTCCGCATCGACAAATATGTGACCATGCATGACGGCGGCAGGCTCTTGAATCCGGCGCTAGTGGAAAGCCAGGTCCATGGTGCGCTGGGTCAAGCCTTTGGCGCCACGCTCTACGAAAATTTTGCGTACGGCGCTGACGGCAACCTGCTGACCAGCACCTTCGCCGATTACCTCCTGCCCACCGCGATGGAGATCCCGCCCACCCAGTTGTTGTATCAGGAAACGCCCTCGCCCTTCACGCCACTTGGCACCAAAGGCGTAGGAGAGGGCAATAGCATGACAACGCCTGCTTGCATCGGCAATGCAGTGGCCGATGCATTGGGCATTCGCGATGTGCCATTACCGATTACGCCGGTGCGGATTGCGGCGTTGCTCCATGGCGAGGAGCTGCCGCCGCCCGCGAAATTCACTTCAGCACCCTCCTCAACAACCGCCGCAACGGTTGAACGCAGGCACGACTCATTGATGCAGCGTCTCTTTAGCAAGCGAGAGCAGCTATGAAGCCCGCGCAATTCGACTATCTGCGCGCCGGTTCCATTGAAGAAGTGGTTTCGCATCTGGAGACCTATGGCGATCGCGCGCGCATCATGGCGGGCGGCCAAACCTTGATGCCCATGCTCAACTTTCGCTTGGTCGAGCCGGAACTCATCATTGATATCACCGGCATCGCGCCGCTCGCTCACATTCGCATGAGCGGACCATGGGTCGAGATTGGTGCGGCGGTGACGCAGTCCTCGCTGTTAGATTGGTCAGACCTGTCGCGCGAGGTGCCCTTGGTCGCCGCCGCCCTCCCTTGGGTCGGACATTTCCAAACCCGCAATCGCGGCACGGTATGCGGATCGATTGCGCATGCCGATCCAAGTTCCGAGCTGCCGCTGGTACTTGCGGTGCTAGGCGGCGCAATAGACCTTGCCTCAAAGCGCGGCACGCGAACGCTCAAAGTAAGCGAGTTCCAACTCGGCATGCTTACGACCGCGCGTGCGCCCGATGAGTTGATCACGAGCGTCCGGTTTCCGAGGGCGAAGAAGGGAGAAGGCTACGTGTTTCGCGAGGTGGCCAGGCGTCATGGTGATTTCGCGATTGTTTCGTTGGCCGGGATGGCTGTCGCGGGCCAAGTCGTGCTCGGCGTGGGCGGCGTTGCCGGGTCACCGACCGTGCGCGCATTCGGAACGCTCAAAGACGCCGCGCTCGATGACGCCCTCAACGCATTCGCATGGGAGATGGGTGGCCATGATGATGTACATGCCACCGCACGCTACCGGCGCGACCTCGTTCGCATGCTGGGCAAGCAAGTGATCGAGGAGGCGCGCGCATGCCTATCTTGAAAGCCGGAGAGCGTCATACGGTGACGCTGACCTTGAACGGTCGTCCGGCAACGGGCTATGCCGAATCGCGAACACTGCTCTCCGATTTCATTCGCCACGAATTGGGTGCGACCGGCACCCATGTCGGCTGCGAGCATGGCGTGTGTGGGGCCTGTACGGTAAGAGTGGATGGCAAAGCGGTTCGTTCATGCTTGACGCTTGCGGTGCAGGCGGCCGGCTGTCAGGTGGAAACCGTCGAAGGCCTCGCGCCAAGGGGCACACTCTCCATTCTTCAGGAGGCGTTCAAACGTCATCACGCCGTGCAATGCGGTTACTGCACGCCGGGCATCCTGATGTCATTGACGCACTACCTCGAAACCAATCCGGAGGCGACCGAAATGCAACTGCGTGAAGTCATCGGCGGGCACCTTTGCCGTTGCACCGGCTACACGCAAATCGTTGCCGCTGCCGTCGATGTGGCAACACGTTTGCGCGAAGCCGCCCGCAAACCATGAGTGATCCCGTCTACCTCGACTACAACGCCACCACGCCGGTCGCGCCGGAAGTGTTGGAGGCGATGCTGCCCTATCTGCGCGAGGTGTATGGCAATCCTTCGTCATCGCATGTCTACGGCAGGTCGGCCTATGACGGGATCGACCGTGCACGCAAAGAAGTCGCAAAACTTCTCGGCGCGCATGTAGAAGAAATCGTCTTTACCGGCTGTGCGACCGAAGCCAGCAACATCGCGATACTCGGCGTCATGCGTGCGCTCGGTTCAATCAAACGTCACGTCATTACGTCGGCCATCGAGCATCCGGCCGTCCTGCAACCATGCTTGCGGCTGCGCGAGGATGGCTGGGACGTAACGATTCTCTCGGTCGATCAGACCGGTCGCATTGATCCGGAAGCAGTTGCCCGCGTGATCCGCGCCGACACCGCACTCGTGTCGATCATGCAGGCCAACAACGAGATCGGTACCGTCCAGCCGATCGCGGAAATCGCCCGGATCGCGCACTCGCATGGCGCGCTGATGCATACCGATGCAGCACAGTCGGTGGGGAAGATCGTCGTCGATGTCAAGGCGCTTGGCGTCGATCTGCTATCGATCGCCGGTCACAAATTCTATGCGCCCAAAGGGGTCGGGGCCCTCTACATTCGAAAGAACACACCGATTGCCTCGGTGATCGTCGGGGCCGACCACGAGCGGGGCGTGCGACCAGGCACGGAGAACGTTCCAGCGATCGCCGGACTCGGCGCAGCGGCCAAGATCGCCCGCGAGCGGCTCGCCGCGTCAACCGCACACCTGCGCCAGATGCGCGACCTGCTGCACCATCGCCTGGCCGAGGCAATCCCCGGATTGATCCTGAATGGTCACCCGGAACTCAGGCTACCGAACACCCTTAATGTGTCGTTTCCTGGCGTGACGGGGCGCGCGCTCCTCGAAGCGGCGGAAGCAGACGTCGCCGCGTCGCTCGGATCGGCGTGCCATTCGGAAAGCGATACAGTGAGCGGCGTGCTGGCAGCCCTAGGCGCGACCATCGAACAGGCGCTGGGGGCGGTGCGATTGTCGGTCGGCACGCCGACGACTACACGTGACGTGGCGCGCGCTGCCAAGGCTTTGATCGCTGCTTACGCAAAAATTCACCGCTGACTTAATACCCGCTCAAAATTCACCACGGAGGACGCGGAGGAATGGAGGAAAGGCCTCTCAGGGAAAATGAGCCCGGTAGGGTGGAAAAGCGCAGCTCATTCCACCGAATGAATTTGACCGAACCGCAGGCCGTCGAATCCGTCGGGCATTGGTGCGGTGGAATGCGCTCCGCTTTTCCACCCTACCCTCTGCGTCCTCCGCGTCCTCCGTGGTGAATTTCTGAGCGCCGTAGGAAGCCTTAGAAGAAAGCCAACGTCCGTATCTCGATACTTTGCCGTGGTGGTGCCCCGGCCGGCGTATTCGGGTCTTCGAATGCACTATGCGCCGTAAAGCGCGCCCGGCCATCTTTCAATGATTCGTACACCTTGAACACCAGCGCTTCGTCCCGGCGCATCCGCGGAAAGTAATACCACTGGTGATTGGCGTTGTGCTTCACCTGATAGGTTTCGCCGACGCGGTGCGGATAGCGACGCTCGGCCGCAAGAAGATCCGCCGGCGCCAGACTTCGTGCATCGGCAATCGCCAACGGATTTGACTGAATCGGCTGATTGATTGCGCGCCACACCTGGATGACTGCAAAACGGCGCGTGAGCAGCTGCTCCGCTTCATCCGGCAAAATCTCGCGCACACGCTGCGGCCCTGACCACTCGGTGTAGTCGTTGTGTACCGAAAGCACAGGTTCGCGGACACGCTTGGCCTCGCGTTCTTCCAGATCACCCGAACGTAACGTGTGGTCGAACACCATGACCCGTTGCGCGCCGGAGACTTTTTTCACCAGCTCGACTGTTTCGGGGTAGTACACCCGCGCGAGTTCGTCTTTATCGAAGAAATAGACCATCTTCGTTGAATGATCGACGAACTCGAACCCATTTACTTCCAGCGAGAACGTTTTCGCGAGCGGACGGCCGTTCCTAATCGTCATGCGCTTGGCTTCAACCGCACCGCTTCGGCGACGCTGAATGTTGTCCGGGCCGAAGGTTTCGTTCACCGGTTTCACGCCGGTTTCAATCGCATAGTTGAGATCCGCTTGGATCGTTTCAGTAACGGGCATCGCGGCGGTGGCGGTGTTCATGATCTCTACTCCGGTTAATGCGGCGATTGATGACGCTATTCGGCAAAACTTGCATCGAGGCGATTGGCCAGACGAATGCAGGCCTCCCAATCCTTGGCACCGGCGTCTTCGGCTTTCTCCAGCACGATCTGCGTGACCGCATAGGCGCACACATCATCTGGAATCAAGGTGACCTCGCGATTACCGGAGAGCGCCGCGATCTGCCCCTTGCAAGCCAGTTCGAGAAAATGATGCTCGATGAACGCTTCCGGGATATTGCGACCGCAGACGAGCGATCCATGATTGCGGAGCAACGCGACACGCATGTCGCCCAGGCTCTCGATCAGCGGATCGCGCTGCGACATATTGAATTCGAAGCCGCCGAACGTGTGATACGCGATGCGCTTGTAGAACCGCAACGCATGCTGATTGATCATCAGCAGGCCGTCCTTTTGCGAGGAGACACCCATATTCGCCGGCGTATGTGTGTGGAAAACAACATGGACGTCCTGCCGCGCTTTGAGAATGCCGGCGTGAATGACCAGACCGCCGCCGCGCAAACGCGGGCTGTCCTGCAGCGGATTGCCATCGAAGTCGTACTTCTGGAGGTTTGAAGCAGTGACCTCGTCGAACATCATCGTGCCCGACTTAATGAGCAGATGGTTCGGCTCACCCGGCACCCGCGCGGAAAGGTGGTTATAGGTGAGATCCTGTACGCCTGCATGCGACATCAAGCGGTAGCAGGCGGCGAGATCCACACGCGCTTGCCACTCTTTCTGGCTCACTGACTGGCGAACGGAACTGCCGATCGGAACAATTTTGGCGGACATTGGGCGGGCTTTCAGAAATGAGCTGCGTGACCGACGCGGAATGCATTTCGATCGGGATTCTACGCCACCAACGATCGATCGGCGGGCACACTGCTGCTACGATACGGCCGATACCCAATCAGGAGCTCTTGCATGCCCGCCTCCCTCATATCCGGCCTGCGTAGCGTTGAACTCGAAGTCGCCGACATTCCCGCCAGCACGCGTTTCTATTGCGACACCTGGCAGCTCGCCCGCACCACCAACATGGGCGATGCCACCTATCTGCGCGCAACCGGCGCCCCATCGCATGTCATCGCTTTGCACGTCGGCGCCAAGGCCGCGCTGCGCAGCGTCACGCTCAATGCTCGCGATCGCGCGTCGATCGATACACTGGCCGCACGGCTGACTGGACGTGGCGTTCGTGTGATCGGCAAGCCGGCTGCTATCAATGAGCCGGGTGGCGGGTATGGCTGCGCGTTTCTCGATCCCGAAGGGCGCGTGTTTCGTGTCATCGCCGAAGATGCCGTACACCAGGACACCGCTTCCCATCCGGATCGACCGGAGCGGCTCGCCCATGTCGTGCTCAATTCACCCGACAATGAGAGCGCATCGAAGTTTTTCACCGATGTGCTTGATTTCAAGTTGTCGGATCGCACCCGCATAATGGATTTCATTCGTTGCAATCGCGATCATCACAACCTGTCATTCGCCAAGGGAAGCGCGGCAACGCTCAATCACATCGCGTTCCATATGCCCACGCTAGAATCGGTGATGAAGGGCGCCGGCCGCCTGCGCGATGCCGGTTATCCGATCGAATGGGGTGTGGGGCGTCATGGGCCGGGCAACAATGTCTTCGCATACTTCGTCGCACCGGGCGATGTGGTGGTGGAGTACACCGCCGAGGTCGAGCAAATTGGCGACGACTACCAGACCGGCTATCCGGACGATTGGCAATGGCCACCCGGGCGTATCGATCATTGGGGCATCGCGCCACCCCCTTCACCGCGCTTGAAAGAGGCGCAGGCCAAGATAGGGTTTCGGGTGGGATGAGCCAAGCAGCGTAGGTCGGTAAAGCTATAGTGGAATGCGCATTACTTTTCCACCCTACGAACTACCCGGAAAGCGCGCCTTGGGTGAAATGTCGATCGTCGCGTTATCGCGTTTCCAGCGCGCGATTTCATTGTGTCGTGCGAACCACACCTCTGGAAACCCTTTGATGTAACGGAGCACCTCGTTGAACATCGCGGCGATCAACGGACGACCGCCGGTATGCGCATGGATCGCGATGTGCAGCAGCGACATCGGCTCGCTCGCATAGAGGTAATCGAACATCCCTTGGTAGACATCCAGGTAATCGCGCGGATTGGATCGCAACACGCGGTTGTCCACAAACTCGCACCAGGGAATCGCGACGATCGGACCACTGCCCGTCTGTTCGATGCGGGGCATGCTGAAATCAAGCGCATCGCAATGCCACTGCATTCCCGCGCCCACCAGCAACGGAATCGTGTGTTCATTCCCGCCATAGACGGGCGTGGTCCAGCCATCGGGTCGACGACCGGCGGCACGCTCCAGGATGTCGAGCGACTTGGTAATTAACGCGCGCTGCCCGTCGCGGTCGAAATCGAGCAGGTACTGATCCTGCGCATAACCATGCCCGGCGACTGCATGTCCCGCTTGCACGATGCGACGGATCGCATCCGGATAACGCTCGGCAGCCAGCGCATTCGCGAACACCGTGGCCGGCAACGCCGCGTTACCGACGATCTGCATGATGCGCCAGATGCCTTCATTTCCACCATATTGCGACCAGCGGATCGCCGACTGATCGGTCGTGCCGGGTTTAAGCGGCGTGGTACGAGTGAAGTAAGTGGGGAATTTGCCGTCCGACCAGGCCTCAAATAGGACGCTGATGAGGACGGCGACGCGCGCGCCGTTGGGCCATGAGTGAGTCGATGTGGACATGTGAAAGGTGAGAAGTGAAGGGAAAGCCTAACGCATCGTACCCGCAGACGCTATCATTCCGCGCATGATCATTCGCCTTGTCGCGCTCACCTGGGCCCTGCTCTATGCGGCGGCGAGCATTGCGCAATCCAGTTATCCGTCGCGCCCGGTCCGCTTTATCGTTCCGTCATCGAGCGGTGGTGGCACCGACATCATCACACGCGCCATTGCCGTCAAACTGGCGGAACGTCTTGGTCAACCCTTCGTCATCGAGAATCGTCCTGGCGCCACCGGCATCATCGGCTACGAAATGCTCGCCAAGGCCGACGCCGATGGGTACACCATTCTCACGGCGGCAAGCCCGATCACGATTAATCCGGTGCTCTACAAGAAAGTTCCCTATGACGTGCTAAAGGATTACGCACCGATTACGTTACTCGCCACGGTGCCCAATATTCTGCTGGTACATCCTTCGGTGCCTGCGCAGTCGGTGAAAGAGCTGATCGC
This sequence comes from Betaproteobacteria bacterium, assembly GCA_009693235.1. Classification (GTDB taxonomy): domain Bacteria; phylum Pseudomonadota; class Gammaproteobacteria; order Burkholderiales; family SG8-39; genus SHXR01. The sequence continues at coordinate 35,027 of SHXR01000036.1, read as the reverse complement.
GCTTGCGAAGGCACAGCCCGGTCATTTTCACTATGCTTCGGCCGGACTCGGCTCATCACCGCATATGTCGATGGAGCTGCTGAAGAGCATGGCTGGCATTGATCTCGCCCATGTGCCCTACAAAGGCACCGGGCCTGGACTCATCGATCTCTTAGCCGGACGCGTCGCGGTCATGCTCACCAACGTGTTATCGGCCGTCCCGCATGTCAAATCAGGCAAGTTGCGCGCGCTTGGCGTTTCAGGCACTCGGCGCAGCAGCGTGATGCCAGAGGTGCCAACCATTGCGGAGGCGGGCGTTGCGGGTTATGAAGTCATGCAGTGGTATGGTGTCTTGGCGCCGGCCGGCACGCCACGGGAAATCGTGCTTCGCCTGCAGGCAGAAATTGTTCGTGCACTGGAACTGCCAGATGTAAAGGAGCGCCTCGCTACCGACGGCGCGGAAGCAGTCGGTAGCACGCCCGAAGCATTCGGCGTACTGATCCGATCTGAAGTCACCCGATGGGCAGCTGTTGCGAAGAATGCAGGGATACAACCAGAATGAAGACCTATCCGGCGATTGCCTTGGCTGCGCGCCATGGACGGCATGCGGCGATCGCCATCGGCGTGCTTGCGCTACTGATCACACTCATTGCGACGACGGCGCAAGGCGGGTTCATGCCGTTCGCCTGGGCCTTGCTGGCGGGCGTCTTGGCATGGGCCGTTGCACGCCTGCTTGCCGAGTTGATTGAAGTAATCGCCGATACCTTGTTGCCGCGCTAATCAGGAGATTGCCATGGCTGAATCCAACACACTTGCCTGCGATGTCGCGATCGTCGGTGGCGGTATATCCGGCATGATCGCGGGTCTCGTTGCAGCGCAAGCCGGCAAGAAAGTCCGCATCTACGAAAAATCGCCCGAAGAACGCTATATCTGCAATTCGCGCATTACGTCTGGCATCTTCCACATCTGCAATGAAGATATCAGGCGTGATCCGGCTGAACTCGAACAGCTCATCCTCACGGTGACCGAAGGCTGCGCTGATCCGCAACTTGCCAAAGCGGTTGCCACCGACATCATGCGGGTCATCCGCTGGATGCAAGACGCAGGCATTCGCTTCATGGCAGGCCCCTTCCAACATCACGCATTCATGTTGTCACCGCCAACGCTGACACCGCAAGGCCGCAGCTGGGAAGGACGCGGCGGCGATGTGATGCTGCGAACTTTCGAAGCCGCTTTGATCAAATTGGGCGGCGTCCTTCATCGCGGTCACAAGGTTGAACAGCTCACCCGGGACAACCAACGCGTCGTGGGTTTTTCCGGCACGACCGCGCAAGGTTCAACGTTCGCGGTCAATGCACGCTGCGTGATTCTTGCCGACGGCGGCTTTCAGGCGAATCCGGCGATCACACGCGGCCCCATCTCGCCCGCTCCGGATCGACTGCTGCAGCGAAACGCGCGAACCGGCATGGGCGATGGCCTCACCATGGCGCAAGCGGCTGGTGCCGCCATTACTGATCTACGCGGCTTCTACGGCCATCTGCAATCACGCGATGCGATCGCCAATGACAAGCTGTGGCCCTACCCTTGGCTCGATTTTGTCGCGGGAGCCGGTATCGTCGTCACCGCACAAGGCAAACGCTTCACCGATGAAGCGCGCGGCGGGGTGTCGGTGGCCAATGCAACAGCGGAGCTGCCCGATCCGGGTGCGACCTTCGTGGTCGGTGATCAGCGAATCTGGGAAGAACGCGGCACTTACTACCTGCAGGCGCCCAATCCACGGCTCGTCGATGGCGGCGGTACCTTCTTACAAGCAGGCAGTCTTGCTGAATTGGCCGCCAAAACAGGCATTGATGCGGCCACGCTCATTGCAGAAGTCGACGCGTACAACCGCGCGGTGGCCGCCAAAACCACGGCGACGCTCGTACCGAAGCGATCGACAAGCCCACTTGCACCCTTCCCGATCGTATCGGCGCCCTTCTTTGCCATTCCGATGGTCGCAGGCATTACCTATACGATGGGCGGCATCCACATCGATGCGAATGCGCGGGCACTCGATGTCTCAGGTACACCGATTCCCGGCCTCTATGCGGTGGGTTGCTCGACCGGCGGCCTGGAGGGCGGCGCATCCTGCGGATACGTCGGCGGGCTTGTGAAATCGAGCGTGACCGGATTGCGCGCCGGCGAGCATATTGTGACCGCGCTCGCATAACGCTCATCGCCTGGGTCAGAAACCGCCGCATTGCACGATAGAATCGCGGGCTGCGCTCGTCTGCGCATCATCGATAGGAGTTCTGCATGACGCTTGCTGCGCCGGCGCCCCGCCGCCATCTGCACACTCGGTCCATCCATTGCGAAGGATTCGAGCGCAACGACGGCCTCTACGATATCGAAGCGCGCATCATCGACACCAAGGCCTATGTTTATACCGAGACGATGCGTGGTGAGCGCAAGATCGGCGATCTCGTCCACGATATGCATGTTCGCCTCACCATGGATGCCGACATGATGATTCGCGCTGTCGAAGTCAGCATGCCCTCAACGCCCTACGATCTTTGCCAATCCGCCGCGCCCGCGTTTCAAGGCCTAATCGGCAAACAGATCGGCGCAGGATGGCGGCGTGCCGTCAATGAAGCGGCCGGCGGCACGAAAGGCTGTACCCATGTACGCGAGCTGATGCAGCCGTTGGCGACGGTGGCCTTTCAAACGATCCACGGCTGGCGGCGCGCCACCGACCAGCGCGCGAACACGCTGCCCGATCCGAATGATAAGTCGCGCCCCGGATTCATCAACGGTTGTCTTGCCTGGGCGGAAGACGGCGAGGTGGTGAGGAAGAGCTATCCGGAGTATCACCGACCGGCGAAAGTCGCTGTGAAGGGTGAAAGCTGATAGGTCCGGAGGACCCGGGAAAGGGGAAACGTGATCCCCTTTCCTTCAAGCCGCTAAGCGGACCGACACCGCCCCCAGCACGCCAAAATCCACCCGGAACTCATCGCCCGGCGCGATCGCGACCGGCACGATGCATGTCCCGGTGCTCACCAGATCGCCTGCTTTGAGTCCTTCGCCATAGGTTGCCAGTTCGTTGGCGATCCAGGTGAGCGCGATGCGTGGGTCACCCAATACGTTCGCGCCCTCGCCTTCGGCGGCAACCTCGCCGTTTCGATAGGCGATCGCCGCATGGCGAGGCAAGTCCCATTGCCGCCAATTGGCACGCGTCTTCGCCCCCACCACCAGCCAACATCCGCACGCGCAGTCGGCGATGAGTTGCGACGCACCGGCCTTGGCAAAATCATTGAAGCGCGTATCGGGCACTTCAATCGCCGGGGCGAGGGTCGTGACCGCAGCCATCACTTCCTGCACCACGTAGGGCGCTTTGCGCGGCGGCAGACCAATCGCCATCTCAAAGGCAAACTCGGCTTCGGCGACATTCATGCTGTTGCCGGCCAGCGGAACACTGACCCCTGACGAGAGCACTTTCTTGGCGAGCAGCGGCCCGGCCAAGGGTCCATCGACGCCGATATGATGTTGGCCGGCAGTGCTCGTCGCGGCAATCTTCCAGCCGACGACCCGCTGCCCCGATAGCTTGACGATCTCCCGCTGGATGGCGTATGCCGCCGCACGGTCGGACGGCCGGCAGAATTCCGGCAGCGCGTCGATGCGCGTCGATGCATTCCACGCTGCCCAAATCATGGCGGCGGCTTCCTGCGTGGGGCTTTGGCGGGTTTTCATAGCGCGGACTCTAATGCATATTGCGCGTCGGGGCACGCATGGCACTGCCCGCCGGAGCAGCGGCATGCCGGCCGGAAAGCCCCTCAGGGTGCCGTTGTAGTAACCTTCCTGTCCCCGTGCCAGGAGCGTTTTCATGAATATTTTTCTTTTCCACCTAATGCCCTATGCCGACCTCGATCTGGAGGCGGCAAAGAAGTACTCGGCATCCTGGGTCGTGCTGCCCAACAGCTTCTATGATCCGCAGAAGGGACATCTGCTTTACAACCGCTATCTCGATGAACTCGAATACGGCGAGAAACTCGGCTTCGACGGGTTGTGCGTGAACGAGCATCATCAAAACGCCTACGGCATCATGCCCTCCCCGATCGTCACGGCGGCGGCGCTCGCCCGCAAGACCAGCAAGGCCCGCATCGCGATTCTCGGCAGTGCCCTGCCCCTGCGCACCCATCCGCTTACGATTGCCGAAGATCACGCGATGATCGACAACATCACCGGTGGCCGGTTGATCTCCGGATTCGTGCGCGGCATCGGCGCCGAATACCATTCATTCGGCGTCAATCCCACCGCATCCCATGAGCGTTTCCATGAAGCCCATGATTTGATCGTGCGCGCCTGGACCGAAACCGGCCCCTTCGAGTATCACAGCAAGCATTACCACTTCGAATATGTGAATGTGTGGCCCCGCCCCTATCAGCAGCCGCATCCGCCGATCTGGATTCCGTCGCAAGGCAGCCGTGAGACGATCGACTTCGCAGCCGATCCGAAACACAAGTACACCTACTTGCAGACGTTCAGCCCGATCTCGGCGCTGAAAAAATACCTGCAGCTCTATCGTGATGTGGCGCAAGGCTTCGGCTACACCTCAAAGCCACGGCAACTTGGCTGGGCAGTGCCAATCTATGTGGGCGATACCGACGAGTCCGCCTATAAAGAGGCGGCCGTACACTACGAAAACTTCCGCAACAGCTTCCTCAGAATGCCGGTCGAGATGCTGTTGCCGCCCGGTTACACCTCACGCGAATCCCTGAAGGCGATCGCCGCGGCAAAGTCCGACATCGGCACGGCAACCGATGCCAAGCGCGCCATGGACCTTGGCATGTTCATTTGCGGCAGCGCGAAAACCGTGCGCGAGCAATTGATCGACTACACCAAACAACTTGGCTTCGGCAATCTGCTGGTGATGTGCCAGTTCGGCACACTGCCCGCCGATCTCACCAAGCGCAACATGGAACGTTTCGCAGAAGCCGTGATTCCGGGTGTGCGCAAGGCATCGCGCGAGTTGTACGGCGAGGAAGTCGCGATCGCCTGAGCTCGGGCGGCGGGAAGTCCATTGCCGCAGTCTTAAACACTCAGCATCAGCCCCCCCTCTCCCGCAATGGGGCTGAGGTCAGTCCTGATTCGCTGCCCGCGAATCAGGAACAGATCAATGTTGATGCTTCGAGTGGTCGTGCTGCTTGGCGACGATACGCTTGTCGAAAAACCCGAGCAGGTCCGCAACTTCCTCAGCACCGAGCGAAAGATTCGGCATGATGACCGGCTTGTATTTCTCGCGCAATTGCAACGCGATCGGATCACCTGCGGCGCGAACGCGTTCGGGTGCGCTGAGGTAGCGAGTGATCCAGTCGCGCTCGCGCCGCCGCATCACCCCGGCCAGATCGGGTCCTAACTTGTCACCGCTCCCTAGCGCATGGCAGGTCGAACAGCGGCTCTGAAAAATCTGTTCACCCTTGGTGAGGTTGACTTGTTTCGCCTCGTCATAGGGCCTGGTGGAATCGAGCTTCCAGTCATGCCAGCCGAGGAAATTCGCCATCGACGCAGCGAGAAACCGCGGGTTGTCGACCGCCGAATTGCGCACCCACTGCCCGCTTGGCTCGTCGCCCACCAGCAACATTGCGCTGTGGCCGTCACGCAGGCCCGCATCAGCCGTCCGTGATAATCCAAGCTTCTTGGTGAGTCGCTTGATGTCCTCCGGTGAGCCGGTCAAAAACTGCCAGCTAAGTCCCGCGCCAAACTTGGCGGAATACGCCTTCAAGACCTCGGGCGTGTCGTTCTTCGGATCGATCGAGATCGAGTAGAAATGGATTTTCGTCCCGACCCGGTCGCCCATCAATTTTTGCACCTGCGCAAGCTGCGCTGTTTCGAGCGGGCACTCGTCGGTGCAACTGGTGTAGATGATGTTGATCGCAACCGTTTTCCCCTTGATGAGATCGTCGTAGAACCGGACCGATTTGCCATCCTGGTTGGTAAGCAACACATTCGGAAAGTAATCGGCCCCCAGTCGCGACGCCGCAGTTGCCGCCGGCGTCGCTCCCAGCGCCATCGCCGCTATTGTCGCAACGATGGCGCCGCGGGCAGCGGCCAACGCCGTCCCCGATCCATGCTGATGAGTAAGTTCCATGTTTGCGTTGCCTCTTGGTTATGCGCCAGGCAGTACTTCGGTAGGCGCCTGGAACGTGACGCCCTGCGGTGACGGAATGGGCGTGGGCATCGGCTGGAGCACGGCGCCGCCGGTACTGGGGTCGATCTCCCACCGCAGCAGCATCGCGTTGTCCTCATGCACCGTGTTGTGGCAGTGCTGCATGAACATGCCCTTCCAGTCGCGGAACTGCATCGTGATCGAGATGGTGCCGGCCGGCCGCAGGCGGTACACGTCTTTGCGGCCACGCTCCCATGCGGGTACATTCGCAGCCGACCCGTTGCGCGACAGAACCTGGCCTTCCTCGAAGTGAACGTGGATCGGATGATCCCAACCGCTCCCGGTGTTGACGAGATTCCAGATCTCGCGCGTGCCGGTTTTCGGCCTTGCCGAGACCCGACCGGAATCGGCATTCAGCATTGCGCTGGTGTCGGTGCGTACGCCCCACGGACCGAATCCGGAGGACACCGGATTGTTGATGGTATTGAGTCCAGCACGTCCCCACTCGAACGTGCGGGTACGCGATACCGGGACGACTGACAGATCCGGATTCGGAATCATCTGCGAGGGACAGCGGCTCTGGTCGAGGGGTTGCCGGATTGCGTACCACGCGAAACTCGAGGAAGCGGCCGACACAAGGATCCGCCGAAGTCCCGGCCAGCGCAGTGGCGAGCGTCACGGGTCCGCTCGGTTTCAGGCCAATGGCAGCAATTGTCATTACACTCCCACCATCAGTCTTTGGCCGGACGCCGCATCGACTACGGCCTACCAACAGAAGAATCGACCCACCCGCTCCTCATGGCATTAAGCAACCCTCGTTCGCGACTGTATTTTCGCGCGGCCGCCTGGACGACATCGCTGATCGTCGTCGTGATTGCCGGCTATTACACCTACCAATGGTATAGCGCCCCGGTTGAGCCGGCCGCAAACACGGCCACCAAAGGTGGCAAAGGTAAGAAAGGTGAGGCGTTCGGCGGACGCGCCATTCCCGTCGAGGCGTTGCCCGCGGAAGTCGGTGACATCATCATCCAATTGAGCGGGCTTGGCACAGTAACGCCGCTCAAGACCGTGACCGTCAAAGGGCGCGTCGCCGGCCAGCTCCTGCGCGTGCATTTTGGCGAGGGTCAACTGGTCCGCGAAGGACAACTCCTCGCCGAGATTGACCCCCGCCCATTCAAAGTACAACTGGCCCAGGCGGAAGGTCAGATGGCGCGCGATCGCGCGCTGCTCGACAATGCCCGCATCGACCTCGCGCGCTACCAAACCTTGTTTGCGCAAGATTCCATCGCCAAGCAACAAGTCGACACACAACTCGCACTGGTACGCCAATACGAGGGTTCGCTTGCAATCAATCAAAGCCAGATCGATAGCGCGAACCTGCAGATCACCTACTCGCGAATCACGGCGCCTATCACCGGCCGGGCCGGATTGCGTCAGATCGATCAAGGCAACATGGTGAGCGGCAACGAGCCGAATGGTCTTGTCGTGCTCACCCAGTTGCAGCCCATCAGCGTGGTGTTCAGTGTTCCCCAAGATAATCTACCAACCGTCATGAACCGGGTTCGGTCGGGCGAGAAGCTGACTGTCGAAGCATGGGATCGCGAGCAAAAGGTCAATCTTGCAATGGGGCGCCTCGCTTCGGTCGATAACCAGATTGATTCGGCGACCGGCACAGTGAAGCTGAAAGCGCAGTTTCCCAATGCGGATGCGAGTCTCTTTCCGAATCAGTTCGTCAATGCACGGCTGCAGCTGGACACGCTCAAGAACGCCATCCTCATTTCGTCGGCGGCGCTGCAGCGTGGCGCGCAGGGAACCTTCGTCTATGTGGTCAAACCGGATAACACTGTGACGGTGCGAACGATTTCGCTTGGACCGACCGAGGCGCAGCGGGTCGCCGTCTCGCAGGGCATCGAAGCAGGCGAATTAGTGGTCACCGATGGCATGGATCGTCTTCGAGAAGGTGCCCTGGTTGAAGTGACCAAACGCCCCGAATTGAAAGGCTCACCCGATGGTAAGCGACCCGCTGAGGGCCGCAAGAAACGCCCGCCATCCGATGCGCAAGCCGCACCTTCCGCCGGCACCCCTGCTGCACCCGCTCAGCCGGCTAATGACGCGGCAAAGGGCGAAAGCCGGCGTGAAGCTTGGAAACGCAAAGGTGGCGAAGGTGGAACGGGCGAAGGCCGGCCGGAACGCAGCCCACGCAAGCCGGTGGTCGAGTAAGTGAGGAGGAAGCGGCCGTTGGCGCTGTGCAATCCGCTCGACCATGACTGCCGTGTTCGATAGACGGGCCTGGCGATGAATCCCTCGCGCATTTTTATCCTGCGACCGGTGGCCACCACGCTGCTCATGGTGGCGATCTTTCTGTCGGGCGTAATTGCGTATCGTTTGTTGCCGGTCTCAGCCTTGCCCGAGGTCGACTACCCGACTATCCAGATTTTTACCTTCTATCCGGGTGCGAGCCCGGAGGTGATGGCAACGTCGGTCACCGCACCGCTCGAACGACAGTTCGGTCAGATCCCCGGATTGAAGCAGATGTCCTCCACCAGCTCCGGTGGTGCATCGGTGCTCACCTTGCAATTTGATTTGGCGGTGCGCATCGATGTGGCCGAGCAAGGCGTCCAGGCGGCCATCAATGCCGCCTCCAGCCTCATGCCGCAGGATTTGCCGGCGCCACCCGTCTACAGCAAGGTGAATCCCGCCGACGCGCCAATTCTGACGCTTGGTCTCACATCCGCCACGATGACGTTGCCTGAGCTGCAGAACCTCGGGGACACGCGTCTCGCGCAAAAGTTGTCGCAGATTGCAGGGGTTGGACTGGTGACGTTATCGGGCGGCCAGCGCCCGGCGGTACGGGTGCAGGCCAATCCGAAGGCGCTCGCCGCCAATGGCTTATCGCTCGAAGACCTTCGCACGGCGATCAACACTGCGAATGTCAAGAAGGCCAAGGGCAATTTCGACGGCCCAAGCCGTGCGTACATGATCGACGCCAATGATCAGCTGCGCTCGGCGGCCGAATATCGCGGCATCGCGGTGGCGTACCGGAACGGCGCGACCATTCTTCTTTCCGACGTGGCAGAGGTCATGGAAGACGCCGAGAACGTCCGCTTGGCCGCCTGGCAAAATGAAACACCAGCGGTCATTCTCAACATCCAGCGCCAACCCGGCGCCAATGTCATCGATGTGGTCGATCGCATCAAACGGCAGCTCCCGTCGCTGCAGACAACACTCCCCGCGGGATTGGATGTGAGCATCCTCACTGATCGGACGGTCACCATCCGCGCCTCCGTACGCGACGTTCAGTTCGATCTGGCGATCGCCATCGGTTTGGTCGTGATGGTGATTTTTCTGTTTCTGCGCAGCGTGCCGGCCACGCTCATTCCAAGTATCGCTGCGCCGCTCTCTTTGGTCGGAACGTTCGGCTTCATGTATCTCGGCGGATTCTCGATCAACAATCTCACCTTGATGGCGCTCGTGGTGGCAACCGGATTTGTGGTGGACGATGCCATCGTCGTCATCGAGAACATTGCCCGTCATATCGAAGAGGGCGAGTCCCCGTTCGAAGCAGCCTTGAAGGGCTCGCGACAAATCGGCTTTACCATCATATCGTTGACCGTCTCGCTGGTCGCCGTGCTAATACCCCTCCTTTTCATGGGCGATGTCGTGGGCCGCCTGTTTCGCGAATTTGCGATCACGCTGGCGGTGGCAATTCTGATCTCAGCGGTGATATCGCTGACCTTGACGCCGATGATGTGCGCGAAGATGTTACGCACGCACCTTGCGACACCACGCAGCGCATTTTACGCAGCAAGCGGACGAGTCATCGATCGCGTCATCACCCACTATGGGCGAACACTCACGTGGGTACTGGATCGACAAGCCTGGACATTGTTGATTGCGGCGCTCCTTCTCGTGCTGACGGTGCTGCTTTATCTCGTCATTCCGAAGGGTTTCTTTCCGGTGCAGGATATCGGCGTCATTCAAGGCATCTCGGAGGCGCCGCAGAGCATTTCGTTCCAGGCCATGGCTGAACGTCAACAGGCAGTGGCACGCGTGGTGTTGCAAGATCCGGCGGTCGAGAGCGTATCGTCCTTCATTGGGGTGGACGGCACTAACGCGACGCTGAACAGTGGTCGCATGCTCATCAATCTAAAGCCACTTGCAATGCGAAAGCTCCACGCCTCCGCGGTGATCCGCCGGTTGCAAACCGCACTGACCGATGTTCACGGCATTACCCTCTATATGCAACCAGTGCAAGACCTCACCATCGAGGATCGCATCAGCCGCACGCAGTACCAATTCACACTGGAAGCAGCCGATGCGAAACTGCTTGCCGAATGGGTGCCAGGATTCGTGGAACAACTGCGCGCGCGCCCGGAACTGGCCGACGTCGCCAGCGACCTGCAAAACGACGGACTGCAGGCCTACATTGCCTTCGATCGCGATACCGCAAGCCGGCTTGGCATCACCGCTGCCGCCATCGACAATGCCCTCTATAACGCCTTCGGACAGCGATTGGTCTCGACAATTTTCACGCAGGCAAGCCAATATCGAGTGGTGCTCGAAGTCATGCCAGAATTCAAGCGCGGACCGGAGGCCCTCAAAGACATTCATATCGCTTCAGCCACCGGCACCCAGATCCCGCTGTCCTCCCTGGCACGCGTATCACTTGGCACGGCACCGCTCGCCATTCATCACATCGCGCAATTTCCGGCCGCCACCCTGTCATTCAATTTAGCCGATGGGGTATCTCTCGGTACGGCCGTGCAGGCCATTGAAACGGTGCGGCAGGCGATCGGCGTTCCAGACAGCATCCGCACCAATTTTCAAGGCGCCGCCGCTACGTTTCGTGACTCGCTGGCAAGCACGCTGTTGCTGATCTTGGCCGCGATTGTCACTGTCTACATCGTGCTTGGCGTGCTGTACGAAAGCTATATCCATCCGCTCACTATTCTCTCGACGCTACCCTCGGCGGCAGTCGGCGCGTTGCTCGCGTTGATGATGGCCGGGGAACCGCTTGGCATTGTGGCGATTATCGGCATCATTCTGCTCATCGGCATCGTCAAGAAAAACGCGATCATGATGATCGACTTCGCACTGGACGCCGAACGCAATCATGCAAAGACACCACGCGAGGCGATCTACGAAGCGGCCTTGCTCAGGTTTCGACCGATCCTGATGACGACGCTCGCAGCACTGTTTGGAGCCCTCCCCCTGATGCTTGGCACCGGCGTCGGATCGGAATTGCGCCAACCCCTTGGACTCACCATGGTCGGTGGACTCATCGCGAGCCAAATCCTCACGCTATATACGACGCCGGTGATTTATCTTGGCTTTGATCGGCTGGCAAGGCGCATGCGAAAGCCGCCACGACAGAACTCACCACCGTCCATCACCGAGGCACCGCGATGAGCTTCTCAGCACCATTCATCGCTCGCCCGGTCGCCACCACCTTGCTGGCGATTGGCATCACGCTTGCCGGGGCGGTGGCCTTCACCGCATTGCCGGTGGCACCGATGCCGCAGGTGGAATTCCCGACCATCTCAGTGTCTGCGAGTCTACCGGGCGCCAATCCGGAGACGATGGCCGCCACCGTGGCGACGCCGCTTGAGCGGCAATTAGGACGGATCGCCGGCGTCACGGAGATTACTTCATCGAATTCGCTTGGCTCAACGCGAGTGGTCCTGCAATTCGATCTCGATCGCGACATCAATAAGGCCGCCAATGAAGTGCAGGCCGCGATCAATGCGGCGCGCGCTCAACTGCCTTCCGGCATACCGGGCAGTCCGACGTATCGGAAGGTGAATCCGTCCGACATGCCGATCATGGTGTTGACGATGGTCTCCGAGACCCATTTGCCGGGCCAGCTCTTCGACGCCGCATCGTCGATCGTTTCGCAGCGCATCTCGCAAATGCGGGGCGTTGGCCAAGTCAACGTCGCCGGCAGCGCACTGCCCGCGGTCCGTGTGCAAGTGAATCCCAAAGCGTTGCATGCGCATGGGCTCGGCCTGCAAGACGTCCGCGCGGGACTGGCCGCCACCAATGCCAACCGACCTAAGGGCCTGGTCGAAGCCGGCCACCAGCAATGGTGGATCTACGCCAACGATCAAGCCGAAAAGGCGGAGGAATATCGATCGCTCGTCATCGCCTGGCGCAACGGCGCACCGATTCGACTGAGCGATATTGCCGAGGTCACCGACAGTGTCCAGGATCTGCGCAACTACGGTACGTCCAACGGCAAAACAGCGGTGCTCCTCTTCATCTACAAGGAACCGAGCGCCAATATCCTCGAAGTGGTGGAACGGGTCCGCGAGCTGATGCCCTGGCTTAGGGCTTCGATCCCGGCCGCCATGCAATTGACTATTACCTCGGAGAGAACGTCTACCATCCGTGCCTCGCTGGCCGAAGTGCAGAAGACCCTGATCATCGCGGTAGCCCTGGTGGTGCTGGTCGTGTTTCTGTTTTTGCGGCGTGTCAGGGCCACGTTGATTCCAGCCGTCGCGGTGCCTATTTCGATCATCACAACTTTCTCGTTCATGCACTTTCTTGGCTACAGCCTCAACAATTTATCGTTGATGGCCTTGATCGTCGCCACCGGCTTTGTCGTCGATGACGCCATTGTCGTGCTTGAAAACACTATGCGACATATCGAAAAAGGCGTTGCGCCAGTCGCCGCTGCATTGATTGGCGCCCGTGAAGTCGGCTTTACCGTGTTCTCGATGAGCTTGTCGCTGGTGGCCGTGTTCATCCCGATTCTCTTTATGCCAGGCATTGTCGGGCGCCTATTTCGCGAATTCGCGGTCACCTTGTCGGTCGCGGTGATGGTGTCCCTCGTCGTGTCCCTCACCCTGACGCCGATGATGTGCGCCCGCCTCCTGACCCTAAAGCCGCCGACCCAAGAGGGCTTGGCATCGCGGATCGCAGCACGCGTATTTGGTTGGATCATGACCGCGTATCGAGTGAGTTTGGACTGGTCGCTCAGGCATCCGCTGGTCATGATCGTGGTCATGGCTGCCGCGATCGGGCTTAACGTCTATCTCTACACCGAGATCCCAAAGGGGTTCTTTCCGCAACAGGATACCGGCCGACTCGTTGGGTTTCTGCGTGCCGATCAGACGGCATCGTTCAATATCACCCGTGACAAGCTCGCCGCGATGGTCGAATTAGTCGGGAGCGATCCGGCCGTGGCGTCGGTAGCGGCAACTGCGGGGGGCGGGGCACGCAATTCCGCCTACATGCATGTGTCATTGAAACCACTCAGTGAACGCAAGGTTTCCTCGGCCGAAGTGGTGGCGCGTCTGCGTCCGCGCATTGCCCGTGCAGCGGGGGTCAATCTTTGGCTAATGCCGGTGCAAGACGTGCGCATGGGTGGCCGTCAGGGCAATGCATCTTTCCAATACACGTTGCAAAGCGATGACCTCGAATTGCTGCGTACCTGGACGACCAAGCTGCAGCTCGCGCTGCAAGATGTCAAGGCGCTCACCGACGTGAGTTCCGACCAGGAAACCCGCGGGCTGCAAACATCCGTGATCATCGATCGTTCGTCGGCCGCGCGCTTGGGCATCACCGTCGATCTCATCGATACGACCCTTGGCAATGCATTCAGCCAGGCGTTGGTCTCCACCATCTATACCAAACGCAATCAATATCGCGTGGTGATGGAGATCGACCCACGTTATGCGCAGGGTCCGGAAGCCCTGCAGGACATTTATATTCGCGCGCCCAATGGCGCGCAGGTGCCACTTGCCGCCATTGCCCGCTATGAGCTCACCAACACACCCCTCTCGGTCAATCATCAAGGCCAGTTCGCGGCCGCCACCATTTCATTTGGATTACCGGAAGGCGTCTCACTGTCGAGCGCGACAGCCGCCATTCAAGACACCATGGTGCAGATCGGTGTACCGGGTTCGGTCGTCGGCAGCTTTCAGGGCACCGCACGCGGCTTTCAGGCCAACCTAACCGCCCAACCGATGCTGATTCTTGCCGCGATCGTGACCCTCTACATCGTGCTTGGCATCCTTTATGAAAGTCTTATCCATCCGATCACGATTCTCTCGGCGCTTCCATCGGCCGGTGTCGGTGCCCTTGCCGCCTTGATGCTCTTTGGCAGCGAATTCAATGTCGTCGCGCTGATTGCGGTGTTTCTGTTGATCGGCATCGTCAAGAAAAACGCCATCATGATCGTCGATGTTGCGATCACGGCGACGCGCGACCACGGCAAAAGCCCGCGTGACGCAATCCGCGAGGCCTGTCTGCTCCGCTTTCGTCCGATCATGATGACGACCTTTGCGGCGGCACTGGGTGCGTTGCCCTTGGCACTTGGCGTGGGTGACGGCGCGGAATTGCGCACGCCGCTTGGCATCGCCATCGTCGGCGGCCTGATGCTGTCGCAGCTGCTCACGCTCTATACGACGCCAGTTGTCTATCTCTATCTCGAACGCCTGCGACTTTGGTCGGTGTGGAGCCGGCGCCCGGCCGAGGTCAAGGAAGCATGATGGGGCGTGCGCTGCTCGCAGCAGGCCTTGGTGCGTTGATCAGCGCGTGTAGCGTGGTCGGCCCCGATTACGTCAAGCCCACCGCCCCGGTGCCAACCGCCTATCGGCCGGGATGGAAGGAGGCGAGGCCCGCCGATGGCATCCCGCGCGGTGCGTGGTGGTCCATCTTCACCGATCCGCAACTGGATACATTGGCCAGTCGCATCGAAGTGTCGAACCAAACCCTTCGCATTGCTGAAGCACGCTTTCGACAAGCCCAGGCCGTCACTGCCCAGGCGCGGGCTGGATGGTATCCATCCGTCGGCGCGGACGCCTCAGCCAGCCGGTCCGGCGTGCGATCGAGTTTTTCCACCGGCGCGACCACCACCTATCACTTGGGAACCGATGCACTCTGGGAGCCGGACCTGTGGGGTAAGGTGCGCCGCACAGTTGAAGCGGCTACCGCGACCGAGCAGGCGAGCGTCGCCGAGGTGGAATCCGCCCGGCTTTCCGCTGAGGCAGCGCTCGCGCAAAACTATTTTTTGCTGCGCGTCATCGATGCACAGCGCGAGCTGCTCGTCAACACCGTCGAAGCCTTTCAACGGTCGCTCGATCTAACCCACAATCGCTACGAATCAGGTGTCGCCGCAAAGGTGGACGTCGTGCAAGCCGATGTGCAGTTGAAAGGCGCACAGGCGCAACTGATCGATGTCGGCATCGACCGTGCTCGCTTTGAACACGCAATCGCGCTATTGGTCGGTGAACCAGCGTCCTCCTTATCAATCCCACCCGCCCCGCTAATCGCTAAACACATCAGCTTTCCGCTTGGCTTGCCCTCCGAGTTGCTCGAACGCCGGCCCGACATCGCCGCACAGGAGCGCAGCATCGCAGCAGCCAATGCCCGCATCGGTGTGGCGCAGGCGGCGTTCTACCCTTCCCTATCGCTCTCGGGATCGCTCGGGTTTCGCAACAGCCTGCTCGGCGATCTCATCAGTGTGCCCTCTCGCGTGTGGGCATTGGGCGCCGGTCTCGCCCAGACCCTCTTCGATGGCGGCGCACGCAAAGCCGTCTCGCAACAAGCCATCGCGGCGTACGATAGCGAAGTCGCGCTGTATCGTCAGACGGTCCTCGCGGCCTTTCGGGAAGTGGAAGACCAGCTTGCCACCCTGCGGATCCTCGAGGAAGAAGCGAAGGTGCAGGATGAACTGGTGCGGGCGGCGCGTCATGCGACCGAGTTGGTCACCAATCAATACCGCGCGGGCGTCGTGAGCTTCTTGAACGTCATCAACGCCCAGACGACCGCGCTCAATGCAGAACGCACGGCATTGAATCTCGAGGGGCGCCGACTCATCGCCGCGGTGTTGTTGGTCAAGGCGTTAGGCGGCGGATGGACGACCAACGGACAGCCCTAGGCGTTGTCAGCGCGGGCTGCGCAGCGTCAACCAAAAGGAGAGAGGGACAATATGGCATCGGAACACATCAAACGTGCAGGAAATGCTGCCAACAACGCACCACTGCGCCCCGCCACGCAGGCGCATTACCACCGGCAACCGCCAGAGGAGGCCGATGCTCTGGGTACTCAAACATGGATTACCCGTGCCGCCAATTTCGTGGTCGCGATCTCCAAGGTTGTCGCCGGATCGGCCTTGGTACGAGACGACCATCCCGATGAGTACATGCTCATCCTGACACCGGGTGCCGGCGCAACGGTAGCAGCCGGTCTTGTACGCACCGTCTCACCCGGCGATGCGCTCTTCATCATTCCACCCGGCAGAAGCACGGTGACCGCCACCGCAAAGGGCGTGATAGCACGCGTCTTTTCCAATCGTGCGACCGATTTGTGCGCACAGTCTGCCAATGTATCCACCTATGCCGATGGCGCCCCGGAAATTGTCCCGCTGGTGCCCTGGCCTACCCCAATTGGTGGCTTCAAGCTCCGCCACTATCCGCTTGAGAATTACCGCGAGCCGCAGACGTTTGGACGTTTGTTCCGCAGTACCAATCTAATGATCAACGCTTTCGAACCCATTACGGTGCCACGCGATACGCGCAGTCTCAGTCCGCATTCGCATGCGGACTTTGAACAGGGCTCGCTGTCCCTCTCCGGGACCGTGTTTCATCATTTACGCACCCCGTGGACGCCCGACATGTCGGCCTGGCGCCCTGACGAACATGTTGAATTCAAGAGTCCCGCGCTACTGGTCATTCCGGCGAATCTGATCCACACCACCCGTTATACCGGCGGTGGCCCCAACTGGTTCTTCGACATCTTCAGCCCGCCACGGATCGACTTCTCGGAAAAACCCGGCTGGGTTCGGAATGCCGGTGAGTATCCGATGCCAGACTAAAGCCCAGAACAATGCTGATGCAATTGCGCCACGGACCATCCTCGTCTGCATGAATTGCCGCCGAACGGTCACAACAGACCGTTCGGACCGTGCCGCTGGGCAAACCATCACGCTTGGTCCGCAACAAACCCTGGGTTCATCCTACTTGTGTAAGAAATCCCGCCGACATAATGAAATGGCAGGTAGCGGGCGAATCTTCGCCCTGACCCATCGAAGTTTCATCTTGGCGAGCGGTGACCAGTGCGAACCCTCTTAGTCATCAATTCAAAAGGCGGCTGCGGTAAGACGACCGTGACGACCAATATCGCCAGCTACTATGCCTCGACCGGCCTCAAGGTCGCGATCATGGATTACGACCCACGGGGATCGAGCCTCGAATGGCTGAAGCAGCGTCCCTCAGATCTACCGCAGATCCATGGCGCCAACGCGGTCAGACAAACCGGACAACAAATTCGTAGTCTGCATATGTAGGTGCCGGACACCACCGACATTCTTATTCTCGACGCACCGGGCGGTATCAACGGCATCATGCTCCAGGAAATTGTCGCCAAGAGCGAATTGATTATCGTGCCGGTCACGCCCTCGCCCATCGACATCCATGCGACCGCGAAATTCATCAAGGACCTGTTGATTTTCGGGAAAGTACGTGCGCGCAAGGTCGACGTTGCCGTCATCGCTAATCGCGTACGAAGCTCGATGCCGACCTACGAACCGTTCGAGCGATTCCTCAGTTCACTTGGACTACCGATGCTGTCCAGAATCCAGGATTCGGATACGTATCTAGCAGCCGTCGAGCAAGGGATCGGCGTTTTCGAGTTGGATGCCGCGCAGAGCATGCCTGAGCGTCAGGAATTTCTGCCGATCATTAAATGGATTGACCGGCACTTCGCGCCCGCCATGGCGATCAACAGCTCGAAAGTCATCAATCTCGAGGCAGCACGGAAACTCTCGGCAATCTGAGTCCCGTCGACCCGGATCGACACCTAGAAGCCGTCTTGATATGAGAGGCAACACCCCTCAAACTCCCCTAAGTTTGGGCAGCTTGCCGTCATTTTGAAACGGCCTCTTAGAAGAAAAGATCCGACGGCGGCCCGCCCAAGGTCACCGCGCCATAGTTAAGCGCCGGCATATCCCAGCCACCTACGATATGCGCCTGCATCGCCTCCAGATCGCGGAACGCGCGCTGCACCGGATTGGCGTCATGCAACCCCTTACCACCCTGAGCATTGAAAAGTCGCTCGGCCGCTTGCCTTGCCATCTGAATCGAAAAGCCCTGATCGCGCCGATTGCGCACCCGAAATTCAATCGATAGCGGCTCACCCGAGTAGATCCGCGCCATTGTTTCAGTCAGCGATCGATTGTAGAGGAGTGACGACGCATCGATCAGCGCCCCCGCCTCCGCCAATCGCATATGCACACCGGGCTTCTTTGCCATGGGGGCGTGGTCATAGGCGGTCTCGCGAACCTTCATCTCATCGACGAACACCTCAAATGCGCCGCGCGCGATGCCCGCCGCCGAAGAGGAAATGGTGAATGGAAATACCGCCCAGACCGGCACACGGTAGAGCGGCGATGGATGAATAAAGCTCCCCGGCGAGGTGCCATTGCTGATTTCAGCAAGACTGATCATCCGATGCTCCGGCACGAAGACATCGCTTACCACCACGCTCTTCGAGCCACTGCCACGCAGGCCGATCACATGCCAATCATCGATGATCTGAACATCCGCGATCGGCAGCAACATGAAATGAATATCCGGAATCGGCGGATTCGTGCTCACCATGCCCACCACGGCGCCTAGCAGCACCCACTTGGCGTTATCGATACCGCTGCAAAAGCTCCATTTTCCGGACAGCCGAAACCCACCGCTTGCCGGCGTACCTTTGCCACCCGGTGCAAAACTCGATGCGGAAAGAGTCGGTGTCGCCCAATACTCTTCCTGTGCCTGCAGTGGAAAATACGTCATGAACAGATCATGAATGCTCATGATCGAGAACACCCAGGCGGCGGACCCATCACCGCAGCCAAGCTCATGGGCGACGTCGTACATCATGCTTGGCCGCAATTCCGGACCGCCGAACTTGCGTGGCTTCAGGAGATACCAAAGGTCGGCATCCCATAGATCCTGAATGGTGTGCTCCGGAACGCGTCGCAATTTGCTGGTTTCCTCGGCTCGCTCGCGCAGCACGTGTGCGACCCGACGCGCCCGCGCCATGACATCCGCATGCGCATAGGAAACAAAGGTACCATCCTTGGCGCTACTTGCACGCGCCGCCGCCGTGCTTTTCACCTCGCCGAGATAGGCCCTTGCGATGGCCGGGTCGTCGCGCAGTTCGGCGGCAGGACCCTCAGCAACGATCCGCCCAGTGGCCAGCACATAACCGCGGTCGGCGATGCCAAGACCTTGGATGGCGTTCTGCTCGACCAACAGGACCGCTATATCGGCGGAGCGGATGCGTGCCAGCGCTTGAAATAATTCTTTCGTCAAGAGCGGACTCAAGCCAAGCGATGGCTCATCCAACAGCAGCACGCGCGGATCGGACATCAGCGCGCGCCCAATCGCCACCATTTGCTGCTCACCGCCCGACATCGTGCGGACGCGCTGTTGCAAGCGTTCGGCAAGTCGCGGGAATAGTCCAAGTACGCGCTCGCGATTCTGCGCTTCGTTCGCCCGCGCACGTTTGGCGAACGCGCCGAGATCGAGATTTTCGCGCACCGTGAGTTCACCGAAAATACCGCGACCTTCCGGGACCAACGCAATGCCCGCTTCCACCAGCGCATGAGCGGGCTCGTCTTGCAGCGCCTTACCATCGAGCCGCAGCTTGAATTGCGGTAGCGGGCGAACCAGGCCGCCGATGGACTTGAGGAGCGTTGTCTTACCGGCCCCGTTGGCACCGAGAATGACGACGGTCTCCCCGGTGGCGACGCGAATTTTCACATCACGGAGCGCCTCATGACGGCCAAAGAGGACCGACAGCGACTCGACTTCAAGCACCATCGTCCCCCAGATAGGCGCGTTTCACTTCAGCATTGGTCAGCACTGCCTCCGGGGATCCCTCGGCAATGCAACGCCCCGCGGTAAGCACGATGCACCGGTCACACAAACTGCGCACCGCATGCATGACATGCTCGACCAAGATGATCGCAAGCCCCCTGCCCTTCAAGGATCGAACCAGCGTGATGCCGGCTTCCAGCTCGGTCGGATTGAGGCCGGCAAGCCATTCATCCAAGAGCAATAACTTCGGATCGGCAGCGAGTGCACGGGCCAGTTCAACCCGCTTTTGATCGATATATGTGAGCGCGTCGACCGGCATTTCCGCGCGGCCACCAAGCCCCACCAGATCGAGCAACTCCCGTACCTTTTTTCTGGCCGGTGCAATCGGCTCTGCGGCGGCCCCATAGATGCGGCCGACCAGAACGTTATCGGCCACCGACATCCCTTTAAGTGGGCGCACCAACTGAAAGGTACGCGCGATTCCCGCGCGACAAACGCGATAAGCCGGCATGCCGGCGATTTCGTTGCCATCAAACGTCACGCGGCCGGCGTCACTCGGAAACGCCGCGGTCAAAATATTCAGCACCGTGGTCTTACCCGAACCATTCGGCCCGATCAATCCAAGCGTCTCGCCTTGTTCGACTGCAAAGGTCAATGCGTCAACCGCCTTCAATCCACCAAAGGTTTTCGATAGATCGGTGACATTGAGGATCGGGGTACTCATGGCCTCGGTGCGCGACGCTTGCGCCAGTACGTTTCAATGACACCGAGAATGCCGCCTGGGATGTGGTACACGATCGCCATAAAGGCGAGCCCCAGCAGAATCGTGAAGTAGTTCGGAAAGCGCGTCGACAGATACTCAGAGACCAGCAGCATCGGCACCACGCCGACGATCGGTCCCCACAGCCGACCGACCCCACCCAGCAATGCCATGATCAACACTTCAAACGATGCGATGACGTTGAACGCGATCGGGGGATCGATGTACGTCCAGCGTGGTGCCATGATGGCGCCGGTCAAGGTCATGAATACCGATGTGAGCGCGAAGACTCCCAGCTTGACGCCCATGACGTTGATGCCGGAATGCTTGGCGACGGTTTCGTCGGCGCCGATGGCGTTCAAGGCGAGTCCGATGCGACTGCGCAGCAACAGAAAACCGACGCAGTAGAGCACGATCGCGAGGATCAACATGCGCCAATAGATGTCGGCCGCGGTCGATTCGATGAAGATGTAACTACCGACTGAGCCCAGCACTTTCACCTGGTACCAGGTCACGATCTGTCGGACCAGTTCAGTCAAGCCGAACGTAAAGATCGTGAAGTACACACCGGACAAACGCAAAGTGGACAGGCCAACGACCAGGGCAACCAGGAAGCCGCTTAAGCCAACCACGACGATCAGCACCGGATAGAGAAGAAACTCGCCTAAGCCTGCCACAAGATAGGCGCCCAGCCCAAAGAACGCGGCGGTGGCGAGCGAGATGTACTTGGTGGTTCCCGAGAACAACATCCATGACGTGGCCATCACCACGAACCCAAGCATGTTGTTGAAGAATGACAGGACGTAGTTGTTGACTGAAAAAGGCATGGCGATGGCAAGCGCGAGCAACACGCCCAGCCCGATCAACAATGCCGGTTTTTTCCGCGACTCTTCCAGGATCGCTGCCAGCTCAGCGCGCACCGAACAGTCCTTTCGGGCGCCAGAGCAGCACGATGATGAAGATGAGGAAATTGATGGCGAGCGTGAGGCCTGGATCGATCAGGAAGCCGCCCAGGCTTTCCGCGAGCCCAAGCAGGATCGCGGCAACAAATCCACCCATCACATTGCCGACGCCGCCCATGATGACCACGATGAGCGCCTTCGTCGTAAAGATCACACCGCCTGCCGAGGTGAAGCTGAGAAACATGCTTACCAGCACGCCAGCCGCCGCGACTAACGCACCACCGGTAGCAAATGCCAGCGCGGCGTAGCGCGGCACATCGATCGCGACCAGTCCCGCTGAAACCGGATCGACCGCCAGAGCGCGAATCGCCGTGCCCGGCCGTGTGTAGCGAAGCAATGCCCACAAGACCAATGCCATCACCGTCGCAACTACGAATGCGAGCGATCGATTAGCGGCGATCTTGCTACCGAAAATTTCGAACGGGAATGCAAGGTATGAGTAGCCGAAGATGTTGCCGCCCATGACGGCGAAGAACGTCCCCTGCATCACGAAGAGGAGGCCAAAGGTCGCGAGAATGCTGTCCGCCTCCAACGCATCGAGATTGGGCGCGCGCCGGACCAAGGGCAGCATGAGATAGCGGTAGATCAACCAGCTGGTTGCAAACCCGATCGGCACAATGACCAGGAATGCCCAGAGCGGCGACATCTCCAGCTGCGCAGAAAATCCATAGGCGACGAAGGAACCGAGGATCACGAATTCTCCATAGGAAAGGTTCATGATCCGCGCGACACCGTACTGAAGATTGAGGCCGGTCGCGATCAGCGCGTACAGGCCACCCAGAACGAGCCCGCCAAGCAGGGCGTCAAATAAAAGCATCGGAGCCGTTACGTCAATCTACGTATTCAATCGCCCAAGAAAGCGTTGACGAGTTTTAATGCGGTCTCGCCTTGCTCCAGTTGCGGAATGTGCCCGCAATTGGGGATCACCTCAACGCGACTCCCTTTGATCGCGTTGCCAAATTCTTTCGCGTAACCCGAGGAGATGAGTGCATCGTCTTCGCCCCAGATTACCAGGGTGGGCGCGGTCACACGATGCAAGCGCTTCCGGAGGCCCTTATCGGCGATCGGCCAAACGAATTTGCCGGTGCAGCCAAGCGCCCAGACCAGCGCGGCAGTCCCATTGGCAGCCGCCTCGGGGTCAGCCGGCGGTGTGAACATCGCCTTCGCAGCCGGATGTGACGTGTCTTTGAACAGCAGCGCGGCGAGTGCGGGGGGCGGCGTGGTCATCCAATTGGTTATCGGCAGTCCCTCGCGACGCAGGCCAATCGGATCAAAGAGCACGAGCTTTTTGAACATCGCCGGGAAATGCGCGGCTAGTTCGGCAGCCAACATGCCGCCGAACGATTGCCCCATCAGGATCGGCGTGCCGTTCAGCCCGAGCTTGCGAATACCCTCTTCATAGAGCAGCACGAGATCCCACAGATCATCGACCTGGTGAATCGCGTTGCCATCACCCGGACTCGTGCCCGGCACCTCCGGCGCAACAATCGTATAGCGCTTGGCAAGGGTAGCGAGAAAAGGATCGAAGTGGAGCCCTGCCGCAGGATGCAGATAGATGAGCGGTGCGCCGGTGCCAACGATCTGAAAACGCAACTTGACGCGGCCACCCCAGACATCGACCAACCGTTCTTTGGTATCGACGAGGCCTGCCATCATGCACCTCCCATCGCGCGCGCGGCCGGTTGGGTCGCGGAATAGCGCGGGCGCCCACCCAGTCGCTCCGGCCACCAATGATGCGGCTCGTCTTTCCATACGTTCTTCAACTTCGGCACCACTTCTTTGCCGAACAGGCTGATGTTCTCCATCGCCAATTCGCGCGGCATCGATCCGAACTGCATCATCAAATGCAGATTGCCGATGCGATGCGTCTTCGCGAGTTCCGTCAGTTGCTCGGTGACGGTTGCAACGCTGCCCACAATGACCGAACCCACATCAACCAACTTCGCGTACGACACGCTGCGCAATTCATGGGCGATACCGAAATCACTCGGATCGCGCATCAGCGCATGCAGTCCTTGCAGTCCGATACCACCGGGAATGGCGAGCTTTTCACCGGCGATCGCCCCGGGACCGCGATTGAACAGGTATTCAATGTGCTTCTTGTATTTGCGTTCTGCCTCGGCATCCGTCGCCGCGACACAGGCGACTTGCAGGATGCCAAGTTGATGCGGGTTGAGCGGCTTGCCAAGCTTGCCTGCCATCTCCCAGAACCGACCGAAGATGCGTGGACCGGTGATCTTGGTGCCGAACCAACTCAGATAGTTAAAACCAAAATCCTGGTCAAAGACGACTTGCATGGTCGCAGGATTGCCGGTTCCAGTGAGCCAGACCGGCGGACGCGGACGCTGTTGCGGGCGTGGCCAGATATTCACGCATTCGAACTGCGAAAATTTTCCATTGAACATGAACGCATCATTCTCACGCCATGCCTTCAACACCAGCGCGAGGTTTTCATCGAAGCGACCACGGATTTCAATCGGCGGCACGCCATTGTTGATCGATGCGTCATACATGAGACCGACCGGGAAGCCGGCCACCAATCGCCCGCCGCAGATATTGTCGATCATCGCGTACTCTTCGGCGACCCTGAGCGGTTCGCGCGACTTGCCAAGGGAACGCCCGGCGGGATAAATCGCCACATTGAGCCCTTCGGACTCGGTGGCATAGGCCAGCGCCGAGGCCACCAGACTCGGATTGGCCATCATGTCGTAACTCGCCTGGCCATGCTCGGTGAAGACCAGACCATCGAAGCCTGACCGTGCCGCCAGCATGAGACCGTCGAGATAATCCTTATAAGCCGCCCGCACTTCGGTGGGATCGACCAACGACCAGGGCGTGGTCACCGACGAGTCATTTTGCTTTTCAAAACCGTCGGCGAATTTGCGATAGGCAACCTGCGCGAACGCGGAGACTTTCATGTCTTCCTCCTATTATCCGGACCAACTTTGCCAACGTTACCAGCAATTGCGCGGACCAGCAGCGCCTGTCTGCCCCACCCCTATCGCGCCCGTCGTAGCGCATCAAGATCACAAAGCATAGAATTGGACGGAGCGTAGATAGGATCGGCTCGCTCGGTTCCCCAACGAGGTGATGCGCCATGCCCATGTTTGATTTTCGCTGTGACAAGTGCGAGCACGATTTCGAAGCATTCGTGCGGGCATCGGTGACGCCCAACTGCCCGAAATGCGCAGCAGAATCGGTGACGCGGCGCCTGTCATCCTTTGGGGTTGGCACTTCTTCATCGTCGGGCGCCGGCGCCTATCTTGGTCGCGCGAAAGGCATCGCCGGGATTGGCTGTGGCGGCGGCTGCGCTTGCCACTAGCGCTATCCCTTAACATCCCACCGCCTTCCGACCCGCCCTAGCCCTGCACATCGAGCACCTAGGCTTTTTCCCAGGATCATTGCATGCCCCTAAGAATCAGCCTCGCATGCGAACGCTACGATCGCGTTCAAGCCCTCTTTGACGGCCGCGTCCGTATCGAAGGATGCGAAGTCAATTGTGTCGCCCTGTCGGCCGAAGAAGCGTTTCACCGCGCCTGGAACGGTGCCGAATTCGACGTCACCGAACTCTCCGGCAGCACCTATTTAATGACGACCGCACGCGATGAATGCCCCTATGCCGCGATCCCCGCATTCGTGTCGAAGTATTTCCGTCATTCCGCTATTTACATTCGTAACGACCGCGGCATTCGCACCCCGCGTGATCTCATCGGCAAGCGCATCGGCATGCCCGAATACCAAATGACCGCCTGCCTATGGGCGCGCGGCATCCTCGAAGATGAATACGGCGTGCGGCCGCGCGACATCCAATGGTTCACTGGTGGCCAGGAAGAACCGGGACGGCGCGAACGGGCCAGGCTCACTGTTGACAAAAGAGTTTCGATCACGCCGATCGGTCCCACCCAGACGCTTGCCGCAATGCTCGACGCAGGCGAACTCGATGCGGTGATTTCGGCGCGCGTGCCAAGCTGCTATCGGACGAATCCTCTGGTCGTGCGACTCTTTGAAAATTTCCGGGCAGTCGAAACCGCCTATTTTCAGAAGACCAAAATATTCCCGATCATGCATCTCATCGGCATCCGCAAAAGCCTGGTCGAAGCAAATCCATGGTTACCGGTGAGTGTCTATAAAGCTTTCGTGGCGGCCAAAGACATCGCGATTCATGAACTGAAGGATGCCGGCGTCAATTTCGTCACGCTGCCCTGGGTCTATCAGGAAGTGCTGGCCGCAGAGGCACTGCTCGCCGAGGACTATTGGGCCTATGGCGTCAATGCGAATCGCGCGGCGCTCGAGGCGATGACGCGCTATTCGTTCGATCAAGGTCTGTCGCAACGCAAGCTCACACCCGAAGAGCTATTTCCCGCCGGTACCCATGAAATTGCCAAGCTCTAAAGGCTCGATCAACTGCAGGCCCGATCAATTGCAAGCGCCCATGCATTCCCTTAATAAATGGCTCTTTGGCTTCTGCGCCGGATGCATCGCCCTTTGCGCGCTGGCTCAACCCTATCCGGTCAAGGCGGTACGCGTCATCGTATCGTCCGCGGCAGGCGGTCCGGTCGATACCGCGGCGCGCGTCATCACCGAAAAACTTGCCGCCGCTTGGCATCAACCATTCACGGTAGAGAATCGTCCCGGGGCCGGTGAAATTATCGGCACCGAACTGGTCGCGCGGGCCGCCCCGGATGGCTACACGCTGCTGGTCGTGTCGTTGAACGTCGTGACGATCAATCCGGCGGTGTTCGCCAAGCTTCCCTACGATCCAATCCACAGCTTTGCGTCGATCGCACTCACCACCATCAATCCCATGGTGCTGGTGGCAAACATCAAGGCGCCCTTCAATACGATGCGTGAACTGATCGAAGCAGCCAAGGCACGGCCCGGTGAAATTTCCTATTCGACCCCCGGCCTCGCGACCTCCAATCACATCGCCGCCGAATGGTTGGCGGCCGAAACCGGCATCCGGTTGTTCCATATCCCCTACAAGGGTGGCCCGGCCGCAGCGACCGCGATCTTGAGCGGTGACGTGCCGTTCGGCGTCGTGTCACTGGTGCAGGCCCTGCCGCTCGTCAAAGGTGGTACCGCCAAGGCGATCGCCGTCACCACCGCCAAACGAACCGGCCTTGCGCCAGAGTGGCCGACCATCGCGGAATCCGGCGTGCCTAGCTTCGATGCCGCCGTGCGCGCTGCGATGTTTGCACCGGCCGGGACGCCAAAGATCGTGGTCGCACGCCTCAACACCGAGGTCAATCGCATTTTGCAGCTGCCCGATGTGCGTGATCGGTTCGCATCGATGGGTGTGGAACCAATGGGCTCGACCCCTGAAGAACTCGATGCACTGATCGCCAAGCTGCGCGCCCAAATAGAACGCGTCGTCGAACGCGCAAAAATCAAGGTCGAGTAAGCACGCTACCGCTCGCGTTAGAACGTAATGCTACCGATACTTGTTCCACCGCAGACATAGAGCACCTGCCCGGTGACAAAGCTGTTTTCCGGTGCCGCCAGAAACATCACCGCGCGCGCGACATCATCCGGAACCCCCACCCGCTTGACCGGAATGTTGGCTGCGACCTCTTGCACCTTCGGACTATCGGCCGGAATCAGGTCGTAGAACATGTCGGTGAGGATCGGGCCCGGCGCGACGGCATTCACGGTGATGCCGAACGGCCCCAATTCGAGCGCCCAGGTGCGTGCCAGACCGATCATGCCGGCCTTCGAAGCCGAATAGGCGGTACGGGTCGCCAAGCCCAGCGCCGCGCGCGATGAGACCAACACCACCCGCCCAAAGCGCGCGGCCTTCATAACGGGGAGCGCTGCCTGCGTGATCGTAATGGCGGTGCCGACATGGAGATCCATCAAAGCATGCACATCATCGAGCTTCACATCGGCAAGCAACGACGGTCGAATGACTCCGGCGTTGTGAACGATGGTGGTCACAGCATGCTTTGCGCAGACCTCTGCCGCCACGTTGGCCGTCGCATTGGTATTGAACAGATCAACCAGGATCGACGAGAACCGTGCGTGGTTGATCATTGCGGCCTGCCGGTCCAGCGCAATGACCGTGTAATCCCGTGCCAGCAGATGCTCGCAGATGGATCTGCCGATCCCGGCGCTGCCGCCGGTCACTAGGGCGATCGATGGAGGCATGATTGTCCTTAGAGAAACATCTGAATCGACGGTAACGCCGCATCACAATTGATGAGGTTCACGCGCTTCAAAAGAATACTGAGCGCGCCGTCACGCAGCACGACGGTATGGAGCACATGGCCGCCGTAGGTCTGTTGATCATCGCCACGGCTTTCCAAGTACACAAATTGGGTGCGGGTGATCCAGCGCTCACGCTCGGCAAGTTCGATCTCCGGCTGCTGCAGGACATGCACACAGCGGCTCACTGGATGCTGGGAATAGGAACGCGAATTCTTCAATCGCTCCAACCGCAGTTTGAGCAGCAGTTTGTCTTCCCAGGCAAGCGATGTATGGTTCAGGCCATCAGGTTGGTCATGCGTAAGCGGCACCCAGTAGTACGCGTCCTCGGCAAACAGGTCGTACCACTCATCGAATCGTTTCTCATCGATCAGTCGTGCTTCGCGATAGACGAGGCGAATCACATCTTGCTGGGTCACGGACGGCATGATCAGGCCTCGGCCGTCATATTCAAGGTCATGAACTTGGCCCAGGCATGAAACTGATTGCGCATGGAAATCTCGGACAGTCCACTCACCGACCGATCGGTGTCACCGATTTCGGCCGGATCGAAATCACGATGCAGGCTCACCCATTCATTGTGGTTCGCGGCCAGCCCTTCCTGAATGGACCGATACGCATGCAAATCATCATGCCCTACCACCGACATCGGCGAATTGATCAGACGCGCATACATCAGTGTTCGTTGCAGCAAGGCGTCGGGCGCCCCCTTTAGCCGGAACGTCCAGGATTCAATGACGGTTTTGTCGGCGGCAAGTGGCCGTGCAACACGAATGGATTGGATGGCACCCTTGATCGTAAGGCTCGGATAGTAGACGGTGTTGTGGCGTGACATTGCCAGAATATCGTGCGCCTTTTGCTCGCCATAGCGCTCAACGAGAGAACGCTCATAGTCGGGCAGTGCCGAGTAAGCCGAATGAATCGAGAAATTGACGCCCGAATAGCTGTGCCCGTTGTCAAACACCCGCACACCCATCTTGTCGAAGAAATCATAACCCGATACGAATGGCACGAACTGCTCGATTGCCATCGGCTTTGGCAGATCAGCAGGCATGCCTTCCCACAGTTTCTTCGCCGTGCCCGCCGATGACTCATGGGCCACCATCGGATGCATCGCGTCGTTCAGGTTTTCGACATACATCTTCCAATTGCAATTATGCAGATAGCGCAGGCACCCACCGGCAATCTCCAATTCACCTTCTGGCGATCGATCGGCCATGTTGTCCATCGACGACAAGGATTCGCCGAAGAACTCACGAAAGCCCGGGCCTCGCTCCGAGAGCCGGGCGAATACAAAGCCACGATAGATCTCGACATTCTTTACTTCCCCCATGCCACGGCCCGCGGGCCCTGCAGCCATGCCGGTACCGTCGTAACCGTCCTTGCGTGGAATGGCGAACAGACTGCCGTCCGTCTTATAAGACCATGCGTGATACGGACAACGAAAGAATCCACCGACATTGCCACACTTGTCGGTCACGATCTTCGTACCCTTATGCGCGCAACGATTGAACAGCACGCGCACCGAATGGTCGTCATGTCGAACCATCACGACCGGCTGCGATGCGATATGAGTCGTATAGAAATCGCCCGTACGCAGCACCTGGCTCGTATGACCGACATAGATCCAGGTGTTGGCCCAGAGCTCGCTCATTTCAAGCTCGAACAACTCCGCATCGATATAGACATCGCGATGCACCTGGTCGTCTTTCACCAACGCGCGGATCGCTGCCGGATTGCCGCGATATTTGCCCATGGTCTTTGACACCGTTTTCAGAATCTCAGGAACTGCAGGAGAGCATCGAACAGCCGGCCCGCTCGCGCGCCCAGTCCGGACGCCGCTCAGAGAACGCGTCGCGCCCCGGTTGATCATCATATGGCCGACGCAACACCTCCAACAACTCATGCACGCCCGTGTCGTCGCCCTGTTCGGCGCGCTCGATCGCGAGCTGCGCGAGATAGTTGCGCAAGACATAGCGAGGATTCGCGCGCTGCATGCGGGTAACCCGAGCGTCGGGTGCAAGCGCGTCGGCTTGTATGCGCGCGCCATACCGGCAAAGCCACGCAGTGAAATCCGGTGCGGCCGCAGTGCGTTTGCGCTCATCATAGAACGCATGGGCAAACAGCGCGAGATCCGGAGCGGCCGGGTTCACGCCGGACAGCGCACGAAAGAACAGCGTCATATCGACTTCGGCCGATTGCAGCAGCCCATAGAGTGAGTGCATCATCTCGACGTCATCCTCCGAACACTTGGCGAGTCCAAGCTTGGCGGCAATGTGCTCGCGATAGGTTGCATCGAAGGTCTGGACGTACTTCTCCAGTCCGGCTTGCAGGAGCGCATCGGTTGCAAACAACGGCAGCAACGCATTGGCAAGGCGCGTCAAATTCCAATAGGCGATCTGCGGCTGCTGGCCAAACCGGTAGCGACGGTTCTCGGCGTCGGTCGTGTTAGGCGTCCACTCGAGATCGAAGTTATCGACCCAACCGTAAGGCCCGTAGTCGATCGTGAGTCCAATAATCGACATGTTGTCGGTATTCATCACCCCGTGCACGAATCCGACTCGCATCCAATGCGCAACGAGTCGGGCGGTGCGCTCACACACAGTCATGAACCATGCGGCGTGTTGCGCTTCGGCGATTGGTGGTACCCCGTCGATCAAGAGTTCGGGAAAGTCGCGTGTGATCGTAAAATAGACCAATTGCCGCAGGAGATCGGTGTCGCCACGTGCGGCAGGCAGTTCGAAATTGCCGAAGCGAATGAAAGACGGCGCCACCCGGCATACGATGGCCCCAGGCTCCGGTGCGGCACGGCCGTCATAAAACATGTCGCGCACCACCGGCTCACCGGTCGCCACCAGGCTGAGCGCGCGCGTGGTCGGCACGCCGAGGTGATGCATTGCTTCGCTACAGAGAAACTCGCGAATCGATGAACGCAGCACGGCCCGTCCATCAGCGGTGCGCGAGTACGGCGTGGGGCCGGCCCCCTTCAACTGCAGCTCCCATCGCTCGCCCTGCGCGTTGAGTGTTTCGCCCAGCGTGATCGCGCGTCCGTCGCCCAGCTGTCCGGCCCAATGGCCGAACTGATGGCCGCCATAGTTGGCCGCATAGGGCTGCATTCCATCGAGCAGCACATTGCCGCCAAAAACATGTGCGAAGTGCGGCGCGGCAGTATCAGCCTCGTCGATGCCGACCAGTGCCGTAACTTCTCTGGAATAAGCGATCAGCCGTGGCGACTTCACTTGGGTCGGCGCAACACGCGAGTAGAGCGCCTTGTGCACCTGCCGACGGCGTGCGCCAACCTCCGGATCGGCCGGAAGGCGCCGGACAAAAGAATTATCGAATTGGAGCGATTGCAGCATGTCGCGCAGTTCCATATGGCACAGAACCCACATTATGCGCGATGGCGGTCTGCTTGCGGAGGGCGGCGGCGCCCCTACGCGCTGCTCGCCCCCACCGTACCGCTTGCCTGCACGCCAATCAATCGGTGCAGCGCCGCCACATCATTTTTCAGCGCCATGGACGATCCGCGGTGCGCGATCCTGCCGCGCTCGATCACAATGGTGTTTTCCGTTAGGGAGAGCGCCACTTCGGCATGCTGTTCGACCAGGATGGTCGCCATGCCCTGCTCCTTGACCATTCGCTGAATTGCCCGGGCGAGTTCTTCGACGATGATCGGCGCGAGACCCTCCAAGGGCTCATCCAGCAATAGCAACGACGGATTAGTCATCAGCGCCCGCGCGATGGCCAGCATTTGCTGCTCACCACCGGACAGCTGATTGCCCATATTGAGCCGCCGCTCCTTCAGCCGCGGGAACAACTCATAGGCCATCGCAAGATCCCAGCGCCCCGACCTAGCCGCCACCGTCAGATTTTCTTCCAGGGTCAGCGACGGAAAAATCTCCCGCTCCTGGGCAACCCAACCGAGGCCAAGCCGTGCCCGCCGATGCGAGGGCAGCTGGGTAATGTCTTCGCCTTTCCAGTAAATCGAGCCGCGCCTCACCCGCGTAAAGCCCATGATGGTCAAGAGCAAGGTGCTCTTGCCGACGCCATTGCGACCAAGCAGACCAAGGCTCCCCTGCTCGGCAAGATCGAGCGATACATCATCCAGTACCACCGCATCACCATAGCCGGCGCGTACATTGCGCAGCGAAAGAAGGGCTTCAGTCATGCTGTACGCCGCCCAGATACACCTCACGCACACGCGGATCCACGGCAATTTCAGCGGGCGTTCCTTCAACCAGAATGCGGCCGCTCACCATTACGATGATGCGGCTGGCAAAGCGAAACACCACATCCATATCATGCTCGATGAACAAAATCGTGAGTGCGTCGGAGAGCCCGGCGATCGCAGTAAATAGGCCGGCGCTTTCTTCTTTCGGGACCCCTGCCGCCGGTTCGTCCAGCAGCAACACGCGCGGCTTGGTCGCCAGCGCCAGCGCAATCTCGACCAGGCGTTGCTCACCATAGGCCATTTCACGGGTCGGCCGATGACATTGGTCGGCCAATCCAAGCGATCGCAATATGCCGAACGCCTCATCGATCGCATCTCGATGGACCGGGAGGCGCCGCCACCAGATACCGCTCGTGCCTTCCCGTTCAAGCACCGCGAGCGTGACGCTTTCCAACGCATTCAGTTGCGGGAACAGCGTGTTGATCTGAAAGGTTCGCACCAGCCCACGCTTGACGCGCGTTTGTGCGGACAGCGCTGTGATGTCAGCATCGCCCAGCAAGATGCTGCCCGCGTCGGGCCGGACCATGCCGGTCAGAAGATTGATGAGCGTCGTCTTGCCCGCGCCATTTGGGCCGATCAGCGCGTAGCGAACGCCGTGCGGCAATTCAATGGCGATGTCCTGGGCGACCACGAGCGATCCAAAGCGCTTCTGCAAGCCTTTGGTAGAGAGTGCGGAGCTCACCGCCACGTCCCTCCCCAACGCACGGTTAGGCGGGATAGGCCACCCAAAATGCCGTTTGGCAACAGTATGACCACCGCAATCAGCAGCAAGCCGATCCAGAAATACCAGTACTGCGGATTGACACCAGAAAACTGATCGCGCGCCACCATGTAAATGATCGCACCGATAATGCCGCCATAGAGTCGACCGGCACCGCCAAGAATCAGAATCACCAGCACATCGGCCGAGCGTTGAAACGACAGCACTTCAAGCGAAACGGTTTCGGTCGTCTGCGCGAGCAATGCGCCCGCAACCCCCGCGATCGCCGCCGAGACGGTGTAGATCTTGCGAATATGGGCTTGGCTATCGGCACCGATCGCCGGCATGCGCGTCCAGTTCTCCCGGATCCCGCGCAATGCGAGCCCGAACGGCGAGTGAATCAGCCGCCTGGCAATCAGGAACATCAGGAACAGGCCGGCCAGTGAATACGCATAGGCGGTGGTGCCATAGAGATCGAATTTGAAGGTCTCAAAGAGCGGGCGGATCTTCACGCCCTGCAGGCCGTCCGCGCCGCCCGTCAACCAGCTCGCGCTATTGGCGGCTTCGTGCAGCAGGAGACCTAGCCCGAGGGTGATCATGATCAGCGCGAGATGCCGGAAGCGCGCAATGATGAAGCTCATACCATAGCCAACGAGCGCGGCCAGTGCGGCGGCGATGACCAAACCGGTCAACGGCTCGCCCCAACCCGCTTTGGAGATCAATCCGGCGGTGTAAGCGCCAAGACCGAAGAATGCGGCATGCCCCATCGAGACAATGCCCGCATAGCCGAGAATCAGATCCAGAGACACCGCAAAGAGCGCAGTGATCGCGATCTGACTGGCGAGCGACAAATACGACGGTGTCAGCACGAAGGGCAAGAGTAACGCGAGCCAAAAGATGATTTCAAGGCGCGTCCATCCCAATCCAGCAGAGAGGATTTGATGTGGGTTGTTGGCCTGGATACTCATTAGATGCCGTCAGCGCCTGCCAAATAGCCCAAGCGGCCGCCACATCAAAATGACGACCATGACCAGATAAATGACGAAGGCGCCCAGCTCCGGAAAGTAATACTTTCCCGCCATATCGCTGATGCCGATCACCGTGGCGGCAGCGAACGAGCCGCCGATCGAGCCCAGTCCACCCACCGCCACCACGATTAGCACATAGATGAGATAGGTAAAACCAAACGACGGGTCAAGGCCGATAATTTCGATCGCCAATGCACCACCCAAGCCGGCCAGTCCGCCGCCTAACGCGAAGGTCAACGCAAACGCGCGATCGACATCGATGCCAAGGCCGCGCGCCATGCGTTGATTATCGACGGCAGCCCGCACCTGCGCACCGAAGCGGGTGTACTCAAGGGCGGCCACCAGGATCGCCGTCACCGCCAGCGATACACCGATGAGGAACAGCCGGTATGCGCCAACCGTCATCCCGAGCACAGTGACGGTACCGCGCAGGTAGGCGGGCGTGTTGATGGGCTGCTGGATGGTGCCGTAGAAGTACGCCGCCACGGCCACTGACACGAACACGATGCCGATCGTGAGCAGGCACTGGTCGAGATCGGTGGCGCGGTAAAGGCGACGAAAGAGGGTTCGTTCGAGCGCGATGCTGACGATCGCCGCAGCAAGAAACGCGATCGGCAGCGTCGCCAGGAACGGCCAGCCCAGATCATTGATCAGCGTGACCGTGACGTAACCGCCCACCATCGCGAAGCTGCAATGCGCGAGGTTGACGAAGTTCATCATGCCAAGCGTGACCGACAGGCCCACCGACAGGAGAAATAACAGCATCCCGTAGGCGAACCCATCGAACAGCACGCCAACCAGCGACCCGAGCATCGTGTTCCCTAACGTGACGCGCTACTAGAAGTCATCTCAAAACCCCCGCAACCGCGTTGCAGCCCGATACGACGGGACGATGCATGGAACCGGGAGCGGGGCGCTGGCCCCTCATGGCGTTGTTTCGGCCTCATTGTGTACATCAAGTACACGGCCTCGGCCGCGCCTAGCCCTGAGGGCCCAGCGCCCCACTCGCGGCCGCACGGGTTTTGAGATGGCTTCTAACCAACAAGGAGCAACCATGCACCAGCTGACCAAAAATGTCTTCATCGAAACACAACTCCGCGGCTGCAACCACGGGTTCGTCACCACTTCCGATGGCATCGTGCTGATCGACACGCCGCATAAGCCAAGCGATGCGGTGCGCTTGAAGGTCGAGATCGCCAAGCGCGGCAAG